>NZ_JBONDW010000034.1:0-46342 GCF_054919535.1 Mycobacterium venezuelense
AGACTGGAATTCATGACTGTGACTCAAGAGTCCGCCGTGCTTCCCAATGGTCTGAGCATCGAGGAAGCCAAGGCCGAGGCCGCGCGGGCCTATGAACTGGACCGCGCGCACGTGTTCCACTCCTGGTCGGCGCAGGAGGAACTCTCGCCGATGACGATCACCGCTGCGCAGGGGTCCTATGTGTGGGACGGCCACGGCAACCGGCTGCTCGATTTCTCGTGTCAGCTCGTCAACACCAACATCGGGCATCAGCACCCGAAAGTTGTTGCCGCCATTGCCGAACAGGCCGCCAAGCTGTGCACCGTCGCCCCGCAGTACGCCAACGCGGCGCGTTCGGAGGCGGCAAGGCTGATCGCCGAGCGCACGCCCGGCGACCTGAACAAGGTGTTCTTCACCAACGGCGGAGCCGACGCGGTCGAGCACGCGGTGCGCATGGCGAGGTTGCACACCGGCCGCTACAAGGTGCTGTCGCGGTACCGCGCCTACCACGGCGGCACCGAGACGGCGATCAACCTGACCGGTGACCCGCGGCGCTGGCCCAACGACCACGGCAATGCCGGGGTGGTGCACTTCTTCGGCCCGTTCCTGTACCGGTCGCAGTTCCACGCCACCACCGAGACCGAGGAAACGGAGCGGGCGCTGGCCTACCTCGACCAGCTCATCCGGCTGGAAGGCCCGTCGACCATCGCCGCGATCATCCTTGAGTCGATCCCGGGCACCGCGGGCATCATGGTGCCACCGCCCGGATACATCGCGGGCGTGCGCGAGATCTGCGACCGTTACGGCATCGTGTTCATCGCCGACGAGGTCATGGCCGGATTCGGTCGCAGCGGAAAGTGGTTCTCCATCAACCACTTCGACGTGGTGCCCGATCTGCTGACGTTCGCCAAGGGTGTCAACTCCGGTTATGTGCCGCTCGGCGGTGTGGCGATCAGCCCGGCCATCTACGAGACGTTCGCGCATCGCGCATATCCGGGTGGCCTGACGTACTCGGGTCATCCGCTCGCGACCGCGGCCGCCGTCGCCACCATCAACGCGATGGCCGACGAAGGCATGGTCGAGAACGCCGCCAAGATCGGTGCCGAGGTCATCGCGCCCGGGCTGGCCGAGCTCGCCGCCAAGCACCGCAGCGTCGGTGAGGTTCGTGGCGCCGGTGTGTTCTGGGCCGTCGAACTCGTCGCCGATCAGCAGACCCGGGAACCGTTGGCGCCCTACGGTGGATCCAGCCCGGCGATGAATGCCGTGATCGCGGCGTGCAAGTCGAACGGCCTGCTGCCGTTCGCCAACTTCAACCGCATCCACGTCGTGCCGCCGTGCAACGTGTCGGCAGACGAGGTGCGCGAGGGGCTGGCGATTCTGGACAAGGCACTCGACGTCGCCGACGAACACGCACGCTGAGGTTCGACACTCATCAATACTGCGCTCAGGGACAGATCTCGCGAGAGATCTGTCCCTGAGTTCAGTTTCGGCGTGAGGCGTTAGGGTCCGGTTAACCCGTGAACTGCCGCCCGGCTTGAGACACTGGGACTCGTGCGTTCACATGCCCAGTGCTGGCTGACCGATATGGATGGCGTCCTGGTTCGCGAAGAACACGCGTTACCCGGTGCCGCGGAGTTCCTGCAGACGTTGACCGACAAGGAACGGCCGTTCCTCGTCTTGACCAACAATTCGATCTTCACGCCGCGTGATCTGGCCGCGCGGCTCATGCGTTCGGGTCTCACCGTGCCCGAGGCGTCGATCTGGACCTCAGCGCTCGCCACCGCGACATTCTTGGACGACCAGCTGCCTGGCGGATCGGCATATGTGATCGGGGAAGCCGGGCTGACCACCGCGCTGCACGAGGTCGGGTACACCCTCACCGATACCGAGCCCGATTTCGTCGTGCTCGGCGAGACCCGCACCTACTCGTTCGAGGCGATCACCAAGGCCGTGCGGCTGATCCTCGGCGGTGCCCGGTTCATCGCCACCAATCCCGACGTGACGGGGCCCTCGGCGGAGGGACCGCTGCCCGCAACCGGGTCGGTGGCCGCGATGATCACCAGGGCGACCGGCCGCGATCCGTACTTTGTCGGCAAGCCCAACCCGATGATGTTCCGCAGTGCGCTGAACCGGATCGAGGCGCATTCGGAGAACACCGTCATGGTGGGGGACCGCATGGACACCGACGTGGTGGCCGGCATCGAGGCGGGACTCGACACCATTTTGGTGCTGACCGGCTCGACATCCGTCGACGACATCGAGCGCTACCCGTTCCGGCCGAGCCGCGTGCTGCCGTCCATCGCCGAGGCGATCGACCTCATCTAGGCCGCGCGATCGGCAACGAGGTGGAGGTTTACGAGCCCGGAACGCGCCGAGGAGATGGCACCGTGCCCGGGTGATCGCATAGAGTATCCAATATTAGCGAAAGCGAGACCCGATGCCACCGCGAACAGCCAATCGACGCACCGCCCCCCAGTCTGCCTCCGGCAACGGCAAGTCGGACTTCGTCAGGCCCAAAACCGCGCAGCAGGCAGTAGCCGAGGCGCTGCGCCGGGACATCACCAGTGGCAAGCTCGCGCCGGGCAGCTGGATCGTGCAGGAGAGCCTGGCCGAGCATTTCGGCATGTCGCGCATACCGATTCGCGAGGCGCTGAAAACGCTTGAGGCCGAGGAGTACATCACCTACGTGCCGCACAGCGGATACCGCGTCGCCAAGCTGGGTCTCGAAGAGCTCCTCGAGGTGTTCCGCCTGCGCGACATTCTCGAGGCCGAGCTCATCCGCGACGCCATGCCCGATGTCACCGACGAAGTGATCGAGCGGATGCGCGAACAGATGGCGGAGATGGATCGGGCCGCCGCAACGGGGGATCTCATCGGGGTCGGTCTGGCCAACCGTGAATTCCACTTCCTGACATTCGAGGCGAGCCGGATGGCCCGCACGAAGCGGATCGTCAACCAGCTGTGGAACACCGCCGACGCGTATCGCCCGCTCTATGCCCACCTGATGGACCTCGACAAGGTCAACAGTGAGCACGTTCTGCTGGTCGAGGCGATGGCGGCACGCGACGTCGACCGGGTGGTGGCGCTGAATCACGAGCACCGCATGCATGCGATCGACCATCTGCACATCGTGTTCGGCCGCGAGGACGCTGAAGCCGACTCGTGACACCTCGGGATCGTTTGGCGGCGTTGGGTTTTGACGTTCCCACTCCGGCGGAACCCAAAGGCGCCTATTCTCCGAGCCGGCGGTACGGCGACCAGCTCTGGATATCGGGTACCACCGCGCGTCGTCCCGCGGATCCGGGTGCGGTGGGAGTGGTCGGTGAAGACGTCACTGTCGAGCAGGCCCGTACGCAGGCACGCCATGCCGCGCTGAATCTCGTGGCGGCGATAGACGCGGCCGTGGGTCTCGACGCGGTGACGGCGCTCGTGCACCTGCGCGGCTATGTGCGGGCCACGTCCGAATTCGACGCACATCCCGCGGTGATCGACGGCGCCTCGACGCTTCTGCTCGACGCCTTCGGCGCGCAGTGCGGAGCGCACGCTCGCACAGCGATCGGGGTCGCGTCGTTACCCGGTGGCGCGTGTGTCGAACTCGAACTCGTCGTCACCGTGCGCGGCTGAGTCAGGCGAGCCGCTCCGCGGTGCGCCCGATCGCCAGGCCGAGCGCGATCCCGGCAAGTGCTGTCACCGCGATTGAGACCCAGTCGTTTTCGCGGACGCGCGGTCGGAGCGTCGTTGTCGCGGCGACGGTTGCGGGAGCGAGATCAGTGTCGGGCGAGGCGATGATGCCGTTGAGCTTGCGGACGAACTGGCCGATGATCCGGTTGCTCACCTGCGTGATGACACCGCTGCCGAATTGTGCGATGCGGCCACCGAGTTCGAGGTCGGTGCGCACCGTCACCTCGGTGCGGCCATCGGTGTCGCGAGCCGCCATCGTCACGGTCGCCTCGGCCGTGCCGTTGCCCTTTCCGTCCCTGGCCCGTCCACGAACCACCATCTGGTACGCGGCGTCGTCTCGGCTGACGACGGTCGCGGTGCCCGACAGGGTGAGTCCGACGGGCCCGACCTTGACCGCGACCTTCGCCCGGTAGTCGTCACCGTCGTGGCCCTCGAGTTCGGCACCGGGGATGCACGCCACGACGCGAGGGATGTCGGTCAGCGTCGACCAGGCGATGTCGAGCGGCGCGGCGACGGAGAACTCATTGACTAGTTGCATGGCGTTTTCCGGCCTCTCATCGTCTGTCAATCTTCGGTTCCGGTTGTGCGACCCGAACCACCCGCTTACGATTGGATACGATATCCAACGTCGCCCAGGAGGTCGATAGTGCTGAGTAAAGGTGTCGGTCTGTTTCCGACCGAACCGGTGGGCACGATGTGCGAGTACGTCCGCCTGAGCGAGTCGCTCGGATACGACAACGTGTGGCTCGGGGATTCGCAGAACATCTGGCGGGAGTCGTCGACCGTGATGGGCGCCGCCGCAGTCGGCACCGAACGCATCATCTTCGGCACCGGGGTGACCAACGCCGTGACGCGGCATCAATCGCTTCTCGCGTCGACCTGGGCGACGCTCGCTGAGTTCACCGGAGGACGGGTGGCCCTGGGTATCGGCACCGGCGATTCGTCGCTGCGCACCATGGGTCTCATACCGCAGAAGCTCGCCGAACTCGAACAGTCGATCCAAGAGCTCCGCACCCTGTTCAAAGGTGAGAAGGTGGTGGAGCCGACGAGCGGCGCCGAATACCACCTCAACTACCTGACTGAACCGATGGACATCCCGATCTACATCGCCGCCTCCGCGCCGAAGATCCTGCGCATGTCGGGACGCATCGCGGATGGTGTCATCGTGCTGGTCGGCACCGCACCGCATTTCATCGAAGCGGCGCTCAAGACCATCGAAGCGGGTGCGGCCGAGAGCGGCCGCACGCTCGACGACATTCATATCGTGCTGTGGACGCCAACCGCCATCGACGACGATCGCACCATCGCACGCGACCTCGTCCGCGCGCACGTGTCGCGGGTCGCGATCCGGCCGTTGCCGGCCAAGGTGGAGCCGTCGCTGGAGAAGGCGATCGACCGTATCCGCGATTCCTACGACTACTACCAACACATGAACACCGAGGCCTCGCACGCGGATCTGGTGCCCGATGAGCTCGTCGATCTGTTCGCACTCGCCGGAACGCCCGGCGAGTGCGGGCAACGGCTCAAAGAGATCGAAGCGCTCGGCGTCGACCAGGTGTCGATCGTTCCGTTCGTCCGGCCGGGGGAGAGCCGTGCGCCGACGATTCGGACGTTCGCCGATATCGTCGGTGGACATGGCTGAGACCGGGGCCGCGCCACGGCCGTTTCCCGCTCCGGGAAGTGCCGTGCCGGGTGCGCCGCCTCCGTTGAAGCGGGCGCTCACGCCCGCCGACGGCGTCAGCGCGGCGCGGGTGGTCCCACATGAACCAGCAGCCGCGGATTCGCTGCCGGATATACCGATGGCAGTCGGCGGCGGGCGTTTCACCGCGGCTGCCGCCCTCCTCGGTGTCGCGGTCGGGCTAGAACTCGCCGGGGTGATTTCACGGGTGTTCACCACATCACGAGCACCCAAAACATTGACCTAGATCACAGCAATTCGTATAGTGTATCCAATATTCACGACCCGGAGGTTGCCCCGAATGTCCTGGTTCCCCAAAGCCTTTGCCGCGGCGTGTACCGCAGTTGCCCTCATCGCGGGCGCGACGGCCTGCGCCGACGAATCCGCGGGTCCGGACACCGCGGGTACGGATGCGTTGAGCATCTCGGCCACCGGCGTCGACAGTTTGCCGTTCATGGCCATCCTGCAGGTCGGCATCAACAAGGGTTGGTTCACCGAGCAGGGGCTCAACGTCGATCTCTATTCGGGCGGCGGGGGTGGAAACACCTTGCGGGTGGTCACCAGCGGTGACGCCGATATGGCCATCGCCGGGAACAGCTCCGTGATTCTCGCTGCGCAGCAACCGAATTCGAATCTCAAGGTGATTGCGCCGTGGTTCCAGATCAACGACTTCTCGTGGATCTCCCCGCCGGGGCGCAAGCTGGAGAACGCGACTCTCGGATTCAGCTCCGCCGGCTCGTCGACCGAACTGATCGTCAAGGGCCTTGAGCGCAAGCTCGGCGTCAAGTCGCAGGCCGTCGGGCCGATGGGCGACAACTGGACGGCCGCCAAGGCCGGCCAGATCACCGCGGGCTGGGCCATGCAACCTTTCATCGCCGACAAGCAGGCGTCCGAACGCGCCGAGGTGCTCGTCGATTCGCGTGAGGTCGTTGGCGACCTGCCGGCCGACCTGGTCGCGGTCAACACGGAATACGCTGAGCAGAATCCGGACAACGTCCGCAACTTCTTCGTGGTCGCCAACCGGCTCAACGAGTGGCTCGTCGCCAATCCGGACGAAGCCGCCGCCGAGATCGCACCGCTCGTCGGAGTTACCCCCGAGGTGATGAAGTCGGCCTTCGCCAACAATCCCGACCTCGCGAAGGGATACTCGTTGAAGGTCGACACCGCGGGTCTGACCAATCTCTCGGAGCTGATGGTGGGTGCGGGCCAGATCTCTGAGCCGATCGACTGGGCCACCATGCTCGACCAGCAGTACCTGCCCGACGACGCACGGGCGGAGTTCTGAGCCAGCACACCCACTAACTCCGAGAGGCATACCCATGGATCGCGACGGCATCCAGATCGACGACGTGTCGGTCGTCTTCGACGCCCCGGCAGGCAAGGTGACTGCGGTAACCGGAATCACGCAGCATGTGCCGCACTCCAGTTTCGTGTCCATCGTCGGGCCGAGCGGATGCGGGAAATCGACGCTCCTTGCGGTGATCTCGGGATTACAGAAGGCGTCGACCGGACAGGTTCGGGTGGCCGGAAAGCCCGTGACGGGGCCCGACCCGTCGATCGGCGTGGTGTTCCAGGAGGATTCGACCCTGCCGTGGCGCACGGTCGAGGAGAACGTCGCGTTCGCCATGGAGATGATCGGTGTCGACAAAGCCTCGCGCCGGCAGCGTGCCAAGGATGCCATCGAGCTCGTCGGGCTCGGCGGCTTCGAGAAGTCCTACCCGTCCATGCTTTCCGGTGGCATGCGGCAGCGCGTCGCGCTGGCCCGCACGCTCGCGGTGCAGCCCGAGGTGGTGCTCATGGACGAGCCCTTCGCAGCGCTCGACCAGCAGACCCGGCTGTTCCTCGGCGCCGAGGTCCGGCAGATCTGGGCCCGCACGCACCAGACAATCGTGTTCGTCACGCACGACATCTCCGAGGCGATCCTGCTGTCCCAACAGGTCTGGGTGATGTCGTACCGGCCCGGTTCGATCATCGATGTCGTCGACATCGACCTGCCCGACGAAAGAGACGCGAGCATGGTCTCCACGCCTCAGTTCAACGAGTTGCAGAACCGCATCTGGACGTCGCTGCAAGCCGAATCCATGCGTGGGTTCAAGCAGCAGGAGGCCGCCAGCACGTGACGACTTCGTATGTGGCACAAGACGACTTGCCTACCGAAGCCATGTCGCCCAACAGCGGCCCTTCGCAACCGGCCCGCCGCAAGCGCAAGGTCAGCAACTTCGCACTGAGTGGTATCTCGACGGTAATACTGATCGCGGCGTTCCTGGTGTTCGCCGAAATCGGTGCCCGCGCCGGCTTGTGGAGCGACCGGGTCCTGCCGGCGCCCTCGGTGATCCTGGCCGAACTCGGCCGACTGCTGGGCCAGTCGCAGTTCTGGGATGACGCCGCACGCACCGGCGTCGAGGTGGCGTTCTCGATCGTGTTCGGCAGCCTCTTCGGCTTCGCGGCCGGACTGATCTTCTGGAAGTTGCCCGCGGTTGGCCGCATCTTCGAGCCGTATCTGGTCTCGTTCTACGCCGTGCCGCTCGTGCTGTTCTATCCGGTGATGATCGTGCTCGTCGGAATCAACGCCATGTCGGTGATCATCCTTGCCACCATCATGGCCGCGATCCCGATGGCGCTCAACACCGCGGTCGGGCTCAACTCGATGCCGCCGGTGTACATGAAGCTGGCCCGCTCGCTGAAGGCATCCCCGCGCCAGACACTGTTCGCGATCGCGATCCCCGCGGCAGGCCCCTTCATCGTCGCGGGCCTCCGATTGGCCGTGGTCTATGCGTTGATCGGCACGATCGCGATGGAATTCACCACCGCGCAGGCCGGTCTGGGGTATCGCATCCGCTACCTCTACGAGATCTTCAACAACAACGAGATGTTCGCCTACATCGCGGTGGTGCTCGTGCTCTCGTGCATTCTCACGGTGCTCCTCGCACTCGTGGAACGCGTCTTGCTGCGGGGGAGGAACCGATGACTTCGACCGAGACCAAAACCGCGGCGGCACCGCGCGTCCCGGCAATGTCGACGTCGCAGCGGTTGCGCGCGCTGCTCGGCAACCAGGCGGTCGGTGCGACGCTGCTGGCGCTCCTGGTGGTGATCATCTGGGAGGTCTTCTCGGACCTGACGTTCGTGATCCCATCGCCCGTCCAGACCATCGGCGTGCTGATCGAGAACCTGTCCGACCCGGCGTACCTGTTCGATCTTCGGGTCACCGCGCAGTCGGTGTTCCTCGCGTTCGTCATCGGAACCGCGATCGGCGGCGGGTTGGGGCTGCTGCTCGGCCTGTCCGAGCGGTTACGGCTGATCTTCGAGCCGATCCTGATCATGCTCAACGGAATTCCGAAGATCGTGCTGTACCCGGTGCTGTTGCCGATATTCAGCCTGACCGGTTCCAAGGTCGTGATGGGTGTGTTGTTCGCGCTGTTTCCGGTGTTGATCAACGTGTCCACCGGCGTACAGGAGATACCGCGCGTCTACTGGAAGCTCGCTCGCTCGGTTCGCGCCAACGCATGGCAGATGCTGATCCACATCATCATTCCCGCGATCCGGCGGCCGCTGCTCACCGGCATCCGGCTGGCGGTGAGCCTTGCGGTGGTCGGCGTCGTGCTCTCCGAGTTCTTCGCCACCCGAAGGGGTTTGGGCCGGGTGGTCCTACAGTCCTACAGTCATGGCGACTACCCGTCGATGGTCGCGACGATCATGCTGTTGATCACCATCTCGTTCGCGATCTCGATCGCCCTGTGGCAATGGGAAAAACGACTTCATTGACCGGCTACATCGGCAGTTCGGTGCAGCGCCGCGAGGACGGGCGACTGCTCGAGGGCCAGGGGCAGTTCGTGGCGGACTTCGCCGCGGGCGCACATCATGTCGTGTTCCTTCGGTCCACCGAGCCGCACGCGGAGATCGGCAGGATCGACGTGTCGGCCGCCGAGCAGATGCCCGGTGTGGTCGGGGTTTTCACGGCGGGCGACCTCGGTATCTGCGGCGTCCCCATCCCGACGCTCACGACTCCCGACCCGCAGTTCACCGCGGCGACCTCATGCGTGCTCGCCGAACAGCGACTGCCGATCCTGGCCTCGGACCGGGTGCACTACGCAGGCCAGCCGATCGCCGTCGTCATCGCCGAAGACCGGTACCTCGCCGAGGATGCGCTCGAAGTGATCGAAGTCGACTACGAGGCCCGGCCCGCGGTCACCGATCCGCTCCAGGCGCTCGAGCCGGAGTGCCCGGTGCTGTTCGATCACCTCGACGGAAATGAGGCGGCGCGGCTGAGTTACTCGTTCGGGGACCCCGACAGCGCGTTCGCCGCGGCCGCGACCGTGGTCACGGGCACGTACCGGATGAACCGGCACGGCGCGGTACCGCTGGAGTGCCGTGGCGTGCTCGCGCAGTTCGACGCGAGGCGCACACGCGTGGAAGTCACCACCTCGACTCAGGTTCCGCACATGGTGCGCAACGCCATCTGTGCGGTGACCGGTTGGTCACGACAGGAGATCAAGGTATCGGTGCCCGATGTGGGCGGTGGTTTCGGCACCAAGGCCAACGTGTATGCCGAGGAGATCCTGCTCGCACTTCTCGCCCGGCAGACCGGGCACCGGTTGATCTGGGTGGAGGATCGCCAAGAGCATCTGGTGGCCAGTGCTCAGGGGCGCGATCAGCTGCACCGCACGCGGCTCGCGCTCGACGGCGACGGCCACATCTTGGCCTGGGCCGACGATTTCGTCGTCGACATCGGTGCCGGAAGCCTCTGGGTGGCAGGCATCATCGCCAACACCGCCATCCATCTGCTCGGCCCGTACCGGATCCCGGCCGCCGACATCGCCGGGCGGGCCGCACTGACCAACAAGACCCTGGTCGCGCAGTACCGCGGTGCGGGCCGGCCCGAGGCCACATTCGCGCTCGAGCGCAGCCTGGATGCGGCAGCTCACGAGCTCGGCCTGACTGGCGAGGAGATCCGGCGGCGCAACCTGCTGACCGATGCCGACATGCCGTACGCCCGGCCGATCCCGTACCGCGATGGTGTCCCGATCTCCTACGACGGCCGCGACTACCGGGCATGTCTGGAGTCGGTACTCGACACGTTGCCGCGCGACGAGGTGAACCGTTGTGCGGCAAGGTATCCGCAGTATCGCATCGGGTACGGCCTGTCGTCGTACCTGGAGGCCACCGGCCGTGGGCCGCACGAGACGGCACGGATGCGGCTTCTGCCGGGCGGCCGGTTCGAGGTGACCGCCGGGGCCGCGTCGGCCGGGCAGGGACACGAGACGGTGTTCGCCCAGGTCGCCGCCGAGGCGTTGGGCGTGCCGATGGCTCATGTCGCCTATATCGCCGGCGACACCGAACGATTGCCCGACGGGGTCGGCACGTTCGCGAGCAGATCCGCCATCCTGGCGGGGTCAGCCGTGCACATGGCCGCAGGCAAGCTCATCGAGCTGGCATCCGATCGTGTCGCCCGCCTGTCGGGTGCCGAGCGCTGCGACATCCAGTACGCCGAGGGGTGCTTTCACGTCGCCGCCGGGCACGCCGTCAGCTGGAAGGATCTCGCGCGAGCCATCGCGGTGGGCGGTGACCAGGAGGGTGGCGGGGCACTCGACGTCACTGCGGTCTACCGGGTTCCGACCGTGACGTGGACGATGGGCGTGCACGCCGCAATCGTCGGCGTGCACCGACGGACGGGCATCGTCAAGGTGTTGCGTTACGCCGTTTCCCATGAGGGCGGCCGCGAGATCAACCCCAAAATCGTTGAGGGACAGATCGTCGGCGGCGTAGCCCAGGGGGTGGGCGGGGCACTGTTCGAGCACTGGGAGTACTCCGATTCCGGTCAACCACAGTCGACGACCTTCGCCGCCTATCACCTGCCGTTGACGACCGACGTACCGCGGGTGCGCGTCCAGCATCTTCATGTCGACACCCCGGCGAATCCGATCGGGGTGCGCGGTGCGGGGGAGAGCGGCACGATCGCCGTCTACGCGGCGCTCGCCGGCGCCGTCGACGATGCCCTCGACGGTCGAATTCACGTGGCCACCACGCCGATCTCAACCGGCGAGCTGTGTCGCGCCCTGGCCCGGGTGGCCTCGTGAAGCCGGCACCGTTCCACTACCTCCGCCCCGAATCGGTCGGAGAAGCGCTCGAACAACTGGCGGCGTACCCGGACGCCAAACTCATGGCGGGTGGACAATCGCTGCTGGCGCTCATGAACCTGCGGCTGGCGCGGCCGAGCGTGATCATCGACATCGGCCGCCTCGACGAACTCAAGCGAATCTTCGACGACACCGACGATTTGATTCTCGGTGCCCTCGTCACGCACCGCACCGTCGAGGTCGATCCGTTGATCTCGGCCCGCACCCCGCTGCTCGCCGATGCCGCGCGATACATCGGCCACATCGGCATCCGCAACCGCGGCACCATCGGCGGGTCCGTGGCCCATGCCGACCCGGCTGCCGAAATGCCGCTGGCCACTTTGGTTCTCGGTGCGACGTTCCATGTCGAATCGGCGAGCAAGGGGCGACGCCAGATCGGCGCCGACGAGATGTTCGTGTCCTTCTACACCAATGCCCTTGAGCCTGACGAGATCCTCACCTGGATTTCGGTCCCCGCCATCCGGCCGGGTCAAGGCTGGGGATTCGTCGAATATGCCCACCAGCACGGCGATTATGGCCTGGCTGGCGCGGGCTGCCTGCTCAAGGTCGGCACCGACGGTCGGATCGAATCGGTGCGGTGTGCAGTGCTCAGTGCCGCGGACCGGCCGTTGCTGTTCGTCGGTGACGACGCAGCCGGGCAGATCCCGTCGGCCCGGTTGTGGCGGGAACTCGCATCCCGGTGGGCTGACGAGACCGAACCGTCTTCGGCTGATCCGGACTATTCGCGCCGACTGTGCGAGACGGCTCTGGTGCAGGCGCTCACGGAGGCTCAGCAGCGGATCGGTGGAGATCAGGAGCGAATCTATGCAGACAACTGAGGTGTCCGAGCATCCGGCCGGGGTCGCGATATCGGTCATCGTCAACGGCAGGCTCGTGCAACGCACGGTGCCGCCCCGGCTGATGCTGGCGGATTTCCTTCGCGACGAATTGGGGTTGACCGGAACTCATCTCGGTTGCGAACACGGCGTCTGCGGTGCGTGTTCAGTGTTCGTCGACGGGCGCAGCATGCGGACGTGCCTGATGCTGGCGGTCCAGGTCGACGGCCTGCGGGTGACGACCGTCGAGGGGCTCGACGAGTTCGAGGAGACCCGCCGATTGAGGCAGGCGTTCTCCGAACGAGGCGGATTGCAGTGTGGCTTCTGCACACCCGGATTCCTGGTGACGGCCGTCGAATTGCTGCGGGATCCCAACACCGACAAGCCGTTGACCGAGGATGCGGTGCGGGAAGCGTTGTCGGGCAACATTTGCCGCTGTACCGGCTATCAAGGCATCGTTCAGGCGGTGTTGGACGCCGCCGATTATTCTGAGTGATGCCGGTCCAGCTGCGCACGCCCGAACTACTGCGGCCGACAGGTGACAGCCGCTGGGGCGTGGCGGCCGCCCTCGCGTTCTCGCTCGGCGCGATCCTCGTCGTCACCGCGCTGGCCGGCCACGCGGAGCTGGGATCGGCGGTGGGCCTGGGATTCGTGCTGACCGCGGTGCCCGAGCTGCCGACGACGTGGCGGGCGGCAGTTCTGGCCATGTGCGTACGGATGCTCACTGTGGTGGTCTGCGCGGGGATCGTCGTCCTGTGTGCGCCGTACGGGTATCTCCTGGGTGTTGCCACGGTGCTTGCGGCCGTGTTCGGTGCGCTGGTCGGAAGAGTCGGGGCGACAGCGGGTCTGGCGGTGGTGCTCATCGCGGTCGATCTCGATGTCGCCGATCTGGCCGGCGCCGAACGGCTGATCGCACTGACTCCGTATGTGATCGGTGCCGCGGTGGTGTTCGCCGCGTGGTTGGTGTGGTTCGGGGCTGCCCGGTTGGCGGGTTCTGCCTGCGACGAGGATGCGGCCCCACGTAGACCTGACGTCGCCCACGCGGTACGGGTGGGTGTCGCGGTGGGCTGCGCGGTTGCGGTGGCGGCGCTTCTGCCTGCTGAGATGGTGGGTGGGCACTGGTTGGTGACGAGTGTGCTGCTGACGATCCAGCCGAGCCAGGGGCAGACCGGTATGCGCTTGGCCCAACGGCTTTCGGGCAACACGGTCGGTGCGGTGATCGCCGCGGTGCTGCTGGGCACGCAACCGCCTGCTCCCGTGACGATTGCGCTGACGGTCGCCCTGTTTCTGCTCGCGATGGCGCTGCGTCCGGTCAACTACACGTGGTGGGCCATCACCGGTCCGCCCGTGCTGTTGGTGATCAGCGAGTATCCGGAGCTGTTCCCTTGGTACGAGGGCGGGGTGCGGCTCGCGATGAACCTCGGCGGTGCGCTCATCGTTGTGCTGGTCGTGTTCGCCGTGCCGCTGCTTACCCCGACACTGGCGCGGCTCCGTGCGCGCCGCTGACTGCGTCGCGGGAGACCGAACCGGCGCTGCGTACTATGCCGGCGTCGAATTATCGGATAGTGTATACAAAATCCAACTGACCCAGGGGGGTATGTGACCACACTGCTCGTGGAGGACATCGGTCTCCTGCTGCACGGAGATGCGGCGATCGAACCGCTACGCGACACCACGCTCCTGATCGAGGACGGTCGTGTCGCGGGCATCGGCGTGGAGCATCCGAACCCGGATCGGGTGCTGTCTGCCGGTGGCTTGACCGTGATGCCCGGCCTGGTCGACGGCCACGTGCATCCCACCTTCGGCGAGTGGACGCCGGCCCAGAACTCGATCGGCTGGATCGGCAACTACCTGCACGGCGGAACCACATCCATGGTGTCGGCAGGCGAACTGCACATCCCTGGCCTTGACTTCGGTTCGCTCACACCAGAACTCGTGCTCAGCATCGCGATCACCTCGAAGCACACCACCGGCCGCTCGCGGCCGTCGGGTGTCAAGGTCAATGCCGGAACGGTGCTGCTCGTGCCTGGCATGACCGAGGAGCATTTCGACCGCGCCCAGCGCGAGGGCATCGAGCACCTCAAATTCATCTTCTACGACTGGAACCGGTTGGGGGACGGCGAGGCTCAGCGCTATGTCGACTGGGCGCATGACCGTGGCATGACGGTCAAGATGCACTCCGGTGGCGTGTCGCGGTCGGGATCGAGTCGGGTCGCAGGCCGCGATGTCGCCGTCGCGGTACGCCCTGACATCATCGGGCACATCTCGGGCGGCCCGATCCCGTCACCCGACGAGGACATCGTCGGCATCATCGCGGATCTGCCGTCGGCCAGCATCGAAGTGTGCAGCTCGATGAACTACCGGGCCACGAAGCTGGTGGCCGAGCAGCTCTCGGCACGAGGTGAGCTCGGCCGGCTCACGCTCGGGACCGACACGCCCGGCGGCACCGGCGTCATCCCGCGCGGGATGTTGCGCAACATCTGCTTCCTGTCCTCGATCTGCGGTGTCGACCCGCTGGCCGCTGTCGCCGCGGCGACCGGACAGACCGCCAAGGCTCATGGCCTCGACACCGGGGTGCTGGCCGAAGGTGCCCCCGCCGACCTGCTGGTCCTCGGCCCGATCACCGGATCGACCGCGGGCGATGCGCTCGAGTGCTTCGCAGTGGGCGACCTGCCTGGCATCGCGGCGGTACTCGTCGACGGCATGCCGTTGGTCAAGACCCGAAGCGAACAGACCCCACCGCCCAGCCGGGCGGTGAGCTGGCGCGGTGAAGCGCCGTCGGCCGTCGCCAATGCACCCCGTGGCACCGGGTGCTGCTGAATCCGAACAATCATCACGAGAAAGATGACAGATATGACTGCGTCCCAGCGTATTTCCGAGCCCGTGACCGCCGATACGCTGATCGCGACCGACGCGCTGCTCAGTGCCGAGGAACGCGAGATCCGCGACACCGTGCGATCTGTCGTCGACCGGCGGATCCGCCCGGACATCGCGACCTGGTACGAGGACGGCGAGCTGCCCGCTCGTGAACTGGCCGTGGAACTCGGCAAGCTCGGCCTGCTCGGCATGCACCTCAAGGGCTACGGGTGTGCCGGAACCTCGGCGGTGGCTTACGGTCTGGCGTGCCTTGAGCTCGAGGCGGGCGACTCGGGCATCCGCTCGCTCGTGAGCGTGCAGGGCTCACTGGCGATGTATGCCATCTACGCGTTCGGCAGTGACGAGCAGAAGAATCGGTGGCTGCCGGACATGGCCACCGGTCACCGGATCGGCTGCTTCGGCCTCACCGAGCCCGACCACGGATCCAACCCGGCCGGCATGCGTACCCGCGCAACACGGTCGGGCGACGACTGGGTCCTCACCGGTACCAAGATGTGGATCACAAACGGCTCGGTCGCCGATGTCGCCGTGGTCTGGGCGCGCACCGACGACGGTGTCCGCGGCTTCGTCGTCCCCACCGACACACCGGGTTTCACGGCCAACACCATCAAATCCAAGATGTCCCTGCGTGCTTCGGTGACCAGTGAGCTCGTGCTCGACGGTGTGCGGCTGCCCGACAGCGCGCGGTTGCCCGGCGCGACGAGCCTCGGCGCGCCGCTGCGCTGCCTCAACGAAGCGCGATTCGGCATCGTGTTCGGCGCGCTCGGGGCCGCCAGGGACTGCCTGGAAACCGCGCTCGACTACGCCCGCTCACGCGAGCAGTTCGACCGGCCGATCGGCGGCTTTCAGCTCACGCAACAGAAGCTTGCGGACATGACACTCGAATACGGCAAAGGCTTCCTGCTCGCATTACACCTCGGGCGGCGCAAGGATGCCGGCGACCTGATTCCCGACCAGGTCAGTCTCGGCAAGCTCAACAACGTGCGCGAGGCCCTGGAGATCGCGCGGACAGCGCGCACCATCCTCGGCGCGAGCGGCATCACCGCCGAGTACCCGGTGATGCGCCACGCCAACAACCTCGAATCGGTATTGACCTACGAAGGCACCAGCGAGATGCATAGTCTGATCATCGGGCAGGCACTCACCGGAATCGGCGCGTTCCGCTGACGGCACAGCGACCGCATCGTTCAACCCAGCCGCGAGCTCAGGAGGCCAGGTGGCCGAATCGATCGACTCCTACTTCACCACGACCGTCTCAGCGCTGACCGCGGGCGGTGCCGAGTCCTGGCCGGCCGGATCGGCCCTGACCGACGAGAAGGCGTTGGCGCTGTTCGACGCCCAGCTGGCCAGCCGCCACCTCGACCTCGCGGCCCGCTGGCTGCGTTCACAGGGCAAGGGTTTCTACACGATCGGGTCATCCGGGCACGAAGGCAACGCCGCGGTGGCCGCGGCCCTGCGCCCGACCGATCCGGCACTGCTGCACTACCGGTCCGGCGGCTTCTACCTCGCCCGTGCCGCCCAGGTCGAAGGCTCCGACCCGGTGCGCGACGTGCTGCTCGGCATCGTCGCGGCGACCACCGAACCGATCTCGGGCGGGCGGCACAAGGTGTTCGGGCGCCACGACCTCAGCATCATCCCGCAGACCTCGACGATCGCCTCCCACTTGCCGCGCGCGCTCGGCGTGGCTTTCTCGATCGCGCGGGCCCGCAAGCTCGACGTGACGTGTGCGTGGCGCGACGACGCGGTGACGGTGTGCAGCTTCGGCGACGCGTCGGCCAACCACTCGACCGCCGTCGGCGCGATCAACGCCGCGCTGCACGCGGCCTACCAAGGTCTGCCCATGCCGCTGCTGTTCGTGTGCGAGGACAACGGCATCGGCATCAGCACCAAAACCCCACGCGGTTGGGTCGCGCGTACCTACGCCAACCGCGAAGGGCTGGAGTATTTCGCCGCCGACGGCTGCGACGTGACCGACGCGTTCGACACCGCGCTCGCCGCCGCGAACTGGGTACGCAACCACCGCAAGCCCGCGTTCCTGCACCTGAGGACCGTGCGACTGATGGGCCACGCCGGATCCGACTACGAACCGGCATACCGCAGGCCCGACGAGATCCTCGCCGACTACGACCGCGACCCGGTCGTGAACACCGCCAAAACGCTCATCGCGCACGGCATCCTGACACCCGCCGACGCCATCGAACGTTATGAGGCCAAGCGGGCCGAGGTGATCGGCGTGGCGCGCGAGGTGAGCGATCTCCCGCAGCTCGACAGCGCACCGGCCGTGACCAAGCCACTGCGCGACACCCTCGACGAAGCCAAAGCCGTCTCGGTCGCGCCCGGCGGCCCGGCAGGCGACGCGCTGACCCTGGCGCTGTCCATCAACCGGGCACTCAAGGACGTTCTCGCCGAACACCCGGAGGCCATCGTCTTCGGCGAGGACGTCGCACGCAAAGGTGGCGTCTACGGGGTCACACGCGGCCTGCAGAACACCGCGGGGCCGGCGCGCGTGTTCGACACCCTGCTGGACGAACAGACGATCCTCGGGCTGGCGCTGGGCGCCGGGGTTTCCGGGCTGCTGCCGATCCCCGAGATCCAATACCTGGCCTACCTGCACAACGCCGCCGATCAGATCCGCGGCGAAGGCGCCACCCTGCAGTTCTTCTCCAACCGCCAATACCGCAATCCCATGGTGGTGCGTATCGCCGGGTACGGATACCAGAAGGGCTTCGGCGGTCACTTCCACAACGACAACTCGATCGCCGCGATCCGCGACATCCCGGGCGTGGTGATCGCGTCCCCGGCACGGCCCGACGATGCCGCGGCCATGCTGCACACGTGTGTCGCGGCCGCGAAAAGCGCTGGAGCCGTGTGTGTTTACCTCGAACCCATCGCGCTTTACCACACCAAGGACCTGCACGAGGACGGTGACTCGGAGTGGCTGGCGTCCTATCCGCAGCGGCCGGTCCAGATCGGGCGGGCCCGCACCTACGGCGACGGTCCCGATCTGACGATCCTGACGTTCGGCAACGGGGTATGGATGAGCCTGCGCGTGGCGCGGCGGCTCGAACGGTTGGACATCGCCGCGCGGGTGGTGGACCTGCGCTGGCTGGCCCCGCTTCCCGTCGACGACATGGTTCGCGAAGCCAACGCGACCGGGCGGGTGCTCGTCGTCGACGAGACCCGCGAGACCGGCGGCGTCGGTGAGGGCGTGCTCGCCGAGTTGCTGGCACACGGATACACCGGCCGGGTGGACCGGGTGGCCAGCAGCGACAGTTTAATTCCGCTCGGCGACGCGGCGTTACAGGTGCTGCTGTCCGAGGACACCATCGAAGCCGCCGCGGTGAAACTGGCCACAGAACGGGCTTGATAGCTTGACCGGATGGCCGAACCTGTAACGCCGTCGGATCCGACCCGTCCACTGGCCGGCGTGCGGATCGTCGAGATCTCCAGCTTCGTCGCGGTGCCGTTGGCCGGCATGACGCTGGCCCAGCTCGGGGCCGAGGTGATCCGCGTCGATCCGATCGGTGGTGCCGCCGACTACCGGCGCTGGCCGGTGACCGACCACGGCGACAGCATCTACTGGGCCGGACTGAACAAGGGCAAGCGGTCGCTCGCCGCCGACATGCGGTCACCCGAGGGGCAGCAGCTGGTGTCACGCCTGATCGCCGAGAGCGGTGTGCTGATCACCAATGTCGCCGGGCGGCAATGGCATTCGTACGACACACTGAGCGCGCTGCGCGCGGACCTGATCCACGTCGAGGTGTCCGGCCGGGCTGACGGCGGTACCGGCGTGGATTACACGGTCAACGCGGGGCTGGGTTTCCCGCTCGTCACCGGGCCTCCACAGCTGTCCACCCCGGTCAACCACGTGCTGCCGGCCTGGGATGTCAGCTGCGGACTGTACGTCGCGCTCGCGGTCAGCGCCGCGCTGCGCCACCGCGACGCCAGCGGTGAGGGCGCACGGATCAGCATCCCGCTGGAGAACGTCGCGCTCGCGACCGCGGGCAATCTGAGCTTCCTCACCGAGGTGATGGTCAACGGAACCTCGCGTGAACGCCTGGGCAACACCCTGTTCGGCACATACGGTCAGAACTTCACGAGCAGCGACGGTGTCGGCTTCATGCTCGTCGCACTCACCGGCCGTCACTTCCGTGACCTCACCGAGGTCACCGGAACCACCAAAGCGGTTGCGGCACTTGCCGAGGCGCTCGGCGCGGATTTCGGGGACGAGGGCCAGCGCTACCTCCACCGCGACGCGCTGACCGGGCTGTTCGCGCTGTGGTTCAGTGAGCACACCGGCGCCGAGATCACCGCCGCCCTGTCGGGAACCTCGGTGCTGTGGGAGCGCTACCGCAGCTTCGCCGAGGTCGCCTGCGACGAGCGGGTCACGGCCAACCCGTTGTTTCGCGAGCTGGACCAGCCGCGCATCGGGCGCTACCTCGCGCCGGGCCTGCCGGTTCAGATCGGCGGTGCCTACCCGCCCGCCGTCGCCGCGCCCGCGCTCGGCGACGACACCGCAGCCGTGCTCGCCGAACACCTGGGGCTGGACCCCGCCGAGATTGCCGCGCTGACCGAATCCGGCACGGTGGCAATAGGTTCCGCAGAGAGGTGAACACACTGCTGCAGCTGCTCGACGTCGTGGGCGACGGCGACGTCTGGACCGGACGCGCCAGCGGACCGGCAGGCAAGCGAGCCTACGGCGGGCTGCTCGCTGCGCAGAGCCTGGCGGCGGCGTGCCGGACGGTGGACGGCGACCGGTCGCCGACCAACATGCACATGCAGTTCCTGCGCGGCGGCGACGCGGGAGAGCCCGCCGAATACCGCGTGCACCGCAGCTATGACGGCCGCACCGCGTCGGCGCGGCGCGTCGAGGCCTTCGAGCACGGAAGGATGCTCACGACGGCCACGGTGTCTTTTGCGACCGCACTGCAAGGTCCCGAGCACGGCACGCGTTCTGGACTCCCGCACGACCCGGAATCGCTGCCGCGCACCGGGCCGCCCGGTCCCGCGCCGTCGCTTCCGCTGGACGAACTCGACATCCGTATCGCCGACGACAGTTCGAGCGGTGAGTTCGTGCGGCGCTTCTGGTGGCGCGTCACGACCGCCCTGCCCGACGATCCGGCGCTGCACACGTTGATCGCGGTGTATGTCACCGACCTGTACGGGATCGATCCGGCGCTCGCCGTGCACGGCCACAGCATGCGGTCACGCAGTCACCGCAGCGGAACCACGGATTCGTCGATCTGGTTTCACCGCCCGGTGCGCGCCGACGCGTGGAACCTGTTGGAGCAGACGTCACCGGCCGCCGCGCGTGGCCGCGGGATCATCACCTCCAGCCTGATCGGCGCCGACGGCACCGTCGCCGCCACGTTGGTGCAGGAGGGGCTCGTGGCGGATCGCACGCCGGACTGACCGGCCTGCCCACCATTTCCGTGCCGTGGTCACGAGATAGGTCAGGGCGATCCCCACGATGAGGGAGGCCGGCACCCCGACCGCCGGATACCCGTCGAACAGCGGATAGACCTGGTAATGCGTGAGGTAGATGTAGAGCGAAGCCTCCGCGAGCACACCGCACACGGTGGTCACCAGTGGCGGGCAGCGCAGCGCGGGCAACCAGATCAGGAGCGCAAAGCCGGCCAACACGAGGGCTTCCCGGTGGCTGTTGCCGAAGTAGCCGTGCAACCCGACTGCGACCGCCACGGTGACCAGCGCGCGCTGCCAGGTGCTGACGGCCTTGGCGGCCGCCCAGCCCGTCGCGAAAAACCAGAAGGCCAGCACCGTGAACCACGCCTCACGACCCAGGTCGAAGCCGGCGAGGTCGTAACGCAGCACGAGGCCGAACACCAGGAACGTCGCGGCGAATGCGAAGGGCCGGTGCCGTTCCGAACGGTCGACTCCCGGCAGCCAGCACACCACCGCCAGTCCCACCAGAATCCAGACCAGCACCTCCACGAACCACAGGCGGCCCGCGGTCATGCTGTCGGGAGGCCCGAGGAACTTGTTGGCCAGCAGCAGATTCGACACGTGGTAGTCGTCGGTGATCACCAGGGCGATGGCGACCCACACGATCGACGGCACCGCAACCCACGCGATCGTGCTGCGCAGGTGACGCAGGCGCTGAGTGCGCGACACCGGAGTCAAGCAGAAGCGCCCGAAGTTGAAACCGGCGACACCGAGCAGCAGATGGGCGCCGCCCCACAACTTGAACAGGTCGGCATGTGAACCGACGATCAAGATGATCGCTGCCGCGCGGAGGGCCACGCTGGTCTCCACCGTCGACGTCCATCGGCGCCGCGGCGCACAGGTCTGTTCGAGTTCGGTGAGCGTCATGCGATGCCAATTGGCGGGAAGTCTGCCGAGCGCCCGTTCCAGCCGCACCGACATCGCCACATAGGACAGCGAGTTGCCGCCGAGGTCGACGAAACTGGCGTCCGGGTCGATCGTGGTGCGGTCGGTCTGCAAGACCTCGGCGAACAGCGTGCGAAGGTCGGTGCGGTCGGCGTCGGTTGGTTCGGTACTGGCGAGTCTCCGCACCGCCGGGTAATCCGGTTTGCCCGAGGCCAAGGTCGGCAGGTCGTCGATGACTGCGGCCCGGACGGCGGTGACGGGGATGGTGGCCGCCGTCGCGGCGAGCTTCTGCACGTCGCGGGCGTTGTGGTTGCCGGTCGCGGCGACGGCGATTCCGTCGTCGTCGCCCGCGCACAGCGCGGTCACCCCATGTTCGGCCAGCGCCGCTTCCACCCGCTGCAGGTCGATACGCAATCCGTACAGTTTGACGAAACGGCTTCGCCTGCCGACGATCTCATACAGCCCGTCCGGCCCGCGGCGTGCGACGTCGCCGGTATGGAGTTCCTCGACGGTGGATCCAAGGGCGAGGTCGTCGCGTCGTTCCGCATAGCCCAGCATCACGTTCGGGCCGCGATAGACCAGCTCACCGGTGCCGTCGGGCCACCCGTCGAGCGGGTCGATCCGGAAGTCGCCGCCCGGTATGGGTATACCGATCGCGTCTGGGCGCGACTGCGCCGAATCGGGTGGCAGATATGCCATCCTGGCCGTCGCTTCGGTGGCGCCGTACATCACGAACAGGCGCCAGCCGCGACGCTTGCCGAGCGTCGCGAGGTGACGGACACGCTCCGGCGCCATCCGCCCACCGGCCTGCGTGACATAGCGCAGGTGGGGCAGTGGCATCGCGTCGAATCCGATGCGGTCGAGCAGTTCGAAGGTGTGCGGTACACCGGCGAAGCTGGTGCCGCGATGCTCGGCGAACAGCTGCCAGAATTCGTCGTCGACCACAGATCGATCGGTCAGGATGAGACCCGCCCCGGATAGCAAGTGGCTGTTGACGACCGAGAGGCCGTAACAGTAGTGGAGGGGCAAAGTCGTTGCAGCCCGGTCGGTCTCACGGATGTCGAGGTAATCCGCGATCGCGGCGGCATTGCTCGACAGATTCGTGTGCGACAACCGCACGAGCTTCGGTGAACCGGTGCTGCCCGACGTCGACATCAGCAGCGCGAGGTCGTCATGTAGCCGGTGCGCACTCGTGCGACGGCGCTGATGCACCCCGGCCGCGTCGACCACGGTGTCGGGTGAGTAGGTCTGTGTGATCGCCGAGTGGTCGCCGCCCGCCGCGACGGGCAATGCCACGTGCCCGCCGGCAAGCGCACCGAGGTAGTGGACCAGGGTGGCGAGATCGTTGCGGGTCTCGAGCAGGACGAGCCGTCGCCCTTGGCCGATGACGTCGGCCGCCGTCGACACCCGGTCGGCGAGATCGCGGTAGGTCACGCGCTCGAACTCGCTGAACACCGCAATCCGGTCACCGTGCCGACGCAGCGCGTCGGGGAGGGAGTTCGAGGCCGACTGCATCACGTCCGGCAAACCCCTTCCGTGTCGCGCGTGTCTTTCGACCTTACCGGCGTGGCGGGTGCCCGGAGATGGCATGCGGGAAGCCGTTGCGTCCGGATGTCCGTACGGTAGTAAGCGCGGCTAGCTAACTCGTCCAGCGCTGGAGGAAAGCACATGGTGGAATTCGACGGCACGGTCTCCGAGGACATCAGGGACTCGGTGCCCGACTGGGCGCCCTATCGGGGCGCCACTGCGCCCGCGGGCGCGCCGAACGTCCTGTATCTGCTGTGGGACGATACGGGCATCGCCACGTGGGATTGCTACGGCGGGCTGGTCGAGATGCCCAACATGTCGCGCATCGCCGACCGTGGAATCCGGTTGACGCAGTTCCACACCACCGCCTTGTGTTCGCCGACCCGCGCCTCGCTTCTCACCGGGCGTAACCCGACCTCGGTCGGCGTGGCGTCCGTACTGAATCTGGCCGACGGATATCCCGGGCACAACGGGCGCATCCCCGCCGAGACCGCGCTGATGTCGGAAGTGCTGGCCGAACGGGGATGGTCCACGTACGCCGTCGGAAAGTGGCACCTCGCGCCACTGGAGGACTGCCATGCCGCGGGATCACGCCGCTATTGGCCGCTGAGCCGCGGATTCGACCGGTTCTACGGATTCCTCGACGGCATGACCGACCAGTGGTACCCGAGCCTGGTGCGGGACAATCAGCCGATCGACCCGCCGTCCACCCCCGAGCAGGGCTATCATCTGTCAAAGGATCTCGCCGACAACGCAATCGGCTTTCTGCGTGACCACCACGCGGCAGCACCCGACAAGCCGTGGTTCATGTACCTGTGTCCCGGCGCCGGGCATTCACCGCACCAGGTCTTCCCCGAATGGGCCGACAAATACCGCGGCCGGTTCGACATGGGCTACGAGCGCTACCGCGACATCGCGCTGGCCAATCAGAAGGAGCTCGGCCTGGTGCCGTCCGAAACCGAACTGTCCCCGATGAATCCGTACGCCGAAGCCACGAGCCCCGACGGCATTCCGTGGCCCGAGCACGACAACGTGCGGCCGTGGGACTCGTTGTCCGACGATGACAAACGCGTGTCGTGCCGGATGGCCGAGGTGTTCGCCGGATTCCTCAGCTACACCGACGCGCAGATCGGGCGAGTCATCGACTACCTGGAGGAGACCGGGCAGCTGGACAACACGATCGTCGTCATCATGTCCGACAACGGAGCCAGCGGGGAGGGCGGCCCGCTGGGAGCCATCGACGAATCCGTTCCCATGTTCGGCAGCGCCGACACCACAAGGGAAGGGTTGCGGCTCTACGACGAACTCGGCGGACCGGCAACGCAGTTGAACTACTCGAACGGTTGGGCGATGGCTTTCAACACGCCGTACAAGCTGTTCAAGCGCTACGCCTCGCACGAAGGCGGGATCGCCGATCCGTGCGTGATCTCCTGGCCGAAGGGACTGTCACCGCGGGGCGCGGTGCGCGAACACTATGCCCACGTCAGTGACGTGACTCCGACGGTCTACGAGCTGCTCGGCATCACCGGCGTGGGCGAAGTCAGGGGCATCGCGCAGCGGCCGCTGGAGGGCGTCAGTTTCGCTGCGGCCCTGCGAGATCCGGCCGAGAGCACTGATAAGGACACGCAGTTCTATTCGATGATGGGCACCCGCGGGATCTGGCACGACGGGTGGTTCGCCAACACCGTGCACCCGCCCACGTGTGCGGGTCCGCGGGGCTGGTCGCAGTTCGATCAGGATCGCTGGGAGTTGTACCGGATCGAAGCCGATCGCAGCCAGATCCACGACCTCGCGGCCGAACATCCCGACAAGCTGGTCGAGCTCAAGGCGTTGTGGCACGAGAAAGCTGTTGAGTACCAGGCGTTTCCGCTCAGCGATCTGAGCACCGGGGAGCTCATCGCCCGGGCCGCGGCCACCGCCGCTGCGCCGTTGCCGCGCGCGGTTTACCACGCAGGCACGCCGGCCGGGCACACGTCGTTTCGCGGGCTGGTCCGGGGACGGTCATTCGTGGTGACCGCGGTGGTCACGGTCGAAAGTGGCGCCGCCGCGGGAGTGTTGTTCTCGCAAGGCAACCGGTCGGGCGGCCAGGTGCTGTTCCTGCAGGATGGCCGCGTGCACTACGTCTGCAATTTGGGCGGGGCCGAGCACACGGTCGTCTCCGATGAGCCGATCGCGCTGGGGCGACACACGCTTAGCGCAGCGTTCACCCGGACTGGGTCGATCGACGGAACCTTCGGCATGATCGGCGACGTCGCGCTGTCGATCGATGATCGTGTCGTCGGCGCGGCAAACGGCGTCGCGATCAACGGTCTGGACATCATGCAGACCGTTTCGGCGGGGCGCAGTGTCGTGTACTCGGTGTCGTCGGCATTCGATTCGCCGTATCCGTTCACCGGCGGCGTCCTGGAACAGGTCACCGTCGAGTTCGCCGGGGATGCTGCGGGCGCGGCGAACGTGCTCGACGTGGCGTTTCAACGCGACTGACGGCGCCGACCCGCGCCCTGTGGATGAAGTCAAGGTTGGGGATAACCCGGTGAGTTGAGCGCATGCCGGGCCGGTTCTGTCGGACCGCGGCCGCACGGTGTCCACATGACTTCATTGACACGGGCCGAGATAGGCGCACTGGGGGAACAGCTCGCCGTCGACCATCTGACGGCTGCCGGGTTGCGCACACTGGTTCGCAATTGGCGGTGCCGGTATGGCGAACTCGACGTGATCGCCGAGGAACCGGATTCGCGCACCGTGGTCTTCGTCGAGGTGAAGACCCGCACCGGCGACGGCTACGGGGGCCTCGCCGAGGCGGTCACGGCCAAGAAGGTCCGCACCATCCGGCGGTTGGCCGCGTTGTGGCTGGCCGAGCAGGACACCCGATGGGCCTGCGTGCGAATCGACGTGATCGGTGTCCGGATCGGCCGGTGCCGAGAACCCGAGCTCACTCACTTGAAAGGGGTGGGGTGAGATGGGTTTGGGCAGAGCGTATTCGGTTGCGGTACGTGGGCTCGACGGTGTGATCGTCGAAATCGAAGCAGACATCACCTCGGGACTGCCCGGTGTGCATCTGGTCGGATTGCCCGACGCGGCGCTGCAGGAATCGCGGGACCGCGTGCGCGCGGCGATCACGAACTGCGGCAACACCTGGCCCATGTCACGGCTGACGTTGGCGTTGTCGCCGGCGACGCTGCGCAAAGTGGGATCGGTCTACGATCTCGCGCTCGCGAGTTCGGTGCTGTCGGCCCACACCAAGACGGCTTGGTCACGGCTGGAGAAGACG
Organism: Mycobacterium venezuelense; assembly: GCF_054919535.1. Taxonomy (NCBI): domain Bacteria; kingdom Bacillati; phylum Actinomycetota; class Actinomycetes; order Mycobacteriales; family Mycobacteriaceae; genus Mycobacterium; species Mycobacterium venezuelense. The sequence goes on from NZ_JBONDW010000034.1 coordinate 26,311, forward strand.
GTCCTGCTCGGCGAGCTGGCTCTCGACGGGCGGGTACGCCCGGTCAACGGCGTGCTTCCGGCGGTGCTCGCCGCCAAGCATGAAGGATGGCCCGCAGTCGTGGTGCCCGCCGACAATCTGGCCGAGGCCTGCCTGGTCGACGGCATCGAAGTGCTCGGCGTGCACACCCTCGGGCAGCTGAAGGCCTGGTTCGAGGGTAAAGCTGAGTTGGGCGGCCGGATCACGGCTGCGGGCCGCGCCCCTGAGCCGACCGCCGACCTTGCCGACGTGGTGGGGCAGAGCCAGGCCCGGTTCGCCGTCGAGGTCGCGGCCGCCGGCGCCCATCACCTCATGCTCACCGGGCCGCCCGGTATCGGCAAAACCATGCTGGCTCAACGGCTTCCCGGGCTGCTACCACCGTTGTCGTACGCCGAGTCGCTTGAGGTGACGGCAGTCCACTCGGTGGCGGGCCTGCTGTCGGAGGACACTCCGCTGATCACCCGGCCGCCGTTTGTCGCGCCGCACCATACGTGCAGTGTCGCGGCCCTGGTCGGTGGGGGTAGCGGGATGGCGCGGCCGGGTGCGGTCAGCCAGGCTCATCGCGGCGTGCTGTTCCTCGACGAGTTCGCCGAAATCGGTGTCAGTTCCCTGGAAGCCTTGCGCACGCCTCTGGAGGACGGCGAGATCCGGCTGGCCCGCCGTGACGGGGTCGCGTGCTATCCGGCGCGGTTTCAACTGGTTGATGTTTGTGTAGTACCGGTCATTGACCGTATACATGCTGGCTGTGGCTGCAGACCGGTGGTTGGTGAGGTTCACTCCTATGGAGCCGGAGGCGGTGATCGCCCCACTGCCGTTTGTGACTGACTTACCCGGTGACTGGGATGGGTGGCTTCGACGATCTGTGATTGTGCCGGGGACGCCGTTCCTCTTGTCCCCGCGGCTGGAGTACGACATCGAGTTGAATGCGTACTTCCAATCCGGGGCAATGATTGGTCGTGCCCCCAAGACCCAGGAGGGTTACGCTCGCGATCTCGCTGCCTTCTTGACGTTCGCTGAGCGGCGGCGGTCAGGGCGATCGTGGAAGGATCTCGACGAAGCTGATCATGTTGCGTACCACTTCTGGCGTCGGCGTGATCCTTCAGGCCCGAACGTGTCCGGTGCGACGTGGAACCGTGAAGTCGCTGCGGTCAATGAGTTCTATCGCTGGGCATTGAAACAGGGACTTGTCCATGCAAGTCCGATACCGCAAGCATCGAGACGACCTATGCCTGTGAGCGCGGGCCGGGGTTACCGCGGCGTGCTTGATGAGCTGCGCCCAGCCACCTATGCGTCGGACGTTGTTCGCGATCGAATGAAATGGCTACCTCCGGAGGACTATCGGCGGTGGCGAGATGTCGGTGTGCGCGGGTTTGACGCAAAAGGACTGCCCAAACCGGGGTTTCGGGGCCGATGGGCTGACCGCAACGCATTGTTCTGCGATTTCATGGTCCGAACGGGGCTGCGGATCTCCGAGCAGGCCGCACTGACTGTGTTTGACGTTCCGTCGATCGTTCAGAGTGAGGGTTATCAACGATTTTGGCTGCCTGCGGCTATTGCGAAGGGGTGCTCTGCACGTTGGGTTTACGTGCCTTCGTCGCTGGTCAGGGAAGTGAACGCGTATACGCGAGATGACCGGCGGTCGGTGATCGAGTTCGCTCAGAGTGATGGCAGGTATCGGCGCGTGAGGCGCCCCTACGTGGTTGAGAATCCAGCGCGGCCTGTCGCGGCGGTCGGGCTTGGCAGCGGCGCCAAGTCCATGGTGAAGGTTGCTCAGCTTGGGCTAGCTGAGCGCCGTCGATTGTTCGTGGAAAGGCCGTCGGGCCTTGAGCCAGCAGCGATTTGGCTCGGCGAATTCGGTGCACCCATATCGGTCGACTCATGGAAGAAGGTGTTCGCGGACGCCAATGACCGGTGCACGCGTGCTGGGGTGCAGGTGGCGGCGCATGCGCACATGCTTCGGCATACCTTCGCGGTCGTCACCTTGGAGCAGCTGCAACGCGGCCATATCGCTGCGCTTGGCGACCTCAATCCCGACCAGCGTGGCCATTACACCCGAATCTTCGGCGACCCTCTTGATTGGGTGCGACGCCGTCTAGGCCATCGTTCGGTGGTGACTACGCAGAAGTACTTGCACGCCCTGGCTGAACTTGAGATGCATACGCGGATGGCCTTGGTGCCCGAGACATGGGAGCACCCGGGGCGGACCGCCGAAATCGATCACGATCCTGCTTCCGACCACGCTGTCACCCGCTGATGGGGGACCGCAAACGTGGTGGGGGAACCCATGCTGGTCGGGCTGCGCAACTGCCTGCACCAGGTTACGAGCACGCCGCGACGGTGATCGAAGATGGCCAGGGACTGCGGGTGTTGTTCACCGGGGATGACGGGCGCACAGGGACTTTCGATGTCAGCAAGTTGCCGCTGCCGCAGTGGAGGCGGCCGGTGGCGGCGGCTTTCGCCGCACTTGTTGGACCCGCTGGTCGGCGTCGGACGCTAGCCTCGGCGAGGACCGCGTGGTACCCGATGCTGCGCTTCGTGCACTTCCTTGCCAGGGCTGATTGTCCGCCGGCGTCCCCGGGGGAACTCGTCGAGGAGCACGTCGAGCAGTTCCTCACCGACCGTGACCGCTGGGGTCTGAAGGAGTTGGAGGCTTTGCGGTTGCTGTTTCGTCAGGAGCCGCTGGCCTCGATGATCTCGTCGGCGGTGCACAGTCATGCGGCCCAGAGGATCAACTTGACGCTGCCGCCCCGGCCGGGCTATTCCGACCGTGAGTTCGCCACGCTAACGGCCGCCGCCCGTCGTGATGTCGCGGCCCTGCGTGACCGTATCGACCACGGGGAGACGCAGTTGGCGACGTGGCGGTCCACACCCGAGGTATTCAACCCAGAGGAAACGGAGGCGATGCGGACGCTGGCCGGTATCGCCAAAACTGGTCTGGTGCCTCGGATTCCGGTAACACTGCACGATCAGGAGCGGATCCGGAGAACCCAGCTGGCCCAGCAGATCTTCGTGACCCGGTCGGACCGTGAGCCCCTGCTCGTCTTGATGGCAGCCCTCAGCGGTCGTAACGCTGAGACGGTCAAGGAATTGCCTGCTGAGCACCGGATTCTCGATGATGGTCGGGCTGTCGAGTTGTTGGTCGTGAAGCGGCGTCGCGGACCGCAGCGCTGGTATGACACCGTCACCTGGGAGATCGGCCCACCGCATCGTGAGCTGCACACACCGGGTGGGCTTTACCTGCTGATGCATCGGTTGATGGCTCGGGGGCGAGCGCTGACGGGTTCGCAGTCGGTGTGGTCGGTCTGGCGCAACGGCCGGACTGATCCGCCGATTGGGTCTCTGCGCGAACACCACGATCCGTTCGCCCGCCGGTTAGACGCCGGCTTGGAGTTTCGGCGGTGGGCAGCAACGCATGACCTGCGGGCCGACCCTAATGAAACGGATGGTCCAGCACCGGCATTGAGTATCGACATGGGGCGTATCAGGACCAGCGTTGAGGTCCGCCGAACACGACGACTCGGTGGACATCTGCCGTCGTCGGTTCGGTCCAACACGACCAACGTGCTATTTAGCAATTACCTACAGGGCGATCCGACGGTGAAAGACTGGGCCGAAGACGTCGTCAGCGATGCCGTTCGCGACGCCGAACAGTCCGCTTTGGCCGCACACCGGAACCGTCTCGCAGAGCTCGTGGTCGAGCCCGACGCGCAGGACACGGATCTGCAACACGGGGCCTGGACAGGCTGCACCGACCCTGAGCAACGGCCCGAGACGGGACGCCCATGCCGTGATGTGTCGTTTCTGGACTGCTTCCACTGCGCCAACGCTCTGATCACCCGAACCCACCTACCCGCCCTGGTGGCGCTGATAGACACGCTTACCCGACGCCGAACCACACTCGCCGACAACGAATGGTGGCAACGCTACGGGTCCGCCTGGGCGGCAATACGTTACGACGTACTCCCGAAGTTCACTCCGGAAGAAGTCGATGCTGCAGCCGAAGAAGCCGCCCAGCACCAGCTGCTGGAGCTCGCAGAAGATCCCTGGGAGCGGCCATGACGCAACCATTGGCCGATGCATCGGCGCACGAGGAGAAGCCACGGTGGGTGCTGGTCAACCGCCCACTCAGACCAGGGGTAGAGCTGGCTGACACTTCGGTGTTCGAGGATGACCGCTGGGATCTCGCTCCCGCAGTGCTCCAACACCATTGGCCCACCGTGACTCTCTACTTCGATACAGTTCGCCCACGCTTCCGACACCAGGCCAAAGAGCTATGCATGGCCATCCTGTCGGGGTCACTGCCCCCGGGTGAGCGTCGCCTCTCCGTTTTGACGATCCGCACAGCCTTCAAGAACGTGTGCCAGTTCCTCAATTGGGTCGACGGCCTACCCGACGACAGTCCGCGCCGGCCCAAGCCGCGCAAGCTGGCCGAGCTCAACGAGAGCCATCTCGAGGACTACAGCCGGCACATCGCCACGATGACGGCCGGGCAGGCGGGCGCTCGCGGCGGCGTGCAGCTGCTATGGCGGTATCGCACCGTGATGAGCGACCCGCTGGTGGTCAACCCTCGCAACATCGACGGCTGGTCGCAGCGCTCACGCACGACGGCGGAGAACACCACAGACCGCATCCCCGAGCCGGTTCTCGGGCCGCTGCTGGCGTGGGCCTTGAGATTCGTCGACGACTTCGCCACAGACATCCTCGCGGCAGACGCATCGTGGCGACGCTACCGATCGAGTGTCGCCAACGGTCGCGTCGGCCGCAACGACGGCATCGGCACCGACCTTGAGTGCTACCTCGCCACCGTCATCGACAGGGGCGAGCCGTTGCCGGGGCGAAACGGGGAGCTCAATCTCCAGTTCATCTCCACCGAGGTCGGCTGCCACTACCGGAGTCTGCACCGCTACGCACCTCAGCTCGCTGAGGCCGCCGACCAACTCGGAATATCCGACCACACATGGCTACCCATCACGATCACAGGACGCATTGACGACCGGCCCTGGATCGACGGCATAGCCTTGGAACACCCCAGCCAATCACTAAGCCAACTGGCCCGCCTGCTCCAAACCAGCTGCTACGTCGTCATCGCCTTCTTATCCGGCATGCGCGACAGCGAAATGAAACACCTGCAACGTGGATGCGTGACGGAGCTCCGCTCCGCCGACGGCGAACCCTATCGATGGCGTATCGCAGGCCGAGCCTTCAAGGCTCAGCAGGATCCCTCGGGCACCGCAGCGACATGGGTCGTCGGGCACCCAGCAGCCCGCGCAGCACGAGTCCTGGGACGTCTGCATGCCGCCGACCGGCCATTGCTGTTTTCGCATCTGGAGCACAGCAATGCCGTTGGCCCGACCAAGAATTCACCGAACAGGGCACAAACCACCAAGTGCACCAACAAGCGCTTCAAAGAGCTGGTGAGCTGGATCAACGACTTCTGCACCACACATGGCCGGGCCGACGACATCCCACTGGTCAACGGCAAGCCCTGGACGTTGTCGACTCGGCAATTCCGTCGAACACTGGCATGGTTCATCGCTCGCCAACCGGGCGGGTCGATCGCGGGGGCAATCCAGTACCGGCACCTGAGCATCCAAATGTTCGAGGGCTACGCAGGAACGTCGGCATCGGGTTTCCGCGCCGAAGTCGAGTCTGAACAGGCACTGGCCCGCGGTGAGCGATTGCTCCCGCTCACCGACGCCCACCAGCACCCCTTGGCCGGCCCGGCCGCCGAGGAAGCCACGCGACGACTCGACGAACTCGGCCGCACAGCTCGATTTGAAGGCATCGCCACCACCGATTCCCACCGACTCAAACGCCTGATGAAGCGCAACGACCCCGAGATCTATCCCGGCACATACGTGAACTGCGTCTTCGATCCGTCCAAGGCGTTGTGCTTAAAGAAGGGAGCCCGCGCTGCAACGCCCAACCTCGCCGATTGCCAACCCCTGGACTGCGCCAACGCGGCCCTCACTCAAGACAACGTCGCCGCGTTGGGCCAGGAAGTCGACAAGATCAACACCCAGCTCGAACGAGCTGACCACTTACCGCCATTGCTGCGGGCGCGACTCGTCCGACGACGGGACCGTATCCAGGCATTCCTCGAAGGGACCAGCCCAGCATCGTGAGCCCTCGTCAAACCCACCTGCCGACGATCGACGAGGTCCGCTCAGCGATCAATGCTGTTAGCGATGCGACCGGGCGGCCCGCGACGGCCTTCGCCGTCGCTCGTCGGCTCGGGATCGCCAACACCACGTTCCGGCGGAATTTCCCCGACATTGTCGCCGACCTCCAGCAACCCCAGCGGGAAGCGCGCCCGGCTGCCGACACGCAACCGACCAGATTCGACCAACTGAAAAAGGAGAACGACCGATTACGCAGCGAACTCCGTGACTGGAAAAGCAACTGCGAACTCGCGATCGCCAACATCCAACGACTAACGCTGGAAAACCACGACCTCCGAAAAGAAATCGAGGCGCTTACCAACACGACCTCGATAGATCGGCGACGACCGAGTCGACCGCCATCGAACTGATCGATCAAACAACCGCTTGCAACCAAATCAGGTGCAGCAGTTGGGGTCGAGCACCACACACAAGGCTTGCAGGGCTTCGGGTTTGACGCGGTGGAACACGTTCATGCCGCGCCGCTCGGAGATCACCAGCCCGGCCTTGCGCAGCTGGCCCAGGTGATGACTGACCGTGGACTCGGCCAGGTCGAGTACCGCGGCGAGATCCCCGCTGGTCTCCTCTGCCTGGGTCGAGCTGAACAGCAGCGACATGATCTTGACCCGCATCGGATCGGCCAGGGCCTTGAGTCGCATCGCCACCTGCAGGGCGTCGGCGTCGCTGAGCGGCCCGGCGGCCACCGGGGCGCAGCACACCGGGGCGGACATGTCGATCACGGGCAGCGCTTTGGGCATGACATCCATCCTGCCACAACTCTTGACATATATCGAAAAGGTGGCATTCTGACGGTGACGCGTCAGTTCGATATATGTCTCACACCTAGTGGAGGTGGATCATGTCCCGAGTTCAACTCGCCCTCAACGTCGATGATCTCGACGAGGCGATCACGTTCTACACCAAGCTGTTCGGCACCGACCCGGCCAAGGTGAAGCCCGGCTACGCCAACTTCGCGATCACCGAGCCGGCGTTGAAGCTGGTGCTGCTGGAAAACCCCGGTAAAGGCGGCACCATCAACCACCTCGGCGTCGAGGTGGAGTCCAGCGAGAAGGTGCACGCCGAGATCGCCCGGCTGACCGGCGAGGGCTTGTTCACCGATGAGGAGATCGGCACGACGTGCTGCTTCGCCACCCAGGACAAGGTCTGGGTGACCGGCCCGGCCGGGGAGAAGTGGGAGGTCTACACCGTGTTGGCCGACTCCGACACCTTCGGCACCAGCCCCCAGCACCTCGACGAATCAGCCGGCGACGAGAAAGGTGGCGTGTGTTGCGGCGGCACCGCCGCGGCCACCGACACGCCGGCCACGGCCAAGGCCGCGTCCTGCTGCTGACACCAGTGGCGACCGGGAGCCGGGTGTGGCCGCCACGTGACCGCGGCGGCCACACCGGCACTCGGGCATCGACGAGGGGGATGATGGCTGACCCAGTTGGACCGGCGGCGTGACGGATTCGCCCACTCCACAGGCACTTACGCCCAGTCCGGCCGCCCGGCGCGCGATCTTGGCGGCGTTGTGTCTGACCCAGATCACCAGCTGGGGCGTGCTGTATTACGCGTTCACGGTGCTCTCAGTGCGCATCACCGACCAGACCGGCTGGTCGCCACCGGCGGTCACCGCGGCGTTCTCCGCGGCGCTGGTCACCTCGGCACTGGTGGGGATCGGGGTGGGCCGCTGGATCGACCGCCACGGCCCGCACGCGGTGATGACCCTCGGCTCAGCCTTGGGCCCGCTCGCACTCGTCGGGGTGGCAGTCGCACCCAATCTGGGGTGGTTCGTGGCCTCCTGGATCGCGGCCGGGGTGGCGATGGGCGCGGTGCTGTATCAGCCGGCGTTCGCCGCGTTGACCCGCTGGTACGGGCCACACCACGTCCGAGCACTCACGGTGCTCACGTTGGTGGCGGGGCTGGCCAGCACCGTGTTCGCCCCGCTGACCGCCCTGCTGGCCGATCACCTGGATTGGCGTGGCACCTATTTCGTGCTGGCCGCCGCCCTGGCCGTGGTCACGATCCCTACCCATTTCTTCGGGCTGCGCCACCCCTGGCCCCCGGCCCCGCACCCGCATCACGCCGAGTCGCCGACCCGCACCACCCGCAGCCTGCCATTCGTGGCGCTGACCGCCGCGATCGCGCTGGGCGCCTGCGCCTCCTACGCGATCATCGTCAACCTGGTCCCGTTGATGGCCGAACGCGGCATCAGCACCCAGGCCGCCGCGCTGGCATTGGGCCTCGGGGGCGCCGGCCAAGTTCTGGGCCGGCTGGGCTACGGGACGCTGGTGCGGCGGCTGAGCGTGCGGACCCGTACCGCGTTGATCCTGGCCGCGATCGCAGTCAGCACCGCCCTGCTCGGGGTGTTCACCTCACTGCTGGCGCTGGTGATCGTCACCGTGGTGGCCGGTTTCGCCCGCGGCATCCTGACCCTGCTGCAGGCCACCGCCGTCACCGACCGGTGGGGCGCCACCCATTACGGTCACCTCAGCGCGGTGCTGGCAGCCCCGGTCACCTTCACCACCGCCCTGGGACCATGGATCGGCGCCGCGCTGGCCAGCCTGCTCGGCGGCTACGCCCCCATGTTCCTGGTCCTCGGCGGCCTGGCGATCCTGGCGACCGTGTTCAGCCTGGCCACCACACCTGCCCACCTCACCGACACCCACGCCCCGCGCGGCACCGCCGCCGCGGCATCGGCTCACCGCGCCGGCGACTGACGACCACCGGTGACCTCGGCCATGTTCACCAGGGGTTCACTTGACCACGGATTCGATATCCATCAATATCGATGTATGTCGAAATCGCGGGAGTTGTTGGCCGACCCGGACGCGTGTTGCCCGCCCGGGGCGCTGCTGCGCGAACCCCTGACGGCCACCGCCGCCGCGGATATGGCGGTCAAGCTCAAAGCCCTGGCTGATCCGGTGCGGCTGCAGCTGTTTTCGGCGATCGCCAGCCACGCCGGCGGCGAGGCCTGCGTCTGCGACATCTCCGCTGACATCGAGGTCTCCCAACCGACCATCAGCCATCACCTCAAGGTGCTACGGGACGCCGGGCTCCTGACCTCGCAGCGCCGGGCCTCGTGGGTCTATTACGCGGTCGTGCCCGACGCCCTGGCCAGCCTGACCGTTCTGCTCGGCACCACGGCGGGAGTCTCGGTGGCGGGGGTGCCGGCATGACCGACACCACCACCACCGCGGCGCCGGTGGTCGGCAAGCTCTCCACCCTCGACCGGTTCCTGCCGGTCTGGATCGGTGCCGCGATGGTCGCCGGACTCTTGTTGGGCCGCTGGATCCCCGGCCTGAACACCGCACTGGAAAGCGTTCAGATTGATGGCATTTCGCTGCCCATCGCGCTGGGCTTGTTGATCATGATGTATCCGGCGCTGGCCAAAGTCCGCTACGACCGCCTCGACACCGTCACCGGCGACCGCAAACTGCTGCTCTCCTCGCTGATCCTGAACTGGGTGGCAGGCCCGGCGTTGATGTTCGCCCTGGCCTGGCTGCTGCTACCGGATCTGCCCGAATACCGCACCGGCCTGATCATTGTCGGGCTGGCCCGCTGCATCGCCATGGTCATCATCTGGAACGACCTGGCCTGCGGCGACCGTGAAGCTGCCGCGGTTCTCGTGGCCTTGAACTCGATCTTCCAGGTCATCATGTTCGCCGTGCTGGGCTGGTTCTACCTCTCCGTGCTGCCCGGCTGGCTCGGCCTGGAGCAGACCACGATCGACACCTCGCCGTGGCAGATCGCCAAATCCGTACTCATCTTCCTCGGCATCCCCCTGGCTGCCGGCTACCTCTCGCGGCGCATCGGAGAACGCACCAAGGGCCGCGACTGGTACGAAGCCAAGTTCTTGCCGCGGATCGGCCCGTGGGCGCTCTACGGGCTGCTCTTCACCATCGTGATTCTCTTTGCCCTGCAAGGCGATCAGATCACCCACCAACCGTGGGACGTGGCCCGCATCGCGCTACCCCTGCTGGCCTATTTCGCCATCATGTGGGGCGGCGGCTACCTCCTCGGCACCCTGCTCGATCTCGGCTACGAGCGCACCACCACGCTGGCATTCACCGCCGCAGGCAACAACTTCGAACTCGCCATCGCCGTTGCGATCGCCACCTACGGCGCCACCTCCGGCCAAGCCCTCGCCGGGGTGGTCGGCCCGCTCATCGAAGTCCCGGTCCTAGTCGCCCTGGTCTACGTCTCCCTCGCACTGCGGAAGCGGTTCCGCCACCACACCTCCCAACACCTACCCACCGACTCGACGACGAGAACGGACACCACGCCATGACCGACAGCCCCGTCACCCACCAGCTGCGCCACGACCTCTCCATCGACCAACAACTCGCGCTGCGCACCGCGGCGACCCGGCTGGAAACCGAGTTCGCCGACACCTTCAGCACCGAAACCATCGAACGGTTCCTACACACCTCGTATGACCAATTCGCCGGCCGCGCCACCATTCCCAACTTCCTGCCCCTGCTCGCCGAACGCTTCGCCCGCCAACGCCTGCACGCCCTGGCACGGGTCGAAGGCCACATCAACGACGGCAAACCCACCGTGCTGTTCCTCTGCACCCACAACGCCGGCCGCTCCCAAATGGCGCTGGGCTACTTCACCCACTACGCCGGCGACCAGGCCATCGCCTGGTCAGGTGGCTCCGAACCCGGCAACGAGATCAACCCCGCCGCCATCGAAGCCATGCACGAAGTCGGCATCGACATCACCGGCGAATACCCCAAACCCTGGACCGACGAAATCGTCCAAGCCGCCGACGTCGTCATCACCATGGGCTGCGGCGACGCCTGCCCGATCTTCCCCGGCAAACGCTACGAAAACTGGGAACTCCCCGACCCGGCCGGCCAAGGCCTCGACGCCGTGCGCCCCATCCGCGACGACATCGACGAACGCGTCCGCCGCCTGCTGGCCGACCTGAACGTCCGCATCACCCGATAACCCCGAAAACGTCAGGGACACACCAACTATGGCAGAGACATCTGTGTTGTTCGTCTGCGTCAGCAACGCCGGAAAATCCGTGATGGCCGCCGGGCTCATGCGCCAGGCGACCGGCCCCAACATCCACGTCACCTCGGCCGGAACCCGTGCGAAAACCGCGGTCAACGCTCTCTCGGCCGAGGTGCTGGCCGAAGTCGGCGTCGACATCAGTAATCATCAGCCGACCCAACTCACCGACCAGATGATCGACGACGCCGACCTCGTCGTCATCGTCGGCAGCCAAGCCCACCTCGACAATCACCCCGGCACCCGCATCCAACGCTGGGACACCGACGAACCCTCCCTGCGCGGCATCGACGGCATCGACCGCATGCGAATCATCCGCGACGACATCAACACCCGCGTTAAAGACCTCGCCGCCGAACTCGCCGCTCAGCCGTCCTGACAGAGCAGCAGCGACAACTCCCACCGCACCAAATCGATCGCCGTTGCGACCGCCGGATCGTCAGGATCCAATCCCTCACTGGCCAGCGCTCGTCGTTCCTCAGCATCCATATCCTGTTAGACGCACAACTGAGACAACCGGTTCCAAACTCCCGAACGAACGAAGACAGCAGCCGCTTGCAGCGAGCGCCCAACTAGCGCCGATCTGGATAGAGGTCCAGCCACCGACAATTCTGTGTGTAAACGCCCACCGAATCGATCGGTCAATGGTCAGTCGAGTACTACCCCTACAAGCTCGCCGCCAACCCGTGTCCGTGTGCACCGCCGAACCCCGTCGACTGCATTTGTTCGGCACAGGCCCGGCGACGCTATCTGGGCAAGCTGTCCGGGCCGTTGGTGGACCGGGTGGATTTGCGCGTCGAACTCCATCCGATGAGTGCTGGCGCGTTCGCGCCGGACGCGGGGGAGTCCAGTGCCACGGTCCGCGAGCGAGTCGCGTTCGCGCGGCTCGCGGCCGAGGAGCGGTGGCGGCCATACGGTATCCGCACAAATGCCGAAGTGAGCGGCCCGCTGCTGCGCCGGAAGTTCCGGCTGCCCAAGGCAACGATGGAGCCGTTGAGCACCGCACTCGACCGCGGCGTGATCAGTATCCGGGGTGCCGACCGTTGTTTACGAGTCTCGTGGACGTTGGCCGATCTGGCGGGCCGAAGTACGCCGGCCGTGGAAGATGTGGCCGCCGCATTGAGTTTCCGGCAGGCCGGGAGCGTGTGATGGCCGACGAGACGCGGCTTGCCTGGGCTTATCTGTCGAGGGTCGCCGAGCCGCCATGCCCCGAGTTGGCGGCCTTGGTCGTCAAGGAGGGGCCGGTCGGGGCCGCCGCACGAGTCAAGGCCGGGCAGGTCGATTCGAGGCTCGCTCAGCGAATCGAAGCGCGGCGTGAGCTGGATTGTGCAAGAGAAGATCTCGAGGTTCTCGATCGGCTCGGCGGCCGATTGGTCACCCCGGACGACGACGAATGGCCGCTGCTGGCGTTGCAGGCGTTCGACACCATCGACAACAAACCGAACGCGCATCCGCCGTTGGTGTTGTGGGCCGTCGGACCGCACCGTCTCGATGAGGTTTCCTACCGCGCAGCCGCGATCGTCGGCACCCGCGCTGCAACGGCGTACGGCGAACACGTCGCGGCAGACCTCGCCGCGGGCTTGGCCCAGCGGGATGTGACGGTGATATCCGGTGGGGCGTACGGGATCGATGGTGTGGCGCATCGAGCCACGTTGGCTTGCGATGGCATCACGGTCGCGGTCGTTGCCGGCGGCGTCGACAATCCCTACCCGGCCGGGCACAGCGCCTTGTTCCGTCGTATTCGCGAACAGTGCCTGCTCGTCAGTGAGTATCCGCCGGGGGTGGCGCCGGGGCGATTGCGGTTCCTCACGCGCAATCGACTCGTCGCGGCGCTGTCCGGGGCGACGGTGGTCGTGGAAGCCGGGCTTCGTAGCGGCGCGGCGAACACCGCGTCGTGGGCCAGGGTGATCGGCCGGCCGGTGTGCGCGGTGCCGGGTCCGGTGACGTCGGCCGCCTCGGCCGGCTGCCACGCATTGTTGCGAGGTGGTGCTGCTTTGGTCAGCCGGGCCGCGGAGGTGGTCGAACTGGTAGGGCGTATCGGTGAATTGGCGCCCGAACAACAACATCCCGTAGGACCGCTGGATGAGCTCTGCCCAGGCGAGCGGCAGATCTACGACGCCTTGCCTGCACGTGGTTCGTGCACCGTCGACGAGATCGCCGTCGCCGCGGGGGTCCCGCCACACCAGGTGCTGGGCCCGTTGACGATGCTGGAGATCGCGGGTCTCGTGGTCGGCGAATCGGGCTGCTGGCGACTGAGCAAGCGGCAGTAGAGCCCATACGCGCAGGCGGTCTCCGTATAGTCGATGAGGTCGGCTAATGAACGACCGGCGGATGAGTTTGGAGGCGGTATGGCGGGACGACCCATACACACGTTCGAGGTGGTGCGGCGTGAGCAGGTGACACCGCACATGGTCCGAGTGGTCCTCGGGGGAAACGGGAGTGGTGGCGGCGAGGCGTTCGGCACCTTCAAGCCAAGTGAGTACACCGACTCCTACGTCAAACTCGTCATCGTGCCCAATGGCGTCGACGTCGCCACGTTGCCTCAGCCGTTGACGCTGGACAGCTTCGCCGAACTGCCTGCCGAGCAGCGTCCGACTGTGCGGACCTACACGGTCCGGCGGGTCGATGAGGAACGCGGCGAGATCGCGATCGACTTCGTGGTGCACGGCGATCACGGCGTGGCCGGACCGTGGGCGGCCTCGGCCACCCCCGGCCAACCCGCCTACCTGATGGGACCGAGCGGGGCTTACTCGCCGGATCCGGCTGCGGACTGGCACCTGCTCGCCGGTGACGAAGCTGCTCTGCCTGCCATCAGTACCGCACTGGAGGCGTTGCCCGCCAACGCCGTTGGCCGGGTCTTCATCGAAGTCGCAGGCCCTGACGACGAAGTCGAGCTGACGGCGCCGGAAGGCGTCGAGGTGCGCTGGGTCTATCGCGGCGGCCGCGCCGACCTGGTTGGTGACGAACGGGCCGGCGACAACGCACCGCTGATCGCCGCGGTCAAGGAATCGCCGTGGTTGCCGGGCCAGGTGCAGGTGTTCATCCACGGCGAGGCGCAGGCCGTCATGCACAACCTGCGTCCCTACATCCGCAAGGAACGCGGCGTCGAAGCGAAATGGGCATCTTCGATCTCGGGTTACTGGCGGCGTGGCCGCACCGAGGAGACGTTCCGCGAATGGAAGGCCGAGCTCGCGAAAGCCGAGGCCGGCACCGCAAGCTGACCGAAGGCTGGCAAGGTAACCGTCATGGCATACGGCGATTACCAGCTTGAGATCTACCTCCAGGGCCTGTCCGGTGTACTGCCGACCCTGCCGATGGATTACTCGCAACTCGAGGCCAAAGCTCAGTCCGCGATGCCGCCGTCGGTGTGGTCCTACGTCGCCGGGGGCGCGGGCGACGAGCGCACGCAGCGGGTGAACCGCACGGCGTTCGATCGGTGGGGCCTGATGCCGCGGATGTTCAACGCCCACCGCGAACGCGACCTGTCCGTGGACCTGTTCGGGCTCAAGCTGCCCTCACCGTTGTTCATGGCTCCGATCGGCGTGCTCGGCATCTGCGGTCAAGACGGCCACGGCGACCTGGCCGGCGCACGGGCGGCCGCGCGCACCGGCGTCCCGCTGGTGCTCTCGACCCTCACCGAGGATCCGCTCGAGGATGTCGCAGCCGAATTCGGCGACACGCCAGGGTTTTTCCAGCTGTACACGCCGACCGACCGAGAGTTGGCGGCCAGCCTCGTGCAGCGTGCCGAGGCCGCCGGCTTCAAGGGCATCGTGGTCACCCTCGATACGTGGGTGCCGGGTTGGCGGCCCCGCGACCTGTCCACGTCCAACTTCCCGCAGCTCCGCGGAAAGTGTCTGGCCAATTACACGAGTGATCCGGTGTTTCGAGCCGGGCTGCAGCAGCCACCCGAGGAGAACCCGCAGGCGACCGTGCTGCGGTGGGTGAGCCTGTTCGGCAACCCACTCACCTGGGATGACCTGCCGTGGCTGCGATCGCTGACCAAGCTCCCGCTGATCCTCAAGGGAATCTGTCATCCCGACGACGTCAGGCGGGCCAAGGACGGCGGCGTCGACGGCATCTACTGTTCCAATCACGGTGGCAGGCAGGCCAACGGCGGTCTGCCCGCGATCGATTGCCTGCCCGGGGTGGTCGACGCCGCCGACGGACTGCCCGTGCTGTTCGACTCCGGTATCCGCAGCGGCGCCGACATCGTCAAGGCCCTTGCCCTCGGGGCCACCGCCGTTGGCGTGGGCCGCCCGTACACGTTCGGCTTGGCGTTGGGCGGCGCGGACGGCATCGTGCACGTGCTGCGATCGCTACTCGCCGAGACCGACCTGATCATGGCCGTCGACGGTTATCCGACGCTGGCCGACCTGACCCCCGATACCCTGCGCCGGGTCGACTGAGCGCAATTGGAGTAGTCGACTACCCGTGTGAGGGCGCGCTGAGCAGCCGAGCATGGAATCCGACAACGACGTCAGAAACCGTCGATGCGGAAGCCTGAGCTGTGAGGTATGCGATGAATGCCGGAACCGCGATCGTGTTGATCGCACTTGTGGGACCCTTGCTGACCGTTTCGGTGACAGCGGTGGGACTTGCGGTGGAATGGTGGCGGACCGAGCGGGACGCCGAGCCGCCACATCCGGGTGACCTGGCGCCGGAGAACTGATGGCCGATCATCCGCCCCTCGCTCCGTTGCGGCCCGCGACGACGCTGGATGAGGTCGTCGACACGATCGATTCGGTGATTCGATGGTCGATCGAATCATCAAGTCGGCTGGGTTATTTCGCCGCACTGTACAAGCGCATCACCATCGCGGTGCGGACTGCGGTCGCCGATGGCGTGTTCGAAGACGGATCGCGGTTGCAGCGGCTGGACGTGGCGTTCGCCAACCGCTACTTCGACGCGTTGAACGGTCACTTTCATCCCGGCAGGGTCGTCAAGCCGACCCGGTCCTGGCAGGTGACGTTCGACGCGGCAGCACGCGCAGAGCCGATCATCCTGCAGCACATGCTGGCCGGGATCAACGCTCACATCGGTCTCGACCTCGGAATCGCCGCTCAGCAACTGATCCCGGCTGCTCGGCTGTGGCAGCTGAAAACCGATTTCGACCGCATCAACGCGGTGCTGGCGAGCCAGGTGACCGGCATCGTCGTCGACATCAACGAACTGTCACCCGCCCTGGCCGATATCTACGCCGTGCTGATGGACAACCAGATTTTTCTGATCAACGAAGCGGTGCGCGGCTTTCGCGACGACGCGTGGAGGTTCGCGAGCGTGCTGGCAGTGCAGCCACGTTTCACTCGTCCGGTCACGATCCGGATCCGGGACTTGCGGGTCGCCAGGCAAGGCGAACTGATCTACGAACCGCCCGGCGTCGTCGGTCTCATCCAGTGGGCGGTGACGGCTATCGCGGCCAGGGAGAGCCGCGACGTCGTGAAGAACATTCGAGTGCTCGACGAGATCGCCAACGCGCCCGCACCCATTGCCACCGCGTTGTGACGCGCAACGGCAAGGTCACGCCGCGGTTGCGCACCGGCGCGTTGGATGGACACCCGTGAGACATCTGACACCGTGGGGGAGTGCAGGCTCTTCTCGATGAGTTCGATGAGTATCTCGCGTTGCAACGCGGCCGCTCCGAGCACACCCGTCGCGCCTACCTCGGCGATCTCCGGTCGTTGTTCGAGTACACGAACGGCGGGCTGGAAACCCTGACCCTGCCGCGGTTGCGGTCCTGGCTGGCGGCGCAGGCGGCGGCGGGAGCTGCGCGCACCACGCTGGCCCGCCGTACCTCGGCGGTGAAGACGTTTTGCGCGTGGGCCGTGCGGCGGGGGCTGCTTGCCGCCGACCCGGCGGTTCGGCTGCAGACCCCCAAGGCGCGCCGCACGCTGCCTTCGGTGCTACGCCGCGATCAAGCCGTTGACGCCATGGAGGCGATCAACGCCGCTGCGCAGCAGGGGGATCCACTCGCTCTGCGGGACCGGTTGATCGTCGAGATGCTCTACGCCACCGGGATTCGCGTCAGCGAACTGTGTGGACTGGATGTCGACGACATCGACACCTCGCGGCGCGTTTTGCGGGTGCTGGGCAAGGGCAACAAACAACGCACCGTGCCGTTCGGCGAACCGGCGTACCGGGCCCTGGCCTCCTGGCTCTCCGACGGCAGACCGGCCCTCGCCACCGCGGAATCCGGTGCCGCGCTGCTGCTCGGCGCTCGCGGCCGCAGGCTCGACCCTCGACAGGCCCGCACGGTCGTGCATCAGACCGTGTCCGCGGTCGACGGGGCGCCCGACATCGGGCCGCATGGATTGCGCCACAGCGCGGCCACGCATCTGCTCGAGGGCGGTGCCGATCTGCGGATCGTGCAGGAACTTCTCGGCCACACCACGTTGGCCACCACCCAGCTCTACACGCATGTCACGGTCGCACGGCTGCGAGCCGTCCACGACCAGGCCCACCCGCGGGCCTGACGGCGTCACCGCAGCAGCTTGATCACCTCGGCGATGTCGGGCAGCGCCGATTCGCGCCCTGGCCAGGCGTCGAACACGGTCCAATAGCTGATCCCGAAGCGGCGCTGCCGCTCGGACAGCGCCTCGGCCATCTGTTCGTACGTCCCCAGCAGTACGAACGGTGACTCCAGCACGAGTTCGGGATCCGCGCCGAGCGGCGCGGCGAATGCCGCGGCGGCCGCGGCCCGGTCATCGGTTCGCATCACGACCTGGATCAGGCCGTTGAGTTCGATGGCCTCGAAGCGATCACCTGCCGCCTCCCGCACGACCGCGATCCGGTCGAGCAGACCGGTGGGTCCGAAGTGGGTCAACCGCACTTCGGTCGCGTCTCGGTTGTGGCTGAAACCCGCCAGCCCGACGATATCGGCGACGCGGCCCGCCAACTGCAGCACCCGGGTGCCATTGCCGCCGATCAGCAGCGGCACCGCGACCCCGGGCGACGCGACGAGCTCGCCTGCGCCGGCCCGCACACAGTAGTGCGATCCGTCCACGTCGACGGCCTCGCCGGCCAGCAGCGGCCGGATCACCTCGACGGCCTCGATCAGCCGGTCCACGCGGACTCCGCCGCGATCGAACTTGAGCCCGGCCGCGTCGTACTCGGATTTCATGTGCCCCGCGCCGAGGCCGAGTTCGAACCGGCCACCCGACAGCATCGCCACACTGGCCGACTCGCGCGCCGTGTCCACCGGGTGCCGCAGATCGTTGTTGAGCACGAGCGTGCCGGTGTGCAGCCGAGCGGTGGCCGCGCACGCGGTCGCCGCGCCGGCGAACGGCGACAGCGACGCAACGAGGTGGTCCGGGATGGTCAGGACGTCGAATCCGGCACTCTCGACGGTGACCGTGAATCCGGCGAAGTCCGTGGCTCGGGGCAGTGCGGTGTGCAGGCCGAAGCGCATGGGTCTGGTGTGATGGGCTGTTGCGGCTGCCGGGGAGGTCACCTCGTCGAGGGTATTAGCCCGATGCGGGCTTGAGCCGGATCGGCGTCTCGACCAGCAGGCCGAGCGGATCGACATAGTCGGCGCGTGAGGCAGGACCCCACATCGCGCCCCAGTGCAGACACGCCGCCACCGGGCAGCCGGGGTGACCCGGTACGAGGTCGCCGAGAACCGATCCGGATGCGACGCGCTGTCCCGTTCTCACCGACGCCCGCACCGGTTCGTAGCTGGTTCGCAGGCCGCCCGCGTGAGCTATCGACACGACCGGCCGGCCGGCGAGGACACCGGCGAACACCACGGTGCCTGCTGCCGCGGCGTATACCGGTTGACCCGGTGCAGCAACCAGATCGACGCCGCGATGCCCGCGCTGCCAGTTGGGAGAGGGGGCGTCGAAGCCTCGGGTGACGGCGGGTCGGGGCGCAACCGGCCACCGCAGGCGCTCACCGTCGGCGTACGCCGGCGTTGCCGAGGCCAGAGCGATGGCCCACAGCGCGATCGACAGCCGATACCTCATCCGTTCAGTCCACCGAAACCTGCGGCCTTGTTGTAGTCCGAATCGCGCCGGTTGGGGATAAGTCTGGCAAACGTACTCACAAGCGGGTCTCAGGCAAACGGGTGCTCATTGCTGAGCTGTTGCGTGTCGGCGGTCGCAGCTATGCATGACGGTGCGTGCGCGACGACGGAGCCGAGCTTTTCTCACACCCGTCCAGCACGCAGATCCACACCAGTGCGTGGCCTCGGTCGGTGTGTACGAACACGTTGGTGTGCAATAGGTTTCGGCGTTCTGGCACCGGTGTGATCAGGTTGTCGCGGTTAACCTCGCAAACCCTGCGCCGTAAAGATAGGGGTCGACAGCACCCGTCGCTGCTCGTACAGTGGCCGCAGCGGCATGGCAAACATGGGTGGAGCTGGGGGAGGCTCTGGATTGTTGTGAGTTAGCGAATTCTCACCGGGCGCGTCTGGTGGCTCGGTGATCGGCGGGTTGTTCGGTGAATGGGGAGGATGACTGTGACTTTGCGGGTTGTGCCAGAGGGGTTGGCTGCGGCCGGTGCGGCGGTGGAGGCGTTGACGGCGCGGATGGCGGCCGCGCATGCGGCGGCTGCACCGGTGGTGTCGACGGTGGTTCCGCCTGCCGCTGACGCGGTTTCGTTGCAGACGGCCACCGGTTTCAGTGCTCATGGTGCCCAGCATTCGGCGCTGGTCGCCCATGGGGTCGAGGAGTTGGGCCGCTCCGGTTCCGGCGTGGCAGAGTCGGGCGCGAGCTATGCGACCGGTGATGCGATGGCGGCGTCGTCGTATCTGATCGCGCGCGGCATCTGAGATGACAGCGCCAATCTGGATGGCCTTGCCCCCTGAGGTGCA
The DNA here is from genome assembly GCF_054919535.1 of Mycobacterium venezuelense. Taxonomy (NCBI): domain Bacteria; kingdom Bacillati; phylum Actinomycetota; class Actinomycetes; order Mycobacteriales; family Mycobacteriaceae; genus Mycobacterium; species Mycobacterium venezuelense. The sequence goes on from NZ_JBONDW010000034.1 coordinate 46,318, forward strand.
TTCGGCGCTGCTGTCCAGCGGGCCT
>NZ_JBONDW010000035.1:0-45551 GCF_054919535.1 Mycobacterium venezuelense
AACCATCGCCGGGAAGTTGAACGGGCTGATCACACCGACCGGGCCCAGCGGCTGCAGCACCGAATGCACATCGACATTCGTCGAGGCGTTCTCGGTGAACCCGCCCTTGAGCAGACTCGGGATGCCGCACGCGAACTCCACGACCTCCAGGCCCCGGCTCACCTCGCCGAGCGCATCCGACAGCACCTTGCCGTGCTCGGCGGTGATCAGCGCCGCCAGCTCGTCCTTACGCGCGTTGAGCAATTCCCGAAACGCGAACAACACCGACGTCCGCTTGGCCAGCGACGTGTCTCGCCACCCCGGGAACGCCGCCACCGCCGCATCGATCACCGCACGCGCATCCTCCACACTGGCCAACGCCACCTCACCGGTCACCGCACCCGTCGCCGGATTCGTCACCGGGGCGGTTGCCGTCGAGCTGCCGGCGAATACCTTGCCGTCGCGCCAATGTTGGATGACTGTGCTCATGTATCGGGACCTCTCTGCGATGGTTCGACTGTCGTTTTCATGCACCACTTTGCGGCACCGACTACCTGTCATCGGCGGTCAATCTGTATTCGATCAGAAGCCGTTGATTACACTCTGTAAATGATCCCGACCGTGCGCGACGTCATCGAGCTGCCTGTCGTGCAAGCCGGTGTGCCCGAGGTCGTGAGTGCCGAACACCTCGACAGCCCGGTGCGATGGGTGCACGTCAGCGACATGCCCGACCTCGCCGGTCTGCTGCAGGGCGGTGAGCTGGTCCTGACCACCGGTTCTGCGCTGCGCGACGCGCCCCGCGATTATCTCGACCGCATGCGCACCGCAGGCGCCGTCGGCGTCGTCGTGGAACTCGGCACCCGCATCAAGTCCCTTCCCGCCTCGGTGGGCCGCATCGCCCAGTCGCTCGGCCTTGCGCTCGTGCTTCTGCATCGCGAGACGAAATTCGTCGAGGTCACCGAGGCGGTGCACCGGTTGATCGTCGCCGACCAGTACGAAGAACTGGCGTTCGCGCACCGCGCGCACCAGACCTTCACCGATCTGAGCATGAAGCGCGCATCCCTCGCCGACATCGTGCGGGCGGCCGCGGACATGGTCAACGAATCCGTCGTTCTCGAAGACCTGTCACACCAGGTGCTGGCGCTGTCGCCGCGTGGCGAACCGGCCACCGCGGTACTCACCGACTGGCAACGACGCTCGAGGGCGATGACCGAGGACTGGGCGACGACCACCGTGGGCCCCCGCACCGAGGAGTGGGGACGGCTCATCATTCCGCACCCGCCTGCCGCGCCGGCGAAGGCCAAGATGGTCCTGGAACGCGCGGCCCAGGCCCTGGCCCTGCACCGCATGGCCGAGCGCGGCCGCTCCGGACTGGAAAACCAGGCGCAGAGCGGCCTGATCGACGACGTGCTCGGCGGCCGCATCGCCGACGACCGTGAGGCGGACGCACGGGCTGTCGCGCTCGGATTGCGCGCGACCGGCCCCTATCTTCCGGTCACGGTGCGGGTGGCCGCACCGGCCGACCGGCTCGATCCGGTTGCCGTGCAACGGCGCAACATCCGCATCCTCGACGCGGTCACCCACAGCGTCAAATCCCAGGGCCACACCGCAATATGCTCAACCCGCCAGGACGGCGAGGTCGGTCTCGTGCTGGCCGTTTCGGCACGGCGCGGCATGAATCACGACGCGGCGCTCGCGCGCCTCGCCGAAGGCATACGCGAGGCGATCGGCCGGGGCGGTGAAGGCGACCGAGCCGGCGCCAAGGTAAGCCCGAAGGCCGGCCCCAAGGTCACGGTTGCCGTCGGCAGCAGTGCGTCGGCATTCGCCGAAGCCGTCCCGGGACTGCGTGAAGCCGCCCACGTCGCCGAGGTGGCGATGTCGATGACCGGGCTGCAACGTCCGTTCGTCCGCGCCTCCGATGTCCGCCTGCGCGGGCTGATCACGCTGCTCCATGACGATCCACGCGTACAGACCTTCGCCGAGACCGAGCTCAAGACGCTGCTCATCCACGATGCCGATCACGGTGAGAACGACTTGGCCATCCTGCGCGGCTATCTGGAGCTGGCCGGTAACAAATCAGCTCTGGCCAAGCGCCTGCACATGAGCAGGCCCGCGCTCTACAGCCGGCTGGACTCGATCCAGCGCCGCCTCGGCGTCGACCTCGACGACGGCGAGTCGATGACGTCGCTGCACGTCGCCCTGCTGATCCTCGACGCCCAGCGCAGTGCCAGCCCGCAACCGGCGCACTGAGGCGATTGGCGCGGTGAACCTGGGTGCGCCGAGTGTGCGCTGAGGGCGGTGGATCGGCTGTGCGGCCGCCCCTGGCGCACGCTCGGCGCCGAGGCTGCACTCGGAGCTGTGCACGCGACGAACTCACTGTCGCCTGGGATTGAGCGACCCGAGCAGAACGACCGCGCGATACTGGTGGCATGGCTGAGCGCAACGTCCTGGGCGGCCGTCTGGAGGAATGCGGCACCGACCCGCTGACCGGGTTCTACCGCGACGGCTGCTGCTCTACCGGGGACGCCGACCTCGGCAGGCACACCATCTGCGCCGTCGTGACGACCGAGTTTCTCGAACACCAGCGGTCCATCGGCAATGACTTGTCCACGCCCGCACCGCATTTCCGGTTCCCCGGGCTCGTGCCAGGCGACCGCTGGTGCGTCACCGCGGCGAACTGGCTGCGCGCCCACGAGGACGGGTACGCCGCACCGGTCGTGCTCGCGGCCACCCATGAGCGCACGCTCGACGTGGTGCCGCTCGAGGTGCTTTCGCAGTACGCGGTCGACGTTCCCGACGACCTCGCCGATATCTGAGAATCCCGACGTCTACTGCGGGTAATCGTCACGCCGGCGCCACCGGTCATACGGCGGAGTCTGCGGGTAACTGCTCCCGCTGCTCAGCGATGCAGACAGTGCCGCCGCCGCGAACTCATCGGGTGTGAGTCGATGGGATTTCTCCGTAGGCTCGGGGAGTGAGTGTGACACCGGAGACGGCGGTCGTCCTGGACAACCGCTTCGCGCGCGAGCTGCCGGAGATGGCGGTCCCCTGGCAGGCCGAAGCGGCGCCGGACCCGCGGCTGCTCGTGCTCAACGACCGCCTGGCCACCGAACTCGGGCTCGACCCGGGCCTGCTGCGCAGCGCTGACGGGCTCGGCCTGTTGCTGGGCACCACTGTTCCCAATGGCGCCACCCCGGTCGCACAGGCGTATTCCGGCCACCAGTTCGGCGGGTTCGTTCCCCGGCTGGGCGACGGCCGGGCATTGTTGCTCGGCGAACTGACCGACAGCGGCGGCAATCCGCGGGACCTGCATCTCAAGGGGTCGGGCCGCACACCGTTCGCGCGCGGCGGCGACGGGCTCGCCGCGGTCGGCCCGATGCTGCGCGAGTACATCGTCAGCGAGGCGATGCACGCGATGGGCATTCCCACCACGCGTTCGCTGGCCGTCGTGGCGACCGGACGCGACGTGTGGCGCGAGACCCAGTTGCCCGGTGCGGTGCTCGCCCGGGTCGCGAGCAGTCATCTGCGGGTCGGCAGCTTCCAGTACGCGATCCAATATTGCAATGCCGCACGTGATCTCGAGTTGCTGCGACGGCTGGCCGACCACGCGATCGCACGGCACCATCCCGACGCGGCGAACACCGACAACCGGTATCTCGCACTGTTCGACGCCGTGGTGTCGGTACAGGCCAGCCTCGTGGCGAAGTGGCTGCTCGTCGGGTTCGTGCACGGCGTGATGAACACCGACAACATGACGATCTCGGGCGAGACGATCGACTACGGGCCGTGCGCCTTCATGGAGGCCTTCGACCCGGCGACGGTCTTCAGCTCGATCGACCACGACGGCCGTTACGCATACGGCAACCAGCCGGCCATCGCCCAGTGGAACCTCGCCCGATTCGCCGAAACGCTCCTCCCGCTGATCGCCGACGACGGCGAGCAAGCGGTCGCGATCCTGACCGAGTCACTCGGCGGGTTCGGCGAGCGGTTCGATCGCGCGTGGACGGCTGGCATGCGCACCAAGCTGGGTCTTCCCTCCGACGTCGACGATGAGAAGGCACGGACACTGATCGAGGACCTGCTTGTGCTGATGCAGCAGAACCAGATCGACTACACGTCGTTCTTCCGCGCCCTCGGCCGCGCCGCCCGCGGTGATGCCGAGGAAGCCCGCGGTCTGTTCGCCGCGCTCTCGGCATTCGACGAGTGGCTCGGGCGCTGGCGCACATTCGGCCCATCGGCCGACACGATGGACGAGGTCAACCCGATCTACATACCGCGCAACCACATAGTCGAAGAGACGCTCGATGCGGCGACCGCAGGCGATCTCGAACCACTGCACCGGCTCATGGACGTTCTTGCCGCTCCGTACCAGGAACGCGCGGGCCTCGACCGGTACGCAGCACCCGCCCCGCAGGACTTCGGTGGCTACCGGACGTTCTGCGGTACCTGATCGCCGGTGACCCGCGGCCGCCGAGCCGCTACATTCGGTGAGGTGACGACGATCTCGATCACCACCCCGGACGGTCCGATCGACGCCCTGCTGGGCACTCCGGAAGACGCGGGGCCGTGGCCCGGTGTCGTGGTCATCCACGACGCGATCGGATACGGCCCCGACAACGAGTCGATCTCCACGCGAATCGCGGCCGCCGGTTACCTGGCGATCACCCCCAACCTGTATTCGCGTGGCGGGCGGGCCCGCTGCATCACCCGGGTGTTCCGCGAGTTGCTGACCCAGCGCGGCCGAGCGCTCGACGACATCCTCGCCGCACGTGACCACCTGTTGGCACATCCGCAGTGCACCGGAACCATCGGCATCGCCGGGTTCTGCATGGGCGGACAATTCGCGCTCATCATGGGCCCCAAGGGTTTCGCCGCATCCGCACCGTTCTACGGCACACCGCTCCCCCGTCGTCTCGACGAGACGCTGGACGCGTCCTGCCCCATCGTGGCCAGCTTCGGCCGTCGCGATCCCATCGGTATCGGCGCACCGGCGAAACTGCGCAAGGTTGTACAGGCCAAGAACATTCCCGCCGACATCAAGGTGTACCCCGAGGCCGGCCACAGCTTCGCCAATCAGTTACCGGCACAGCCGCTCATGCGCATCACCGGATTCGGCTACGACGAAGCGGCCACCGCCGATGCCTGGTCCCGGGTGTTCGCCTTCTTCGGGCAGCACCTGCAACCTAAAGCCAGCTGAGGGCAGCCACCACCAGGGCCTGTGTGCCCACATCCAGCGTCGGCTGAGTCGCGGGTGCGAACCCCGATGAGTGATTCACCGGAATGTCGGTGCCGACGCGGCCGGCGTCCGCGGCGGCGCGGTACACCTGCTCATCGATGCCGCCGAGCGCCCAATACGTGTAGGGGGCACCGAGCGCGACCGGGATGTTGCTGAAATCCTCACTGGCAGTTGCCTGACCGATCGTCTGCACCCGCGCGCCGAAGAACTCGGTGAACGCGTGGTGCACCCGGGCGGTGACGTCGTCGTCGTTGACGGTGAGCGGAAAGCTGTCGTAGCACTCGAATTCGGGGTCCTTCGGCGAATCCGAGGCCTGGCATTCGGCGACAACGATGCGCCGGATCGCGTCGAGCACCGCCGTCCGCACCGCGGGATCGTAGGTCCGCACGTTGAGTTCGAGCACCGCATGGTCGCCGATCACATTGCTCTTCACGCCCGACCGGATGCTGCCAACGGTCAGCACGACCGTCTCGGTGGGTGCGATCTCGCGGGACACGATCGTCTGCAACCGGATGACAATCATCGCCGCCAGCACAACCGGGTCGACGGTCGCATGCGGCATGGAGCCGTGGCCGCCGCGGCCGTGCAGGATGACCCGCATGCTGTCGGCGGCCGACAGGAACGGCCCGCTGTGCACACCGAGCATGCCGGCCGGCGCGGGCCCCACATGCTGGGCCAGCACCACGTCGACAGGCCCCACCAGATCGGGCAGGCCGTCATCGATCATGCCGCGTGCGCCGTCACCGACCTCCTCGGCGGGCTGAAACAAGGCGACGAGCGTACCGCTCCAGTGTTGCGTTGCCTGCGCGAACAATTCGGCCGCGCCCAGCAGGCACGTCACGTGGACGTCGTGTCCGCACGCGTGCATCACCCCGGGTTGCGTGCTGGCATACGGTAGGCCGGTCGCCTCGGTCACCGGCAGCGCGTCCATGTCGGCGCGCAACAGCACGGTCGGTCCGTCTCCGTTGCGCAGAATGCCGACAACCCCGGTCCCGCCGACGCCGTCGTGCACCTCCAGCCCGGCGTCGGTCAGCCGGGACACCACCAGAGCCGCGGTGCGATGCTCCTGATGCGACAGTTCCGGGTTCCGATGCAGATCCCGGTACAGCGGTTCCTGCCAGGCCCGCACCTCGGGCAATCCCGCCAGCACCGAATCGACCCGGTTGCCCATTTCGGCTACTCGGGCAGCCGTAGCTCGGGCTTCTCGACTTCCTCGATGTTCACGTCTTTGAACGTGATCACCCGGACCTGCTTGACGAAGCGCGCCGGGCGGTACATGTCCCACACCCACGCGTCGGCCAACCGGAGCTCGAAATACACCTCGCCCTCGGAGTTACGCGGGATCAGTTCCACACTGTTCGCCAAGTAGAACCGCCGTTCGGTCTCGACGACGTAGCTGAACTGGCCGACGATGTCTTTGTATTCGCGGTACAGCGAGAGCTCCATCTCGGTTTCGTACTTCTCGAGATCCTCGGCACTCATCTGCTCTGCTGTCCTTCTCGTAGGTCCACGGCCTCAATCACATTGTCTGCTCTTCGCGAGCACTCACCCAGTAGTCTGCTCTTCGCTCAAGCATTCGTCGCCCATCTTTGCGTACGTCCCATCGCCACGCCGCACGGGTACGCCCGTCGCTGCGGCCCGCCGCACGTCTGTCGTCGCTGCGGCCCGCCGCACGTTCACATACGAGTAGCGATGCTCCGGACACGGGCCCAGCTCTGCCATCGCCGCGGTGTGAGCCGGTGTGCTGTAGCCCTTGTGCTCGGCGAAGCCGTAGCCGGGGTGGTCACGCTCCATCGCGACCATCAATCGGTCGCGGCTCACCTTGGCGAGCACACTCGCCGCCGCGATGCATGCCGCCGCGGCGTCACCCCCGATGACCGGCAGCGACGGCACCGACAGACCGGGCACCCGGAAGCCGTCGGACAGCACATAGCCGGGCCGCACCGCCAAACCCGCGACCGCACGGCGCATGCCCTCGATATTCGCCACATGCACGCCGCGGCGATCCACCTCCACAGACGGGATGAACACCACGTGGTAGGCCAGTGCGTAGCGGCGGATCAGCGGGAAAAGGCGTTCGCGTTCCTTCTCGCCCAACTTCTTGGAATCGTCGAGCGCGGCCAGGCTTTCCAAGCGGTTCGGACCGAGCACGCAGGCGGCGACCACGAGGGGTCCCGCACACGCACCCCGGCCAACTTCATCGACCCCCGCAACCGGCCCGAGGCCGTTGCGATAGAGCGCAGACTCCAGCGTGCGCAGACCCGAGGACTTCCGGATCACCGTTCGAGGCGGCCACGACATCTTCACCTCGGAGGGCACGGGGCTGCTCCTAAGAGTTGGTCTGCGGATTCACGCTGCTGATCCCACCCCACCGGGATGGCGGCCATGCGATGAATCGTGCCTTACCGATCACATTCTCCACCGGGACGGTGCCGGCCATCGGGTCACCCGTGCACAGCAGACCCTTTTGCGCGTCCGCGGGCAGATTCGTGCAGTGCACCCGCGAATCCGCGGAGTGCGTGCGGTTGTCACCCATCACCCAGATACGGTCCTTGGGCACGGTGACCGGCCCGAATTCGTTGCCGAGGCACGGGTAGATGTTCGGATCGGCCATCATCGTGGTCGGATTCAGATAGGGCTCGTTCAGACGCTTGCCGTTGACCGTGAGACCGGTCGCCGCGCGGCACTCCACGGTCTGTCCGCCCACCGCGATAACTCGTTTGACGAGGTCGTTCTCGTCCGGCGGGACGAATCCGACGAAGGACAACGCGTTCTGCACGAACCGGATCGCGGTGTTGTCAGAGCGGATGGACTTGTAGCCGATGTTCCACGACGGCGGTCCCTTGAACACCACGACGTCGCCGGGCTCCGGCTCGGAGAACCGGTAGGTGAGCTTGTCGACCATGATCCGGTCGCCGACACAGCCCGGGCAGCCGTGGAGCGTCGGCTCCATGGATTCCGACGGAATCAGGTACGGCCGGGCGACGAACGTCAGCATCACGTAGTACAGGACGAGCGCGATGGTGACGAGGATGGCCCCTTCGCGCAAGGCAGAGTGCTTGCGCTTCGGGGATTCCTCGTTGTCCTCCGGCTGGGACGGTTCGGAATGGGTGTCGAGCTCGTCCTCCGACGACGCGTCGGTTGAGTCGGTGGATCCGGTCACGGGATCCACAGTAGCGAGCGTCGTATCAAGCTCTGTGCCGACAGCTGCGCCATGCGCGACGCGTCGCTCAGCGCTTTTCCTTGATCTTCGCCTTCTTGCCGCGAAGTTCGCGCAGGTAGTACAGCTTGGCCCGGCGCACGTCACCGCGGGTGACGACGTCGATGTGGTCGATGTTCGGCGAGTGGACCGGGAAGGTCCGCTCGACGCCGACGCCGTAGCTCTCCTTGCGCACGGTGAAGGTCTCGCGGATGCCACCGCCCTGGCGGCGGATCACGACGCCCTTGAAGACCTGGATGCGCTCCTTGGAGCCCTCGATCACCTTCACGTGCACGTTGACGGTGTCGCCGGGGCTGAAGGTCGGGATGTCGTCGCGCAGCGACGTCTGATCGACGAAGTCCAGCGTGTTCATCGGTGACACTTCCTTGTTGTTCGCGGCTCCGGTCAGTGAGCGCAGTCGCGCAGCCAGAGCTATCTTTTCGGGTGTATCGGGGTGCATCTCGCAGCGGGCGGGAGGTTCATCCGGCCCCGTCCTGCACAGACAACTGCTCAATTGTGCCAGATGGGTCCCCATCCAGTGAAATCCGGTGACGCGTTCCGCCGTTTGGCCGCCGTCACCACCGGCAACACTGAGTATGACTAACTACGCGCGCGGGCGGGCTCCCCAGCGGTTAGGCTGCACGGGAGTTCCAGCGAGGTTCGAGGGAGGGCGATGGAACGGCGGCCGTCGAGACTCGTGTCGGCGGCAGCGATCAGCGCGACTGCGTTGTTGGTCGTCACCGGATGCGAAGCCAGGGTGTACGGCACACCTTCGGATTCGCCGGCCGCGCCGCAGCTCACCGTGGTCGTACCGCAGGGCAGCATGGCCCCGATCCCAGAAGCCCCGCCCGATGAGCCGCCGATGAGCTTCGAAGGCCTGCAGGAACGCGCACTGCAGGCGACGGCCGTCGCGTCGGACGCCGGAGCCGACATCACCGTCCTTGTACTCGACCGCAACACGGGTCAGCTCGTCTCCAACGGCAACGGGACGACCATCGCGATCGCATCCGTCGTGAAGTTGTTCATCGCCGATGATCTGCTGTTACAGGAAGCCAACGGCGAGACGGTCATCAGCCCGGAGGATCGCAAGCAACTCGACGTGATGCTGCGGTCGTCCGACGACAGCGCGGCCGAGGTGTTCTGGAATCGCAGCGGCGGCAACTCGATCGTCACCCGCGTTGCGGCGCGCTACGGCCTCGGCTCGACGCGACCGCCCAACAACGGCCGCTGGTGGAACACCATCAGCACCGCGGCCGACCTGGTGCGCTACTACGACATGCTGATGAACGGCAGCGGCGGGCTACCCACCGAACAGGCCAACGTCATCCTGTCCAACCTCGCGCAGTCGACCCCGAACGCGATCGACGGCACCCAGCCCGGCGGCATCTACCCGCAGCGGTTCGGCATCCCCGACGGCCTCTACGCCGAGCCCGTCGCGGTCAAACAGGGCTGGATGTGCTGCGTCGGGTCGGACTGGATGCATCTGTCGACGGGCGTCATCGGCCCCGACCGCCGCTTCGTCATGGTGATCGGCTCGTTGCAGCCCACCAACGCCTCCACCGCACGCGAGACCATCACCGACGCGGTCAAGACGATGTTCCCCGACGGGCGTATCTGACGCCCGCGCGGCGGGCTCAGTCCAGCAGATCGGGGCGGCGCTCCCGCGTTCGCTGCAGCGATTGCTCATGCCGCCAGGCCGCCACCTTGGCATGGTCACCCGATAGCAGGACCGGCGGAACATCCAGGCCGCGCCAACTCGGCGGCCGGGTGTAGCTCGGCCCCTCCAGCAAGCCGTCGGAATGCGAATCCTGTTGGTGAGACGCCGGATTGCCCAGCACATCGGGCATCAACCGGACCACCGCCTCGATCATCACCAGCGCGGCCGATTCGCCACCGGTCAGCACATAGTCGCCGATCGACACCTCTTCGACCCGCATGCGCCGGGCGGCATCGTCGACGACGCGCTGGTCGATGCCCTCATAACGGCCGCACGCGAAGACGAGATGCCGCTCGCCGCTCCAGCGTTGGGCCACCTCCTGGGTGAACAACCGGCCCGCGGGCGTCGGGACCACCAAAAGCGTGTCGTCGGTGCATATGTCGTCGAGCGCCGCACCCCACACGGGCGCCTTCATCACCATTCCCGGTCCGCCACCGTACGGCGCGTCATCGACGGAACGATGTACGTCGTGGGTCCATGACCGCAGGTCATGCACGTCCAGCGTGATGATCCCGGCATCAATTGCCTTGCCAGGCAAGGACTGCCGAATGGGATCGAGATAGGCCGGGAAGATCGTGACGACGTCAATACGCACGGTCGGCCATCCTCAGCCCAGTTCCAGCAGACCCTCGGGCGGGTCGATGACGATTGTTCCGGTGTCCCGCGACACCGACGTGACGATGGCGCCGACGAACGGAACCAGGATCTCGCGGCCATCGCCGTCGGCCTTGACGGCGAGCAACTCCCCCGCCGCGGTGTGCAAAACCTCGGTGACCGAGCCGACCGGTGTGCCGTCGACGGTCACGACGCGCAGCCCTTCGAGTTCGTGGTCGTAGAACTCGTCGGGATCGTCGATCGCGGGAAGTTCGGCGGTGTCGACCAGAAAGACCGTGCCTCGAAGCTCGTCGGCCGCGTTGCGGTCGGCGACACCGGCAAGCCGGATCAACAACCGGCCGCCGTGCTCACGGACCGATTCGACGGTGAACGGTCGTTCCGCGCCGCCCTTGGCCCGGCCGCGCAGAACACCGCCCGGCGTGAATCGGGCGTCCGGATCGTCGGTGCGGACCTCGACGACGACCTCACCGGAAATCCCGTGAGCTTTGACGACCCGCCCGACAACCAGGTCCATACGACGACTACTGGCGACTACTGGTCGGTGTCCACCACGTCGACGCGGATACCGCGCCCACCGATGCCCGCGACGAGCGTGCGCAGTGCGGTGGCGGTACGGCCACCGCGGCCGATGACCTTGCCGAGATCATCGGGATGCACGTGCACCTCGACGGTCCGGCCGCGGCGGCTGGTCACCATGTCCACACGCACATCGTCGGGGTTGTCCACGATTCCGCGGACGAGGTGCTCGACCGCGTCGACCACGACAGAACTCACTGGACTGCTCAGCTCTCGCTTGCCGAGTCGGCGGCAGCCTCGTCAGCCTTGGCCTCGGAAGCCTCGGTGGCCGCCTCGTCCTTGGCGGCGTCCTTCTTGGCGGGCGCCTTCTTCTTCTTCGGCGTGGTGGCCTCGGTGGTGCCGCCGCTCTCGGCCTCGGCGAGAGCCGCGTTGAAGAGATCGAGCTTCGACGGCTTGGGCTCCTTGACCTTCAGCGTGCCCTCGGCGCCCGGCAGGCCCTTGAACTTCTGCCAGTCACCGGTGATCTTCAGCAGGGCCAGAACCGGCTCGGTGGGCTGGGCGCCGACACCCAGCCAGTACTGCGCGCGCTCCGAATCGATCTCGATCAGGCTCGGCTCTTCCTTCGGGTGGTAGCGGCCGATGACCTCGATGGAGCGGCCGTCTCGGCGGGTGCGCGAATCGGCGACGGCGATGCGGTACTGGGGATTGCGGATCTTGCCAAGCCGGGTGAGCTTGATCTTGACAGCCATGGTTAAGCGTTTCTCCTGTGGTGTCACGCTGCAATTCGGCGATGCGGGCGGAATTGCCCGATCCGGTTTTGCCTTACGTGTATGACCGCCGCGCAGCACATCTAACGGGTCGCGCGACAGACAGCCGTTCATTGTGCCAGAGCAGGCGCGGCAGCCCAAAATCGCGGCTGATCGGCGTAATCGTCAGATCACGCGGTCGAAGCACTTCGTCTCGACGCGCCTGCTCATGCGCCAGCCGTCGGCGGTGCGGACGAACTCGTCCTCGTACCAGAGCCCGCAGAACAGCACCTGCTGAGCCTCACCGCCCAGAACCATCGGGTTGAAGCAGATGGTGCGCGACGACGCGGTGTCGCCAGCCGGATCGTATGTGATCTTCACGTCGAAATTCCCGAGCATGTGGGCATAGGCCGGGAAGTTCGGCAGGACCTCGGCCAGCCACGCCTTGACCTCTGGATAGTGGCCGTCGATGCCGCCCATCGCGCGGTAGTCGATGTAGGCGTCGGCGGTGAACACCGCGTCCAGATCATCGAATTGCCGCCGGTCGATCGCCGTGGAGTAGTCCACCAGGAGTTGCTGAATCTCCAGTCGATCCGAAATCTCAGCCAGGCTCAACATGCCTCGATTCAACACGATTACGCTGTCCCGCCATGGGGAGGATCGTCTGCGCGCTCGTCGTGTCCATCACCGCCGTGTTCACCGCTCTGACGACGGTCGCGACGCCGGTCGCGGGCGCCGACATCGACGTACAGCAGGTTGGCTCGGTCCCCATTCCGGAAGGACCGGCGCAGGCCTGGATCGTGGCCGACATGGACACGGGCCAGGTACTGGCCGGACGCAACGAGAACGTCCGCTACGCACCCGCGAGCACGATCAAGACCCTGCTGGCCCAGGTGGTGCTCGACGAGGTTCCGCTGGACGCGACGATCGTCGCCGACGAGTCCGACACGCGAGTCGAGTGCAACTGCGCCGGCGTCGCGCCCGGGCGTACCTACACCGCGCGCCAGCTGCTCGAGGCCGCGCTCCTGGCCTCCGGCAACGACGCCGCGAACACTCTGGCGCGCATGCTGGGCGGTCCGGAAGCCGCGGTCGCGAAGATGAACGCCAAGGCCGCGGCGCTGGGTGCCCACGGAACGAACGTGGTGACGCCGTCCGGACTGGACGGGCCCGGCATGCCGTTCTGGTCGACGCCCCACGATCTCGCGGTGATCTTCCGCGCAGCGATGGCCAACCCCGTCTTCGCGCAGATCACCGCCATGCCCACGACGGTGTTTCCGTCCAAGACCGGTGAGCGGGTCCTGGTCAACCAGGACGAGCTGCTGCATCGCTACCCGGGCGCCATCGGCGGCAAGACCGGATTCACCGACATCGCCCGCAAGACATTCGTCGGCGCGGCTCAGCGCGACGGGCGTCGTCTGGTCGTTTCCCTGATGTACGGGCTGGTCAAAGAGGGTGGGCCGACGTATTGGGACCAGGCCGCCACACTTCTGGACTGGGGGTTCGCACAAGACCGATCGGCAAGCATCGGTGCGCTGTAACGAAGCCAAGCCGGTGTCGAGACCGTACGGAAACCTGATCGCGCGCTGAACGAGTCCTGAGCTCCGTAGCCTCGGCGCTCGTGCGAAGACTGTTCGCGGCGGCCGCGCTTGCCCTCGGGACGATCGTGGCGGCGCCCGCTGCGGCAGCGCAGCCCACCGTGGAACCGGCGGGCGCACAAGCGATCGCGGACGGCCCGGCGAAGGCGTGGCTCGTCGCCGACCTCGATACCGGCCGTGTGCTCGCATCGAAAGACCCGTACGGCTCGTACGCGCCGGCCAGCACGATCAAACCGCTGCTCGCGATGGTCGTGCTCGACCACCTCCGACCAGATAACTTCGCGCGCGCCAACGCATCTCACACCAAGGTCGAGTGCTCATGCGTCGGGCTCCAGCCGGGCCGGCCCTACACCACGCGCCAACTGCTCGAGGCGCTGCTCATGGTGTCGGGCAACGACGCGGCGAACATGCTGGCCGACATGCTGGGCGGGCAGCGCGTCACCGTCGCGGCGATGAACCGCAAGGCTGCCGGCGTGGGCGCCCGCAAAACCCGTGCGTCCTCCCCCTCTGGCCTCGACGGACCCGGATGGGAGTCGATCACCACACCGCACGACCTGGCCGTGATCTTCCGGGCCGCGCTGAAATATCCGCTGATCGCCCACATCATGCGGCAGACATCGGCCCAGTTTCCCGGCAAGACCATCACCAACCAGAACGAGCTGATGACCCGCTATCCCGGCGACATCGGCGGCAAGACCGGCTACACCAATCTGGCCCGCAAGACCTATGTCGGTGCCGCCCAACGGGGTAACCGCCGCCTGGTGGTCGTTCAGATGTACGGCACCGGCGATCTTTACGGCCAGGCGATGAACCTGTTCGACTTCGGTTTCGGTCAGTAGGCCCGCCCTGGAAGGGAGCGCCCCGCAACCGGCCCCGCCAAAGTAAGGTCACCCTAAATTCAGCGCCCGTCCAATCCGCGGCGCGCGATTGAGGGGAGCCATGTGACCGAGCACCGCGACTTCTCGCTGATCGTCGCCTTCGGCACCGATATGGGCAACGCCGAAGATGCCGCGATGACGTTCTGCGAGGCCGCAGCCGCTACCCTCGGTATCGAGGCCGAGGCACGCGAGCTCAATCAGATCGAACTCGCCGAGCTGCAACAGGCCACGCATTTCGTCGTGGTGACCTCGACGTTCGGCGACGGCGAATTCCCCGACAACGCCACCCTGTTCTGGGAGGCGATCAGCGCTGACACCGACCGCCTCGAGCATCTGAGCTTCGCGGTGCTCGCACTCGGCGACAGCTCATACGAATTATTCTGCAACGCAGGCAAATTGCTCGATGAACGGCTCGAGGCGCTGGGCGCCGCACGCATGTTGGAGCGCGTCGACGTCGACGGCTTCTACGAACAACCGGCCAAGGCGTGGACGACCGACCTCGTCAAACTTCTGGCTGCCGAGCACGCCGCGCCGGCCGACGTCACGACCGTCGCCGAGCCGACCGAGCGCACCGAACAGCCGAGCCGGGACCGCCATCATCACCCGGTCGACGCCCGGCTGAGCGTCAACCGGCTACTCACCGCGTCGGCGTCCGACAAAGAGGTCCGCCACTACGAGGTCGAGCTCCCGAGCGGATTCGCCTATCACGCAGGCGATTCGATCGCCGTGCACGCGACCAACGATCCAAACCTCGTCGAAGCGATTCTGACCGAGCTCGGCGTCGGCCAGGATCACACGGTCGCCGACCACGATCAACCGATCGGTGTCCTGCTCACCGAGCACCTGGAAATCCGAACCCCGTCGCGGGCGCTGCAGGCGCTGGTGGCATCGCGCACCCGCAATCCGCGCGTGGCAGCGGCGCTCGGCGCCGACGCGTCGGCCGGCGAAGGTTCGTGGCTGTACGGCAAGGACGTCCTCGATCTCATCCGGCTGGCCACGCTGTCCGTGGACGAGTTCATGGACACCTTGCGTCCGCTGCAGTTCCGCGACTACTCGATCGCGTCGAGCCCCCTCGTCCACCCCGACCACGTCCATCTGACCGTGGCCACCGTGCGCTACACCAATGACGATCGCCGACACGGCGGCGTGGCCTCGACGTTCCTGGCGGAGCGGTGCGAGAGCCTGCGGGTGCACCTTCGCCCGAACCACAACTTCCGGCTGCCCGGCGCCGACGTGCCGATCATCATGATCGGCCCCGGCACCGGTATCGCGCCGTTTCGCGCATTCCTGCAGGAGCGCCGGGCCACCCAGGCGGCGGGCCGGTCATGGCTGTTCTTCGGCGACCGCCGCCGCGCCACCGACTTCCTCTACGGCGACGAGCTGGATGACTTCGTCTCATCGGGGACCCTGACCCGGCTTGACCTCGCGTTCTCGCGCGACCAGGACGCGAAAGTCTATGTGCAGCACCGCATGTTGGAGAACGCGGACGAACTCTACGGCTGGTTGGAGGATGGCGCCCACGTCTACGTGTGCGGCGATGCCGACCGAATGGCCAAGGACGTCGATGCGGCGCTGCACGCCATCGTGGCCCGATCCGGCGGGATGGACGCCGACGCCGCGCACGCCTATGTCAACGACCTCATCAAGACGCACCGCTACGTGCGGGACGTGTATTAGCGGTACACCTTGCCGCGCAGGATCACCAGGTCGGGGTTGTCGACTCCGACCACCCGCGGATCCTCGGCGAAACACAGCAGGTCGGCGGACGCGCCGTGCTCCAGTGCGGGCCGGCCGAGCCAGGCCCGTGCATCCCAGCACGCCGCGCCGAGCGCGTCGGTGGGGCTCAGCCCCACCTTCTTGAGTGCCCCGATCTCGTCGCCGATCCGGCCGTGCGCGATCATCCCGCCCGCGTCGGTTCCGGCGAAGATCGGCACCCCGGCCTCGTGTGCCGCGCCGACGCGTTGATGGCACGACGCGTACAGGTCGCGCATGTGCTTGGCATAGGTGGGGTATTTGGCGGCTTTGTCGGCGATGCCAGGGAAGTTCTCGATGTTGATCAACGTCGGCACCAGCGCGGTGCCCTGCGCCAGCATCAATTCGATGATGTCGTCGGTGATGCCGGTGCCGTGCTCGATGCAGTCGATGCCCGCGTTGATCAGGCCGGGCAGGGCGTCCTCTCCGAAGACGTGGGCCGTGACCCGGGCGCCCTCGGCGTGTGCGGCGTCGATCGCAGCCTTGAGGATGTCATCCGACCACAGCGGCGCGAGATCGCCGATCCCCCGGTCGATCCAGTCGCCGACGAGTTTCACCCAGCCGTCGCCCCACCGGGCCTGCTCGGCCACGGCCTCCGGCAGCTGCGACTCGTCCTCGATGTCGATCGGCAACCCCGGCATGTAGCGCTTGGGCCGTGCCAGATGCCGTCCGGCGCGGATGATGCGCGGCAGGTCGTCACGATCGTCGAAGCTGCGGGTGTCGACCGGGGATCCGGCGTCGCGCAGCAGCAGCGCACCGGCGTCGCGCTCGGTTTCGGCCTGCGCGACGGCCTCGTCCGTCGACACCGCACCACCCGGCCCGAGGCCGACATGACAGTGCGCGTCGACGAGGCCCGGGATTATCCAGCCGCCGTCAAAAACCGTGTCTGCGTTGGCATTCGGCTCCGCCGACAGCAGCCCGTGGGCCACCCACCATTCGACGGGTTCACCATCGGGCAGGCCACGGCCCCGGATGTGGAGCACTAGTTCTTGGGGAACTTCAGCTTGGACAGGTCGAAGTCGGCGAGGCCGGGCGGCAGCTCGTCGAGCCCCTTCGGCATGTTCGACAGGTCGGGGAATCCGGCGGGCATACCGCCGGGCATACCCAGCGGATTGCGCGCCTTCGGCGGGGTCGGCCCCTTCCCCGACTTGCGGCCCTTCTTGCCTGCCTGCTTGTTCTTGCCCTTGGCCGCCTTGCGGGTCGCGCTCTTGCGCCCGAAGCCCATGCCCATCTGCCCGGCCATCGACGACATCATCTTGCGGGCCTCGAAGAACCGGTCGACTAGCTGATTGACCTCCGACACCGTGACACCGGAGCCATTGGCGATACGCAGGCGACGCGAGGCGTTGATGATCTTCGGGTCGGCGCGCTCGGCGGGCGTCATACCGCGGATGATGGCCTGCACGCGGTCCAGTTGCTTGTCGTCGACGGCCGCCAGCGCGTCCTTCATCTGGCCCGCGCCGGGCAGCATGCCGAGCAGATTGCCGATCGGACCCATCTTGCGGATCGCGAGCATCTGCTCGAGGAAGTCCTCGAGCGTGAGTTCGCCCGAGCCGATCTTGGCCGCGGCCTCCTCGGCCTTCTGCTGGTCGAAGACCTGTTCGGCCTGCTCGATCAGGGTGAGCACGTCGCCCATGCCCAGGATGCGGCTGGCCATGCGGTCAGGATGGAAGACGTCGAAGTCGTCGAGCTTCTCGCCCGCTGAGGCGAACAGGATCGGCACGCCGGTGACCTCGCGGACCGACAGCGCGGCGCCACCACGAGCGTCGCCGTCGAGTTTGGTCAGCACGACGCCCGTGAAGCCCACGCCCTCGCGGAACGCCTCGGCCGTGGCGACCGCGTCCTGACCGATCATCGCGTCGAGCACGAACAGCACTTCGTCGGGGTCGACGGCCTGGCGGATCGCGGCGGCCTGGCCCATCAGTTCTTCGTCGATGCCCAGCCGGCCGGCCGTGTCGACGATGACGACGTCGAAGTGCTTGGTCTTGGCCTCGGCCAGACCGGCCGCGG
Source organism: Mycobacterium venezuelense (assembly GCF_054919535.1). Lineage (NCBI taxonomy): Bacteria > Bacillati > Actinomycetota > Actinomycetes > Mycobacteriales > Mycobacteriaceae > Mycobacterium > Mycobacterium venezuelense. The sequence goes on from NZ_JBONDW010000035.1 coordinate 18,244, forward strand.
CCACCGCGACGGGGTCACCCTGCCCGGCATTCTCCAGCCCTTCCGGCGACGTTCCGGGATGGGGCGCGAAGACGGACACACCGGCCCGTTCGCCAACGATCTGCAGCTGGCTCACCGCGCCGGGGCGCTGCAGGTCACACGCCACCAGAAGGGGGGTGTGTCCTTGCCCTTTAAGCCATTTCGCGAGCTTGCCGGCCAGCGTGGTCTTACCCGCGCCTTGCAGACCCGCGAGCATGATCACGGTCGGCGGCGTCTTGGCGAAGGCCACCTGGCGGGTCTCGCCGCCGAGGATGCCGATGAGCTCCTCATTGACGATCTTGACGACCTGCTGGGCCGGATTCAGTGCCGCTGAGACCTCAGCGCCCTTCGCGCGGTCCTTGATGCGCGCCACGAACGCGCGCACCACGGGCAGCGAGACGTCGGCCTCCAGCAGCGCCAACCGGATCTCGCGGGTCGTGGCATCGATATCGGCGTCGGTCAACCGCCCCTTGCCACGCAGGCCCTGCAGGGCCCCGGTCAACCGGTCAGACAGGCTTTCAAACACGTGACCAGCCTAACGGTCGACGGGTCGGGCGAACGTCCGCCCACTCAACCCAGACGCTGCGGGGACCGGCTGCCGAGGGTCGCGCCGAAGAGCAGCGCGGTGAGTCTGTCGATGAGATGACCGCGATCGATGTCGATTTCTGAGGCCAGTACCGCGGCCAGCGCCTCCGACACGCCGCCGATGATGAAGTGCGCGGCGAGCCGCTCTTGGAGCACGTCGCCGTCGCCTGGACTTTCGCCACGGGCGAGATCGGCCAGGATGGCGGCGAACCGCTGCGCCCCGGCGCGGCGGCGCGGACCCACCGCCGGCGATGACGCGGACTCGATGAGCATGACCTGCCCCTTGCGCGGGTCGCCCAGCAGCAGATCGGTCAGCGCGGCGAGCGCGGCCCGGGTGCGGGCCGGCGGGTTGTCCGCTGCCTGCGCGATCGCGGCCAGACACGCCGTCTCGATCTCGTCGGCGATGCGCTCGAAGACCGCGATATGTAGATCCTCGATCGTCGGGAACGACTCGGCGAGATAGCGCGGCGCGAGACCGGCCGCGTCCGAAACGCCCCGCAGCGTGGTCGCCGCGATGCCCCTGGTGCCCATCAGCTGCAGGCCGGCGTCGAGAAAACGGTTGCGGCGCTCGGCAATCCGCTCCTCACCGGTGGCACCGCCATACCGTCGCGCTCCGCCCACACCCCAATCTTGACACACGCGTTGACAGATTGTTAGCGTCGTCACATCTATCAACGCTCGATGACAGATACGCCGAGAGGCTCACATGACCGCAATCGACGTCCCCCTGCACGACGAACGCGGCGCCCTCAGCGACGCCCCGAGCACGACGGTCGTCAGCCAGTGCACGCTCTGCGAAGCGCACTGCGGCATCCACGTCACGGTCGCCGACGGAAAGGTCAGCCGCATCGCGGGCAATCCCGACGACGTCTTCTCCAAGGGATACATCTGCCCCAAGGCGACCGCCATGGGCGGCCTGCATCACGACCCGGACAGATTGCGCACCCCGATGCGACGCGTCGGCGACACATTCGAACCGATCGGCTGGGAGGAAGCACTCACCGAGATCGGCGCCAGAATCCGCCGGATCCGCAAGGAGCACGGATTTCGTTCTCTCGGAATGTATCTCGGCAACCCGGCCGCGCACAGCTCGGGCGCCCTTTACGGATTCCTGCTGCGCACCGCACTGCTGACCCCGAACTTCTTCACCGCGTCCTCGATCGATCAGATGCCGCACGAGTATGCCGCGTGGAAAGTCTTCGGTTCCAACGTCCTGGTGCCGATCACCGACATCGACCGCACACACCGCCTGGTCATCCTCGGTGCCAATCCGGCGGTGTCCAACGGATCGCTGTCGATCATGCCCGGGGCCAAACGGCGCATCAAGGCGATCCGGGACCGCGGCGGCAAGGTCGTCGTGATCGACCCGCGGCGCACCGAGACCGCGCGGCTGGCCGATCAGCACGTGATGGTCCGGCCCGGCGGCGACGCCTACCTGCTGCTCGGCATGCTGCACGTGTTGATCGACGAAAACCTCTGTGACGCAAGAGCGGCCAGAGACACGGCCGGCTTCTCCGAACTCGCCGACCTGGTGGCCGACGCTACGCCGGAGGCGATGGCCGAGCGGGCCGGTGTCCGTGCCGACGACATCCGCGCACTGGCCCGCGAGCACGCGGCGGCCGAGTCGGCGGCGATCTACGCCAGGATCGGCATCTGCCAGCAGGAAACCGGGACCCTGGTCAGCTGGCTGGTGATGGCGATCAACGCCGTCACCGGCAATGTCGACCGGGCCGGCGGCACGATGTTCTCCACCCCGGTCGCCGACGTGCCGAGGCTCGCACGTCACATACCCGTCGGTCACGGGTTGTGGACGGACCGGTCGGGTCGGCACAAGGCTTTCCGGGCCGAACTGCCCGCCGTCATCATGGCGGACGAGATTCTCACCCCCGGCAAGGGGCAGATCCGCGGAATGATCACCTACGCCGGTAACCCGGTGTCCTCGATCCCGCAGAAAGGCCGTCTCGACCAAGCACTGTCAGAGCTGGAGCTGTACGTCGCGGTCGACATGTACGTCACCGAGACGACCCGTCACGCCGACTTCATCCTGCCGCCGGTGTCCCCGTTGGAACGCGAGGACGTCGGACTTCTGATCCCGATCTTCAGCGTGCACAACAACATTCGATATCAGCACCGCGCATTCGAGCCACCGGCCGACGCCAAGGAGGACTGGGAGATCCTGACCCGGCTTGCGATGGAGCTGCTGCCCTCCCCCATCCGGCAGTTGACGAGGCCGCTGCGCAACCGCCTGATCAAGCTCATCGATCCGCTGCGGCTGGCGTCGCTGGCCATCGCCACCGGACCGTATGGCCGAATCCGTCGCCGCCGCAACGGGATCACGATGAGCGATCTCAAGAACAGTCTGGGCGGTATCGACCTCGGGCCGCTGCGACCACGCTTGGGGAAAGTGATCGCTACGGCTGACCGGAAGATCCATCTGGCGCCCGAGGAGTTCGTCGCCGCCGCTCGTACCCTGCTCCACAAAGCGGCGTCGAACCCCGACCGGCGCTACGACCTCCAGCTGATCGGCCGCCGCCAGCTGCGCAGCAACAATTCCTGGCTGCACAACGTGCCAACCATGACCGGCGGCAACAACACCTGCACGGTGCTGATGCATCCCGATGACGCCGTCGCACGCGGTCTCGTGCAGGGCGACACCGTGACGGTCACCTCAGCGGTCGGCACGATCGAACTGCCGCTCGACATCAGCGATGACATCCGGGTCGGTACGGTCGCGGTTCCGCACGGATGGGGCCACCAGCGCACCGGATGGCGCCATGCCCGCACGCTGCCTGGCGCCAACGTGAACCTGCTACACGACCCGCAGCAGGTGGACGCCTTCACCGGCACGGCGGCCGTCAACGACACCTGGGTCGCGGTCACCGCTCGCTGACCAACCTCAACTCGCCTGTTCAGCCGGTTTGGCGGGCGCAGGCGTCGGCAGGACCGCGTACAGATCGCGTTCCAGATCCTCACGCGCCAGGCCGTCGGCGGTCGTGATCGCGAACGCGTCGACCACCGAGGATCCCAGCGTCGTGACCTTCGCCCACGCGATGTCGACGCCGTCGCGCTCGAACACCGCGGTGAGCCGCGCGAGCAGGCCGGCGCGGTCGATCGTGCGGATCTGCACGATGAGCTCCCCCGGCACACTGCCCTCCGACCACAGGATCCGCGGGCGCGCCGGCACGTGGTTGGCGGGCACCGCGGCAAGGATCTCCCCCGCGCGCGTGGTCGGATACTGGGCCGCGTCGCGTTCGCGCTTCTCCAGCGAGGCGATGACGTCGAGTTCGCCGTCGAGCGCGAGGATGAACTGCTGACGCAGCAGCTCGGCCGCCGGCGGCGCGCCGAAATGCGGTGACACCACATAGGTGTTGATCGCCGAACCCTCGTGGCTGTTCACCGAGGCCGAGTGCACCCGAAGGGAGTTCAGCGCCAGCACCCCGGCCGCCTTCGACAACAGCCCACGCCGGTCCGGCGCGATCATCGTGACGTTGTAGATGTGCGGGCCGTCGCCCTGGGTCAGCTCGACGTGGACGCCGACTTGGGCGGCCAGCTCGAGGAAGCGGGGGTCGACGGGGTCCGGCTGCGGCAGCGGCTCACCGGCCATCACCAGCCGGCACCGCCGCACGAGGTCGCCGATCAGCGAGGCCTTCCAGTCACCCCAGACACCCGGCCCGGTCGCCAGTGAATCGGCTTCGGCGAGTACGTCAAGCAGTTCCAGCAGCACCATGTCGCCGCCGAGCGCTTCGACGACACCGTCGATTGTCTTGGGGTCCTGCAGATCCCGCCTGGTCGCGGTTTCGGGCAACAGCAGGTGATAGCGCACCATCTTGGACAACACGTCGATGTCCGAGGGCCATAAACCGAGCCTGGTGCCGATCTGCGTGGCCAACTCGGCGCCGATGACGCTGTGGTCACCGCCACGGCCCTTGCCGATGTCGTGGCACAGCGCGCCGAGCAGAAGCAGATCGGGCCGCGACACGCGGGTGGTGAAAGCACTTGCCCGCGACACGGTTTCGACCAGATGACGATCGACGGTCCAGATGTGGACGACGTCGCGCGGCGGCAGATCACGCACCGCGCCCCACTCGGGAAACAACCGGCCCCACAGGCCGGTCCGGTCCAGCGCCTCGATCGTGGCAACCGCGGCCGGGCCCGCTGCCAGCAACACCAGCAGATCCTTGAGCGCCTGCCGCGGCCACGGCGTCCGCAGTTCGGGCGCGGTCTCGGCGAGCCTGCTGAGTGTCGACACCGCCATCGGCAGGCCCGAGGACGCCGAGGCCGCCGCAACCCGGAGGATCAACCCGGGGTCGCGCTCGGGCCGGGCATCACGCGCGAGGATCACCTCGCCGGCGTATTCGATGACGCCTTCGTCGAGCGGGCGGCGCACCGGGCGGCGCAGCGCGGCGAACCCGCGTCGCGGTAACGCGTTTGCGGCGGTTCGGATCCCGGAGTCGACGTAGTAGCTCACGGTGCGTGCGGCGTCGGAGAGCATGCGGGCCAGATCGAACCGGTCACCGATCCGCAGCGCCGCACCGATCTCGTCGGCGTGCTGGGCCAGCAGCAGCTCACGACCGCGCCCGGACACCCGGTGCAGTTCGGTGCGCACGTTCAGCAACGCCAGATGCGCGCCGCCGAGCGTGCCCGTCGGCGATGCCAGCGCCCGGCTCGGATAGACGTCGGCCAACTGTGCGATCGCCAGCGCGTTGAGAAGCTGAACGTCACGCAGACCGCCCCGCCCTGACTTCAGGTCCGGCTCGGCCCGGTGCGCGATCTGGCCACTGCGTTGCCACCGAGCCTGCGCATGTTCGACGAGTTCGTCGAAGCGCGAGGCGATTCCGATCCGCCACTGCCTGCGGGCACCTCCGACCAGAAGCGACGACAGGTCGGCGTCACCGGCGATGTGGCGGACGTCGAGCATCGCCAGGCCCACCGAGATGTCGTCACCGGCCACCTGCAACGCCTCGGGAACGGTGCGCACGCTGTGGTCGATGCGGATATTGGCGTCCCACAACGGATACCACAGCTTCTCGGCGATCTCGCTGACGGCATCGGTCGGCATGTTGTCGTGCAGCAGCATCAAATCCAGGTCGGAGTAAGGCAACATCTCGCCGCGGCCAAGACCCCCGGTGGCCACGATCGCGAAACCGCTCGTCGGCGTGACACCGATCTCGGTCGCCTTTGTGGTGAGCCAGAATTCGTGCAGATCGAGAAGCGCGTCGCGCAGGGCGGCCGAATCCAGTTGACGGCCGCCGGAAATCAATTGTTCGGACGCCGCCGCCAGGTCGGTCGCGGGCCGCGACGAGCCCGCCGGAGCCTCAGGTGAGACTCCGGGGGCTGCTCGCTCCTCGCGCAAGCGCTCGTCTGGGGCTGCTCGCTCCTCGCGCAAGCGCTCGTCGGCGGGTTCTGGTTTGTGCTCTGTCATTTCGCTTCCTCCCCCGGCCAACCACCGACTACCACTGACATTGCCCTTGGCCGGGAGACGCGGTCGACTACTCCGTCACGGAGTAGTCGACCGCTCCGCGACTACAGGGCGTCGGCGCCGCGCTCCCCCGTGCGGACGCGGACGACGGTGTCGACGGGGCTGACCCAGACCTTCCCGTCGCCGATCTTGCCGGTGCGTGCGGCCTGCACGATGACATCCACGACCTTGTCGACCGCGGAGTCGTCGACGACGACCTCGACCCGGACCTTCGGCACGAAGTCGACCGAGTACTCGGCGCCTCGATACACCTCGGTGTGACCCTTCTGGCGGCCGTAGCCTTGCACCTCGCTGACGGTCATCCCGAGAATGCCCGTCTGCTCAAGGCCGGTCTTGACATCCTCCAGCGTGAACGGCTTGACGATCGCAGTGATCAGCTTCATATTCCTTTATTCCTCCCCGCCGTGACGACCGATTACCGAGCTGCTGCCGACGGCCGCGAAGTCATAGCCGCTCTCCGCGTGCTCGGCTTCATCAGCACCTCGGGCCTCATCTTCGTCGCTAAGCCGCAGGCCAACCGTGTATTTCACGATCAGAGCCAAGATAGCCGTACCGATGGCACTGTAGAGCAGAACGGCCCCGGCACCGACGGCCTGGCGCCAAAGCTGGTCGACGCCGCCTCCATAGAACAACCCGGCGACACCGGCACCCGTCTCGGGGGCGGCCACCAGACCGACCAGCAGCGTTCCGACCAGACCACCGACGAGGTGGACGCCGACCACGTCGAGCGAGTCGTCATATCCCAGTTTGTATTTCAGGCCGACGGCGAGCGCGCACAACACACCCGCACAGACACCGATCACCAGGGCACCCAGCACGTTGACCGACGAGCACGACGGCGTGATGGCGACCAGGCCGGCCACGATGCCCGAGGCGGCACCGAGCGAGGTGGCCTTCCCGTCACGAATGCGCTCGGTGAGCAACCAGGCAAGCATCGCGGCTGCGGTGGCGATCGTTGTGGTCACGAATGTCGATCCGGCCAGACCACCCGACGCGGTCGCCGAGCCCGCATTGAATCCGTACCAACCGAACCACAGCAGGCCGGCACCCAGCATGACGAACGGCAGGTTGTGGGGCCGCATCGGCGAAGCCGGCCAGCCGCGACGCCGGCCGAGGATGACAGCGAGCACCAGACCGGCCACACCGGCGTTGATGTGCACCGCGGTGCCACCGGCGAAGTCGATGGCGGCCAGCTTGTTTGCGATCCAGCCACCCGTCTCGGCGGTACCGCCGTCGAACGAGAACACCCAGTGCGCGACCGGGAAGTAGACGACCGTCACCCACAGGGCCACGAACAACAGCCAGCCGCCGAACTTGATGCGGTCGGCGACGGCACCGGAGATCAGCGCGACGGTGATGATCGCGAACATGAGCTGGAACGCGACGAACACCGTGGCAGGCATGGTGAATACCAGAGGAATGTTGACCGCTTCGGCAGCCTCGACACCGGTGGCCGGATCGGCGATCACCTCTGCGGCGGCGTTACCGCCGATGAGGCCCTTGAGGCCGAAGAACTGGGTCGGGTCACCGAAGAGGTTGCCCACGTCGTTGCCGAAAGCCAGCGAGTAGCCGTACAGCACCCACAGCACTGTCACGACGCCCATGGCGCTGATGCTCATCATGATCATGTTGAGCACGCTCTTGGCACGCACCATGCCGCCGTAGAAGAACGCCAGGCCGGGTGTCATCAGAAGCACCAGGGCGGCGCTCACTAGCATCCACGCCGTATCACCGGTGTCCGGTATACCCATCGTCGGGAATTGGTCCACTCGCAGTTTCCTCCTTCACCACGCCACAGCCGCAAGGATTTACGACCATTGACCTGGTCCAAGACAATGCTGAGTGGATGTTTCGGCTAAGACGCCACCGCGTTTCGCTCGTGTGAACGGATAGCCGAGCTGCGTTTCACTGGTGTTACACCGCGCGTTTTCAGTGTCGCGGCGTCATCCGAGGAGCGCGTCGACGAATGCCGCGGGCTCGAATGGCGCCAGATCGTCGGGCCCTTCGCCGAGGCCGACGAGCTTGACCGGGACACCGAGTTCCTGTTGGACACGGAATACGATGCCGCCCTTGGCCGTGCCGTCGAGCTTGGTGAGCACCACGCCGGTGATGTCGACGACCTCGGCGAAAACCTTGGCCTGCGGCAGGCTGTTCTGACCGATCGTCGCGTCGAGAACGAGCAACACCTCGTCGACCGCGGCGCGCTTCTCGACCACCCGCTTGACCTTGCCGAGTTCGTCCATCAGGCCCGTCTTGGTGTGCAACCGGCCCGCCGTGTCGATCACGACGACGTCGGCGCCCTCGGAGATGCCTTCGTCCACGGCGTCGAAGGCGACCGAGGCGGGATCGGCGCCCTCGGGCCCGCGCACCACGTCCGCGCCGACCCTGGCCGCCCACGTCTGCAGCTGATCGGCGGCCGCCGCGCGGAACGTGTCGGCAGCGCCAAGCACAACGCGCCTGCCGTCGGCGACCAGGACCCGGGCCAGCTTTCCGACGGTGGTGGTCTTGCCCGTGCCGTTGACGCCGACCACCAGGAGCACCGACGGCTTGTCGGCGTGTGGCAGCGCCTTGATCGAGCGATCCAGATCCGGACGCAGCTCTGACATGAGCACTTCGCGCAGGACCGCGCGGGCATCGGCCTCGGTGCGCACACTCTTGCTTGCCATCTTGGCCCGCAGCGCCTCGACGACGGACTGGGTGACCACCGGTCCCAGATCGGCGATCAGCAGGGTGTCCTCGACCGCCTCCCACGAATCCTCGTCGAGATCGCCGCCGCCGAGCAGGCCGAGCATGCTGCGGCCGAGGGCGTTCTGGGACTTGGAGAGCCTGCCGCGCAGCCGGTCCAACCGGCCTTCTGGCGGCGCGATCTCTTCGATGACGCTGGGCGCAGCCTCGGCGACCGGCGCCTCGGTCTGAGCGGGCGGCGCCGGTTCGGCCGGCGCCTCGGCAGGAGCCAGCGGCTCGGTGGGTACGGGCGGGGCTTCGGGCTCGGCGGGCGGCGCAGGCGGCGCGACAGGAGCGTCAGGCAGCTGCACGTCGGCGATGGGCCGCTTGGGCGCATCACGCGGAATGGTCGCGTCGTCGCCGACGGCGGGCAGCCCGCTGGTGTCGATGCGTTCGACGGTCGGGGTCGCCGACTGACTGAAGGTGATGCCCGACGAGGCGGTGTAGCCCCCGGAGCGGTCGATCGTCTTCGGGGCCTCGCGTTCGGACAAGCTGATCCGCCGACGGCGGTAGCGCACCAGCCCGACAATCAGCGCAGTCACCAACAGAACGGCGACGACCGCGATCGCGATCCAGATTCCTATCAACGCACCTTCAGTCACGCTGTCATTGTCTCAGGGCCGCTGATCGACCACGGCACGCCCATCGTGCGTAGCGTCATGGCGAAAGAACGCGCCGGAAATCGCCACCACGCTACTTTCGACGCCGCCACGCTACTTTCGAAGTGGAAGCTGGCCCTAGCTCGGATTCGAGACCAGTTCCTGGCCGCGCATGCGCTGCGAGATCACCGTCGTGATGCCGTCACCGCGCATGGTCACGCCATAGAGCGCGTCGGCGACCTCCATGGTCGGCTTCTGGTGGGTGATGACAATCAGCTGTGACCGCTCCCGCAGCTGTTCGAACAGGCTGATGAGGCGACGCAGGTTGACGTCGTCGAGCGCGGCCTCGACCTCGTCCATGACGTAGAACGGCGACGGGCGGGCGCGGAATATCGCGACGAGCATCGCCACCGCGGTCAACGACTTCTCGCCGCCGGACAGCAGCGAGAGCCGCTTGATCTTCTTGCCCGGCGGCCGGGCCTCCACCTCGATGCCGGTCGTGAGCATGTCGCTGGGATCGGTCAGTAGCAGCCGGCCTTCACCGCCGGGGAACAGCGTCGAGAAGACTTGCTCGAACTCGCGCTCCACATCGGCATACGCCTCGGCGAACACCTGCAGGATGCGGGCGTCGACCTCCGCGATCACATCGAGCAGATCGGTCCGGGCGGCTTTGACGTCTTCGAGTTGGGTGGACAGGAAGTTGTACCGCTCTTCCAGAGCGGCGAACTCTTCGAGCGCGAGCGGGTTCACCCGTCCGAGTTCGGCCAGTTCCCGTTCGGCCCGTTTGGCGCGGCGCTCCTGCGTGGGCCGGTCGAACGGCATGGGTGCGGGTGCGGTGACCTGCTCGCCGCGCTCGCGGGCCTGTTCGTACTCGGCCATCTCGAGCTCGGTCGGGGGCAGCGGCACCTGCGGCCCGTATTCGGCGATCAGATCTGCGGCGGGCATCCCGAACTGCTCCAGCACCTGGGCTTCGAGCTGCTCGATGCGCAGCGACGCTTGGGCTTTGGCCATCTCGTCGCGGTGCAGCGCGTCGGTGAGGGCATTGATGCGCGAGCCGAGCTGCGTCGACTCCTCCCGGGCCTTGGCCAGCGCGGCGACCCGCACCTGGCGTTCGGTGGCGAGCTCGTCGCGCGTGCGTGCGGCCACCGCCACGACGGCGCTCAACCGTTGCGCCACCAGGCGGCCCGACTCCGCGACCGCAGCACCCACGCGTGCGGCATGCTCGCGCGCCTCACGGGCCCGCTGCGCCCGCAGGCGCGCCTCGCGTTCAGCCGCGGCCGCCCGCCGTAACGAATCCGCCCGTCCCCGAACGGCATTCGCACGCTCCTCGGCGGTACGCACCGACAGCCGGGCCTCGACCTCGACTGAGCGAGCCGCCTCGGCGGCGGCCACCGACTCCTGCCGGTCGACCGGTTCCGCTTCGAAGAGCGGCGCCTGCTCGGCATTGCGCAGCCGGTTTTCGAGTTCGACGAGTTCCTCGACGGTCTTGGTGCGGCCGACCTCGAGCTCGTCGCGCTGTTTGATCAGGCGCTGCCACTCGTCCTCGGCTCCGCGCGCGTCATGGCCGAGCCGGCCCAGCTGTTCGTAGATCGCCGAAATCGCCGCATCGGATTCGTTGAGCGCGGCCAGCGCCTGTTCGGCGGCATCCTGCCGGGCCGATTGTTCGGCGAGTGCGCCCGCCAACGCCGCGGCCAACTCGCCGGTCTGCCTCTCGGCGGCCTCCAGTTCGGCACGGGCCTTGTCGATTTCGGATGCGATCTCAAGCGTGCTCGGCTTCCGGTCGGAACCACCGCTGACCCAGCCGGCACCCACCAGGTCCCCCTCGGTGGTCACCGCGCGCAGCTCGGGGCGCGTCGACACCAGGTGCAGACCGGCAGGCATATCGCGTACGACCGCGACACCGGCCAACATCGCGGACACCGCACCGCGCAACCGATCCGGCACCGAGACGAGTTCGGTGGCCCAGATCGCACCGTCCGGCAGCGGGACCGCGGGCGACGGTCCATCGGTCCGCCAGTCACCCAGCACGATGGCAGCGCGGCCGCCGTCGGACTCCTTCAGCGCGGCAACGGCCGAGGCGGCCGCACCGAAGTTCTCCGCGGCCAGCGCGTCGGCGGCCGCACCAAGCACCGCAGCGACCGCAACTTCGTAACCCGCGCGCACCTTGAGGAAATCGCCGATGGTTCCGAAAAGCCCTGCGCCGGTGTGGTTTTTCTGCAGCCACGCAGCGCCGTCCCTGCGGTCCAGGCCGACCGAGAGCGCCTCGATGCGGGCCCGCAACGACGCGACCTGGCGCTCGGCGGCCCGCTCGGCCGCCTGAAGTTCGGCGACCCGCTCGTCGGCGAGCCGCAACGCTGCCACCGTGCGGTCATGGTGCTCGTCCAGACCCACCTCGCCGGCATCGAGCTCGCCGACCCGGCCCTGCACAGTCTCGAATTCCGCTTGTGCCTGTTGGGATTTGGCGGCGGCCTCTTCGATGCTGACCGAAAGCCGCAACACACCCTCGTCGATGGACTCGACGCGGGTACGCATGGTGTCGACCTGACCGGCGAGCCGCGCCAGCCCCTCGCGCCGGTCGGCCTCGGCGCGCGCGGCGGCCAGGTGCGCCCGCTCGGCCTCGGCCGCCACCCGTTCCCGCTCGGCCAGCTCGGCGCGCGCGGTCTCCAGCGCGATGCGTGATTCCTCCAGTTCACCGAGCAGCTCCATCTCGAGCTCGGCGACCTCGTCGGCCTCGGCCTCGAGCGCGTCGGGATCCCGCCCGCTCGACACCTCGGGTTCGGCATCGAGCAGTTGCGCCCGGTCGGTGGCGATGCGCACCGTCGCGCTCACCCGTTCCGCGAGTGCCGACGCTCGAAACCAGGTCTGTTGCGCGGCCTCGGCACGCGCCGTCAGCTCGGCAACCGCACTCTCGTGGGCTTCGAGCTCCGCCGTCGCGGTCTGCAGCCGCGCGGTGACCTCCTCGTGCTCGCGCCGCAGCATGGTCTCGGCCTGATTGGTGTTGTGGAACTCGACCTGCCGTCTCACCAGGTCGTCGGCGGCCAGCCGCAGCCGTGCGTCGCGCAGATCGGCCTGGATGGTCTGGGCTCGGCGGGCCATCTCGGCCTGCCGGCCGAGCGGCTTGAGCTGGCGGCGCAGTTCGGTGGTCAGGTCGGTGAGCCGGGCCAGGTTGGCCTGCATTGAGTCGAGCTTGCGGACCGCCTTTTCCTTGCGCTTGCGGTGCTTGAGTACGCCGGCGGCCTCTTCGATGAAGGCCCGCCGGTCCTCGGGCCGCGACTCCAGGATCTCGGAGAGCTTGCCCTGACCGACGATGACGTGCATTTCGCGGCCGATGCCCGAGTCGCTCAGCAGCTCCTGCACATCCATCAACCGGCAGCTGCTGCCGTTGATCTCGTATTCGCCTGCCCCGTCGCGGAACATCCGGCGGGTGATCGACACCTCGGAGTACTCGATCGGCAGCGCGTTGTCCGAGTTGTCGATGGTCAGCGTCACCTCGGCGCGACCCAGGGGCGCGCGGGACGACGTCCCGGCGAAGATGACGTCCTCCATTTTTCCACCGCGCAGTGTCTTGGCGCCCTGCTCGCCCATGACCCAGGTCAGGGCGTCGACGACGTTGGATTTACCCGACCCGTTGGGGCCGACGACGCAGGTGATTCCGGGCTCGAAACGCAGAGTCGTCGGCGAGGCGAAGGACTTGAAGCCCTTCAGCGTCAGACTCTTGAGGTGCACGGGGTCAAACCCTACCGCCGAGCCGGCTACCGTTCGCTAAACCCCGCCATCGGGGCGTCGGGTTCGGACCAATCGGCGACGACCTTGTCGACCGAACCTGGCGTTTTACCGCTCTGCAGCAGGTCGAGCAGACGCTCGCACGCGTCGCGCGGACCCTGGGCCACCACGTGCACGCGGCCGTCCGGCCGGTTCGAGGCAAACCCGGTCAGCCCGAGTTCAAGCGCGCGCGACCTCGTCCACCACCGGAACCCGACGCCCTGGACATGTCCATGCACCCAGGCGCTGAGCCGCACCTCGGGGTTCGCGGGTTCCGGTCCCGTCATGTGGGAGTGACCTCGAACTTGACCTCGGTGCCCGATTTGAGCGTGCGTCCCACCGTGCACACCTGGTCGATGGCACGTTCGACGACAGTGAGCAGCCTGGCCACCTCGGCCTCGGAAAGTCCCGACAGGTCGATCTCGAGCTTCTCCTCGAGCAACGGATAACGCTCCTGTTCCCGGTCGGCCGGACCGGATACCCGGATCGTGGCCGGATAGTCGTCGCCGAGGCGGCGGCGCAGCGGCTGGTCGCTGGACATCCCGCTGCATGCCGCGAGCGCGATCTTCATGAGCTCGCCCGGGGTGAAGACGCCCTCCACGTCCTCACTGCCGACGAGCACCTCGGCGCCCCGCGAGCTGTGCCCGGTATAGCGGCGCACGCCCGTGCGCTCAACCCAGAGTTCGGTCATGGGGTATTTCTACACTCCGCGGCGAGCCGGTATTCCCGCAGCAAGTTCCCCACAACGCGGCTCCGACGCGCGGTTTCTCGCCCGCCCCGGGCCCGCGTGCTGGGGATAGACTGGCGTACCGCCATCCGTCAAGGAGCACAGTGACTTACCCGCCGAACAATCCGCCCGCCTCGCCGCCGCCCGGCCCCGACGGCCCGTGGCAGCCGCAGCAGCAACCACCGTCGTACGGCGAGCCGCAGTACGGTGCGCCTGAATACGGGGCCCCTGCGCAGCCGCCATATGCCGCACCGCAGTACGGGGCGCCCGGGCAGCCCTACGGGCAGCAGTTCGGCGGACCGCAACAGCAGTACGGGCAGTCGTACGGCGCGCCTCAGCAGCCTTATGGCGCCCCGCAGCAGCCTTATGGCGCGCCTCAGCAGCCTTATGGTTACGGCGCGCCGCAGCCGGGCTATCCGTATCCGCAGCCGCAGCCGTCGGGCGGCAATCGCAAGGGCCTGATCATCGGCGGTGTGGCGGCTGCGGTCGTGGCGCTCGTGGTGATCGTCGGCGTCGTGATCGCGATGATGATGCCGTCCAGCGACGAGCGGGCCATCGGGCAGTTGCTGAAGGACGTCGGCGCTACCGACGACTTCTCGGCCGCGCTCGAACAGTACTTCTGCTCGGGCGATCAGGAGCTGTTCAACTTCTCCGTTCTGGAAGACCTCGGCATCGAACCGCCCGACATCAACAGTCTTCCGATGGAAAAGCCGGACGAGTCCGCGACGATCGGCGACATCACGGTCGACGGCGACACCGCCACCGCCAAGGTCGAAAGCGAGAGCGGTTCGGGGACAATGCATTTCCGCAAAGAAAGCGGTGACTGGAAGATCTGCATGACCGATTCGCCCAATCTCGCCGACATCGCGGGATTGCCCTGACCGGCTACCGCGTCATCACCCGCGGACGGGGTTGGCACTTCGGGCAGTAGAACGACGACCGGTTCATGAACTTCTCGCGGCGTATCGCCGCACCGCAGCGGCTACACGGTTCGCCTTCGCGACCGTAGGCGTCCAGTGACCGGTCGAAGTAACCGGATTCGCCGTTGACGTTGACATACAGCGAATCGAACGACGTGCCACCCTGCCCGAGGGCTTCCCGCATGACTTCCGCGGCGGCGTCGAGCAATTCCCCGAGGCGCCGGCGCGGAAGGGGCGCCGCGATCCTGGCCCCGTTGATTTTCGACCGCCAGAGCGCCTCGTCGGCGTAGATGTTGCCGATACCCGACACCACGGTCTGGTCGAGCAGTTGCCGCTTGATCTCGGAATGCTTGTGGCGCAACACCGTAACGACGCCTTCTCGATCGAAGAGGGGGTCGAGCGGATCCCTGGCGAGGTGTGCCACCGGCTGGGGTACGTCGGTGCCGTCCACCGTGACCATATCGGCCAGTTGCCAGCCGCCGAACGTGCGCTGATCGACGAAACTCAGCGCGGTGCCGTCGTCGAGCATCGCGGCGATCCGCAGATGCCGGTCGTCGCGGACGGGGCCGAGCAGCATCTGGCCGCTCATACCGAGATGCACCACAAGCGCTTCGGTTTCGTCGAGCGTCAACCAGAGATACTTCCCGCGGCGGCCGGTACCGGTGATGTGTGCGTCCAGCAGTCTGGCGGTCAGGTCCGCAGGCCCGGCCTCATGCCGGCGTACCGCGCGTGGATGATGCACTCGCACAGCGGTGATCGTCCGACCTGCGACATGCTCTTGCAGACCCCGCCGGACGACCTCTACCTCTGGCAGCTCAGGCATCGTCGAGCGCATGCCAGGCGTTGGCGGCCGCCTTGAGCTCGGCCTCCTTCTTCGTCCGCCCGACGCCCCTGCCGTACTCGACGGAGCCGACCACCACGGTCGCCGAGAACTCCTTGTCGTGATCCGGACCAGTCGACGTCACCACGTAGGTCGGGGCGCCGAGGCCGCGGGCCGCGGTCAACTCCTGCAGACTGCTCTTCCAGTCCAGCCCGGCCCCCAGCGTGGGCGCGGTGTCGAGCAACTCACCGAACAGCCGCAGGATGACTTCGCGGGCGACGTCCAGGCCGTGCTCCAAATAGATTGCGCCGAGGAGAGATTCGACACCGTCGGCCAGAATGCTCGATTTGTCGGCGCCGCCCGAGTTCTCCTCGCCTTTGCCGAGGAACAGGTGCGCGCCGAGCCCGCCCTCACTGAGCCCGCGCCCGACATCGGCCAGCGCCTGAGTGTTGACGATGCTGGCGCGCAACTTGGCCAGGTCGCCCTCGGATCTGTCGGGGTGGCGGTGGTAGAGCTCCTCGGTGATCGTCAGCCCGAGGACCGCATCGCCCAGGAACTCCAGACGCTCGTTGGTGGGCAGACCACCGTTCTCATAGGAATAGCTGCGATGGGTCAGCGCGATGGTAAGCAGCTCGTCGGGCAGCGCAACCCCCAGCGCCGCCAGCAGCGCCGCGTGCGAATCCGTCACTCGCCGCTCCCGCGGGGGTCCTCTTCAGTGGGTCGCATCGCGGCGAGCTTCGCCCACCGCGGATCGATCCGTTCGTGGTGATGCCCCGGTTCGGCGTCGGCCAGCGCGATGCCGCATTCCGAACACAGCCCAGCGCAGTCGGGACGGCACAGGGGCGCGAACGGCAGAGCCAACCCCACCGCGTCGACGATCGCCTGCTCGAGATCGACCGTGTCATCCACCACGCGCCCGACCTCGTCGGACTCAGTGGTCTCATCGGTCGCACTGTCGGGGTAGGCGAACAACTCGGTGAGATCGATCTCGACGTCTCCGGTGATCGGGGTCAGGCACCGCGAACACTCGCCGACCGTCGGCGCCGATACCGTCCCGGTGACCAGCACGCCCTCCGACACCGATTCCAGCCGAAGGTCGAGATCGATCGGGGCGCCTGCCTCGATTCCGATCAGTTCCAGACCGATTCGCGCGGGGCTGGGCACCGTCTCTCGGTACGTCAGCATCGACCCCGGCCGCCGGCCCAGTCGGGAAACACCGATCACCAGCGGCGATCGTGACTCGCGGTGCCTTCCCGCGCTCGCATGCGTCGCCATGCAGCAATCCTACGGCGACGCTTCAGCGAACGACGACTCGTTATGGCTGACGGAGCCGTCAGCGCGTCGCGTAGTCGTGCGTTCCGGCTGCAGTACGTAGCTGATGGCGGCCACGGCCCACCGAGCGCAGTGTTCCGTTGAGGAACTCCTCGAACTCAGCAAGTTTGCTGTCAACATAGATGTCGCATTCACCCCGCAACCGGTCGGCCTCGGCGTGCGCAGCGTCGATCACACGGGTGGCCTCGGCGTTGGCGGTGGCGACGATCTCGGTTTGGGACACCAGCCGCTGCTGTTCCTTGATGCCCTCCTGGATCGCCTTCTCGTACGAGATGTTGCCGTTCTCGATGAGCCGGTCGGCTTCCGCCTTCGCGCGACCAGTGCTCGCCTCATATTCACGCTTTGCTGCGGCCGTCATGCGGGCCGCTTCTTCCCGCGCTTCGACCACCATGCGCTCGCTGTGCTGGCGCGCCTCGGCAACCATCCGGTCAGCCTGCGCCTTGGCATCAGCCAGCAACCGATCGGCTTCGGCTCTGGCGTGGTTGATCATGCCGTCGGCGTCGGCGTTGACCTTCGACATCACCGACTCGGAATGCTCTTTGGCTTCCCGCAGCAGCGAATCGCGCGCGTCGAGCACGTCCTGTGCGTCGTCGAGTTCGCCGGGGATGGCGTCCTTGATGTCGTCGATGAGCTCGAGCACGTCACCACGGGGTACCACACAGCCCGCGGTCATCGGCACGCCGCGCGCTTCTTCGACGATCGCGCCGAGCTCGTCGAGCGCTTCAAAAACTCGGTACACGGCAAAACCCTCCAGGCGTCGTTGTTAGTGACTAGTGTGCCTGGTGTTACGCCTGTGACTGTGGAGCACTGGCGGTGTGTCGCTCGCACTGCCACACCCAGCACATTCGTCTTGCCGCCATTATGGCAAGGGAAAATACACGTCGTCGCCCCGCCGGACTGCCCGGCGGGGCGACGACGGCCGGGAGTCAGCGCAGCGCGGCACCGATCAGATCGCGGGCGCGGTCGAGCATCGACGCGAACGGCCCGATGGCGAAGTTCGCGGCAGCCGACTCCACACCGGCGTGTGGCCGCGTCGGCGCGATGGCTTCAGCCGCCTGAACGGCCTTCGCCATGCGCTCAAGGTCATCGGAGTCGAGCTTGCGCTGGAGCTTGTTGAACTCCTCGTGCTCTTCGTGCTCGGCGTGATCGATCACGGCCTCACGGAACTTCGTGAGCTCGGTGATGAACTCCTTGGAACCGATGTCCATGCTTTCCAGCTTGGACAACTGCTCCTTGGCGGCGTGCTCCTCGTGGAGCCGGGCCTCGACGATCTCTTCGCCGTCGGCAACCTCGCGACGGACCCGCGGGTGCACCACCATTTCCTCGGCGGTTTCGTGCACCGCCAGCAGCTGACGCAGTTCGACGAATGCCTTCTCGCGGGCCTCGTCGCTCGAGGCGGAGAACACCTCTTCGAACAGATCCTTGATCAGATTGTGTTGGTCGCGGAGAAACTTGACGACGTCGTCGGTCGATTGGACGAATGTCTTGGGCACGGTGAACACCTCCGTGAATCGGGCTGGACGAGTGGGCGCTATGGGCTGTGCGCCAACCGCTGATTACCCGTTTATCGGAGCCCGCTAACCGTTCAGTTTGGCCTGCAACCGGACGTTGACCGGCTCGGGCAGCAGCGCCGAAACGTCGCCGCCGAGTGAGGCAACCTCCTTGGCGAGCGAGGACGACACGAACGAGTACTGCGGTGTGGTGGCCACGAAGAAGGTGTCCACGCCTGCCACATGTTTGTTCATCTGGGCCATCTGCAGCTCGTATTCGAAGTCGGTGCCCGTGCGCAGACCTTTGACGATCGCGGTCAACCCACGCGACTTCACGAAGTCGACCACCAGGCCCTCCCCGGATTCCACCCGGAGGTTCGGCAGATGGGCGGTCGACTCGACGATCATCGTCATGCGCTCGTCGAGGTCGAACATGCCTTTCTTGTTGGGGTTCACCAGAACCGCCACCACAACCTCGTCGAATTGCGCGGCAGCGCGTTCGAATATGTCGATATGACCGAGGGTCACCGGGTCGAAGGATCCTGGGCACACCGCGCCGCTCATGGGTGACGACGGTACAGGGTCGCCCGGCGGATGTGACTACCCCACCTCGGCGAGCTCGACACGGGTGTCGCCGTATCGACGTGCGCTCAGCGCGATCCAGCCGTCCGGCCACGCGACCGGATCACTCGTCGAACGTCGCTCGACCATCACGACCGATCCCGCGCTGACCCAACCGCCGTCGACCAGCGCAACGACCATCGCGTCGACGGCAGCGGCCTCGACGTCGTACGGCGGATCGGCCAGCACCAGATCGACCGGCCGGCCGGCACCGCCTGCGAGCACCGACGCGACGGTCCCCCTCCGCACCGTCGCGCCGGTCATCTTCAACGCCGCAATGTTCTTGGTGATGACGGCCGCCGCCCGCTGGTCGGCCTCGACGAACAGCGCCGAGGCCGCTCCACGCGAAAGTGCTTCCAGGCCAAGCGCTCCCGAGCCGGCGTACAGGTCGAGCACCGTGAGCCCGGTGAAATCCACCCGCGCCGTCAGCGCGTTGAACACGGCCTCCCGCACGCGATCCGACGTGGGCCGTGTTCCGCTGCGCGGCACCTCAATTCGACGACCACCGCGGGTCCCGGCGATGATCCGGGTCAGCGCACGACCACCAGGAGGTCTCCGCCCTCGACTTGTGCGGTGGCGGCAACGGCGACACGGTCGACGGTGCCCGCCTTCGGCGCGGTGATCGCGGCTTCCATCTTCATCGCTTCGATGGTCGCGATCGTCGCACCCGCCTCGACGGTGTCACCGGCGGTCACGTTCACGGTCACCACACCGGCGAACGGCGCGGCGACGTGGTCGGGGTTGGTGCGATCGGCCTTCTCGGCGGCCGGGACCTCCGTGGCGATGCTGCGGTCACGCACCAGCACCGGACGCAGTTGGCCGTTGAGGATGCACATCACGGTACGCATGCCGCGCTCGTCGGCATCCGAGATGGCCTCCAGACCGATCAGCAGCTCCACCCCGCGTTCCAGCGCGACGCGGTGTTCCTCGCCGTGGCGCAGCCCGTAGAAGAACTGGTTCGCGCTCAATGACGAAGTGTCACCGTAAGTTTCGCGATGCGCCTCGAACTCCTTTGTCGGTCCGGGGAACAACAGCCGGTTGAGCGCGGCTTGTCGCTTGACCCCCGGCGCCGCCAGCAGCGCCTCGTCCTCGGCCGACAGTTCCTCGGTCGGCTTGGCCGGGCCGCGACCCTCAAGAGCCTTGGTACGCAACGGCTCAGGCCAGCCACCGGGCGGATCACCCAACTCACCGCGCAGAAAGCCGATCACGCTGTCGGGGATGTCGAAGCGCGCCGGGTCGGCGGCGAACTCCTCGGCGCTGATGCCTGCGCCCACCAACGACAGCGCCAGGTCCCCGACCACCTTGCTCGACGGGGTGACCTTGACCAGCCGGCCCAGGATCCGGTCAGCCGCGGCGTAGGAGTTCTCGATGGCTTCGAACCGGTCCCCCAGCCCAAGGGCGATCGCCTGCTGCCGCAGATTGCTCAGCTGACCGCCCGGGATCTCATGGGAGTACACCCGCCCGGTCGGGAACGGAGGACCAGATGCCGCAACATCAAACGGCGCATACACCTTGCGCAGCGCCTCCCAGTACGGCTCCAGGTCGCACACCGCGCCCAGGTCCAGTCCGGTGTCACGGTCGGTGTGGGCCGCGGCCGCCACGATGGAGGACAACGCCGGTTGGCTTGTCGTGCCCGCCAACGGCGCCGCCGCACCGTCGACCGCCGACGCCCCGGCCTGCCAGGCCGCCAGATAGGTGGCCAACTGCCCGCCCGGCGTGTCATGGGTGTGCACATGCACCGGCAGATCGAACCGGCTGCGCAACGCGCTCACCAAGGCGTGGGCGGCCTGCGGGCGCAACAGCCCGGCCATGTCCTTGATCGCCAGCACGTGCGCACCGGACTCCACGATCTCGTCGGCCAACCGCAGGTAGTAGTCCAACGTGTAGAGGGTTTCGCCCGGATCGCTCAGATCGCCGGTGTAGGACATCGCAACCTCGGCGATCGCGGTACCGGTGTCGCGCACGGCATCGATCGCCGGACGCATCGACTCGACGTTGTTGAGCGCGTCGAAGATCCGGAAGATATCGATCCCCGTTGCCGTGGCTTCCTGCACGAACGCCGACGTCACGATCTCCGGATACGGCGTGTAGC
This sequence comes from Mycobacterium venezuelense, assembly GCF_054919535.1. Taxonomy (NCBI): domain Bacteria; kingdom Bacillati; phylum Actinomycetota; class Actinomycetes; order Mycobacteriales; family Mycobacteriaceae; genus Mycobacterium; species Mycobacterium venezuelense. Next base: position 39,413 of record NZ_JBONDW010000035.1, read on the forward strand.
CGACGGTGTTGCGGCCCCGCAGCAGCATCTGCAGGCAGATGTTGGGCACGGCCTCACGCAGCGCGGCCAGCCGCTCCCACGGATCTTCCTTCAAAAAGCGAAGCGCCACATCATAAGTCGCCCCGCCCCAGCACTCGATCGACAGCAACTGCGGCATCATCCGCGACACGTACGGCGCCACCTTGAGCAGGCCCGTCGACCGCAACCGCGTCGCCAGCAAAGACTGATGAGCGTCACGGAAGGTCGTATCGGTGACCCCAACGGCCGGGTTGTCGCGCATCCACCGGGCGAACCCTTCCGGGCCCAACTCCACCAGCCGCTGCTTGGAGCCCGCCGCGGGCGGCACCTGCAGATCGATGGCAGGCAGCTTGTCCTGCGGATACACCGTCGAGGGCCGTTCCCCGTTGGGCTTGTTGACCGTGACGTCGGCCAGGTAATTCAAGATCTTGGTGCCGCGGTCGGCCGGCTCTCGCGCCGTCAACAACTGCGGCCGGTCGTCGATGAACGACGTCGTGACCCGCCCGGCCCGGAAATCCGGATCGTCGATCACGGCCTGCAGGAACGGGATGTTCGTCGACACCCCGCGGATGCGGAACTCGGCCAGGGCCCGACGGGCACGCGCGGCCGCCGCGGAGAAGTCGCGGCCCCGGCACGTCAACTTGACCAGCATGGAATCGAAATGCGCGCTGATCTCGGCGCCCAGGTTCGTTCCACCGTCGAGGCGGATACCCGCACCTCCCGGCGACCGGTAAGCGGTGATCCGGCCGGTGTCCGGGCGGAATCCATTGGCCGGGTCCTCGGTAGTGATCCGGCACTGCATCGCCGCGCCGCGCAACACGAGCGTGTCCTGGCTCAACCCGAGATCGGCCAGCGTCTCGCCCGCCGCGATCCGCAACTGCGACGACACCAGATCCACATCGGTGATCTCCTCGGTCACCGTGTGCTCCACCTGGATGCGCGGGTTGCACTCGATGAACACATGATGGCCGCGCTCGTCGAGCAGGAACTCGACGGTGCCCGCGCACGAGTAACCGATCTGGCGCGCGAACGCCACCGCGTCGGCACAGATCTTGGCGCGCAGTTCCTCGGGCAGATTGGGCGCGGGCGCGAGCTCGATGACCTTTTGATGGCGCCGCTGCACACTGCAGTCGCGCTCGAACAGGTGCATCACGTTGCCCTGCCCGTCGGCCAGGATCTGCACCTCGATGTGGCGGGGATTGAGCACCGCCTGCTCCAGATACACCGACGCGTCGCCGAACGCCGACTCGGCCTCACGAGAAGCCGCCTCGATCGCCTCCGCCAACGCCTCGCGGTCGGTGACCCGGCGCATGCCGCGCCCGCCGCCACCCGACACGGCCTTGACGAACAGCGGGAACTCCATGCCGGCCGGCGCCGCCACCAACTCCTCGACCGATGACGACGGCTCTGACGACGTCAACACCGGCAGGCCCGCGGCCCGCGCCGCGGCGATCGCACGCGATTTGTTGCCCGTCAACTCCAGGACTTCGGACGACGGCCCGACGAACGTGATACCTGCCTCGGCGCACGCCGCGGCCAGCTCGGGGTTCTCCGACAGGAAGCCGTAGCCCGGATACACCGCATCCGCGCCGGCATGCTTGGCCACGCGGATGATCTCGTCCACCGACAGATACGCCCGCACCGGATGGCCGACATCGCCGATCTGATACGACTCGTCCGCCTTCAGACGATGCAGTGAATTCCGATCCTCATACGGATACACCGCGACCGTGGCGATGCCCATCTCGTATGCAGCACGGAACGCACGGATCGCTATCTCGCCACGATTGGCTACCAGCACCTTGGAGATCACGCGTAACCCTAACCGCCGAGTTGTTTCCGCAGTGTTACAAGAGTGTTGACCAGTAGTCCCAGAACCGGACCAGAATCAGCAGTATCAGGCCCGTGAACCACAACGCCACCAGCGACCAACGCCACTGGTAGATGCCGCGGGCCACCGGGTTGGCACCCAGTGGACGCAGCGCGATCGAACTCACCACGACCAGCAGCGGAATCGTCACGGCCCAGACGCCCATGCAGTACGGGCACAGCGCGCCGATGCGATACAGGCTCTGGAAGATCAGCCAATGCACGAACGCGGTACCCAGCAGGCTGCCGACCGCAAGCCCGCCCCAGTACCAGCGCGGCAGGCGAACCCCGGCGACGGCCAGCACGCCGGTCACCGTTACGAGCGTGAACGCGACGATGCCGATGAGCGGGTTGGGGAACCCGAACGCCGACGCCTGCGGGGTCACCATCACCGACCCGCACGACAGCACCGGATTGATGCTGCAGGACGGCACGTACGCCGGGTTGATCAGGATTTCGATCTTCTCGACCGTCAGCGTCAACGATGCCGCCAGGCCGATCACACCGGCGATCAGCACCCACACCGCACTGGCCCGCGCGACCGGCACCCCCGACGAACGCTCGTCGGCGGTGTGCTGGGAGTCAGCTGGCGGCTGGGCGGTCACGGTCATGATGCTGCGGGTGCCACGGCTTCGAGACCCGGCACGTCACCGACGATCTCCTTGATCTTGTCCACCAGGGCCTGCGGCGTGGACGGCTCGTAGTCCTCGCCGTTGATCCGGATGGTGGGGGTGGCGTTGATGCCCGTCGCGCCTGCCATGCCCTGAACCATCTCGACATAGCGGCCGTTGTTGATGCAGTCGGGCACGCCACCGGCGGCACCGGCCTGACGGGCCAGCTCGATCAGCCGGGCGTTGTCCGGGTAGACACCGCTGTTCTCTTGCGGCTGAAGCTCTCTGGTGTACAGCGCGGAATGGAAGCGGCGGAACGCCTCGTTGGATTCGTCGGCCACGCAGTAGGCCGCGCCACCGGCGCGGGACGAGTAGCCGTTGCCGGCACGGTCGAGGATGCCGACCATGTAGTAGTCCGCGGCGACCGCGCCGGTGTCGATGAGCTTGTTGATCGTGGGACCGAACTGACGCTCGAAGTTGCCGCACGCGGGGCACAGGAAGTCCTCGTAGAGGCCGAGCACGGCCTTGGGGTCGCTCGTGCCTTCGTTGGTGATGACGTTGCTCGACACCACCCGGATGGCTTTGCCCGCATTCGAGTCGGGCCGCTTCTCGCCGGTCATCACGATGTAGAGCACCAGTGCGACAGCGAACAGCACCACGACCGAGGTCAGCCCGATCTGCACCCACAGATTGCGCTTGCGATCGGCTGCCTTGAGGTCGTACTTGGCGGTCTTTTTCGGTTTGGCCACGGATCAAGCGTACCGGCGATGATGACCGCCACCTCAGGCGTGGCTCAGATGAGCCCGCAGCGCAGACGTCATGGCGGTCATGGCCTTGGCGCTGCCGCCGCCGAGTGGGAAGAAGTTGGCGAAGGCATGGATCAGCGAGCGCTCTTCCCGCAGGTCAACCAGCACGCCGGCATCCCGCATGGCTCCCGCGTAACGGTTGCCCTCGTCACGCAGCGGATCGAACCCGGCCGTGATCACAAGCGCGGGCGGCAGCCCGGAGAGGTCTTCGGCCAGCAAGGGCGATACCGCCGGATCCTCGGCGGTGACGTCCGCACCCTCCAGATAGTGGTCCCTGAACCAGTCCATATCGCGTTTGGTCAGGAAGTAGCCGTCGGCGAACAGCGTCCGCGATCGCGTCTCGCTCGAGAAGTCGGTGACCGGGTACAGCAGCAGTTGCAGCGCGGGCAGCGGCAGTTCGTCGTCGCGCGCCCACTGGGAAACGACCGCGGCCAGGTTGCCGCCTGCACTGTCCCCGCCGATCACGATGTGGGCCGCCCCGAGCCCCGCAGCGTGGTCGAGGGCCCACTGATAGGCGGCATAGGCGTCTTCCGCGGCTGCCGGGGCTTTGTGTTCGGGAGCCAGCCGGTAGTCGACCGAGACCACCTGGACGCCGGCGTCGCGGCAGATCAGCCGGCACAAACCGTCGTGGGTGTCGAGATCGCCGATCACGAAACCGCCGCCGTGGAAGAAGAGCAGCAGCGCGGTGACCGGTCCGGCGTCGACGGGCATATAGCGCCGGGCGGCCATCGTCCCGGCCGGCCCGGGGATGGAGATTTCGCTCACGTCGACGTGGATGCTGCCCGGCATCATGGCCGCGGTCGCGCGCAGCTGGGCTCGAGACACCGCCACCCCGGAGACCGGGCTGAAATCCGCGACGAGGCCGGCCAGTCCGGCGGACTGCTGGGCGGCCAGGGTGAACTGCAGGGTCGTGTCGAGGGTGTTGCCGTCGACGGTCACCGTGCGCCCGCCGAGCAGCAGGCGTTTACGCCGGTCCGAGATGTGCGGGATGGCGTTGAGCGTGAACTTGGTGGCGCGGCCCAGCAGCATGTCCTTGACGAGTCCGGTCCTCTCACCTGGACTTCCGACAGCGACGTCCTCGCCTGGCAGACTTCTGGTCATGGCAGCTTCCTCTGTGAATCCTCGTGTCACGCTCAACGACGGTAATTCCATACCGCAAGTCGGGTTGGGTGTTTGGCAGACGCCTGCCGAAGACACCGAACGTGCCGTCACCGCTGCGCTGCAGACCGGCTACCGGCACATCGACACCGCAGCCGCGTATCAGAACGAGACCGAAACCGGTCGTGCGATCGCCAACTCGGGTGTGCCGCGTGAGGACATCTTCCTCGTGACCAAGCTGTGGAACAGCGATCAGGGCTACGATTCCACGCTCGCGGCGTTCGATGCGAGCCTGGAGCGTCTCGGAGTCGACTACCTCGACCTATACCTCATCCATTGGCCGATGCCCGCGAAAAACACCTTCATCGACACCTTCAAGGCATTTGCGCACCTGCACGACCAGCAACGTGTTCGTTCGATCGGTGTCAGCAACTTCGAGCCCGAGCACTTGAACATTTTGATCGACGCGACGGGCATCGTTCCCGCGGTGAACCAGATCGAACTCCATCCGCTTTTGCCTCAGCAGGAACTCCGCGAGGTGCATGCCAAATTGGGCATCGCCACCGAGGCGTGGAGTCCGCTGGGTCAGGGATCGCTGTTGTCGGACCCGGTGATCACCGGCATCGCCGATCAGCACGGTAAAACGCCCGCCCAGGTTCTGATTAGGTGGCATATACACCTGGGTAATATCGTCATCCCCAAGTCGGTGAACCCAGAACGGATTGCGAGCAATTTCGACGTGTTCGATTTCGATCTCAGCGAACAGGACATGGCGTCCATCGCGTCGCTGGAGACGGGAACACGAATGGGTCCCGATCCACGAACCTTCAATTTCACAGGGTAGGTGACATGACCTCGTCCCATGGGCAGGCGGCTGCAATTCCCACCGTCACGCTCAACGACGACAACACGATGCCGATCGTCGGCCTCGGTGTCGGCGAATTGTCCGACGCAGAGGCCGAGCGCTCGGTCTCGGCAGCGCTGGAGGCAGGTTACCGGTTGATCGACACCGCGGCCGCCTACGGCAACGAGGCCGGCGTGGGTCGCGCGATCGCCGCCTCGGGTCTTGCCCGTGACGAGATCTTCGTGACCACGAAGCTCGCAACGAGCGACCAGGGCTTCCAGTCGTCCCAGGACGCGGCCCGCGCGAGCCTCGAGCGCCTCGGGCTCGATTACATCGACCTGTATCTCATCCACTGGCCCGGCGGTGACACCAGCAAATACGTCGACAGCTGGGGCGGCCTGATGCGGGCCAAGGAGGACGGCGTGGCCCGCTCGATCGGGGTCTGCAACTTCAGCGCCGACGACCTTTCGACGATCGTCCATCTGACGTTCTTCACCCCGGCGGTCAACCAGATCGAGTTGCACCCGCTGCTCAACCAGGCCGAACTGCGTGCGGCCAACGCCGAACACAACATCGCCACCGAGGCATACGGGCCGCTCGGCGTGGGCCGCCTGCTGGACAACCCGGCCATCACGGCCGTCGCCGACGCGCACGGCAAGACCCCGGCACAGGTGCTCATTCGGTGGAGTGTGCAGCTGGGCAACATCGTGATCCCGCGATCGGCGAATCCGGACCGCATCGTGTCCAACCTGGACGTGTTCGACTTCGAGTTGACCGAGGACGAGATGGCGACCCTCAACGGCCTCGACGAGGGCACCCGGTTCCGTCCGGATCCGGCCACCTACACCGGCACCTAAACCGCGAGCAGACGCAAAAGCACCCTAGATCAACAG
>NZ_JBONDW010000036.1:0-34299 GCF_054919535.1 Mycobacterium venezuelense
TGCCCGACACGCCGCTGCGGTGCAGAATTTCGCGCACGCTCGTCGATAGCTCTGCGAGTGCACTTACAAGGTCGCCACCGAAATAGAAGCCAGGGACAAAATCCTGCCGCATCTGGTCCTGGGCTCAATCTCGGTACGGTGCAGCCACTTAGCGGTGTGCTCGCGACCCCGCTGTGGAGGAGAGACTTTGCGCACGCCCGTTACACCACGAGCGTGCGCAAAATGCCGAGGCGAGGCGGTGTGTCGGGCAGCAGACACGCACGCTCGCGGTGCAAGGCAACTGGCAGGCAACGGCGACTCAGAGGCTGAGGGCCTCGGAACGCTGCACGGTTCCGGTGACGCCCGAGGCGTCCTGGCGGGCCAGCAGCACCGCGGCACGCGCCATGGCTTCGGGCGGTTCGATCATCTCGGGTGGGATCTGCAACCCGCCGCCGCCCGCCTGCCAGCCTTCGGTGAGCACCACGCGCGACGGGCTGAGACAGTTGACGGCGATATTGTCGGCGCGCAGGTCGGCCGCGAGCCCGAGGTAGAGCCGCTCGGCAGCGGCCTTGGACACCCAGTAAGCGTTGGCACCGTGTTCGATCATGTCGACGCCGCTCGTGGTGATCGCGATGAGCGATCCACCTCCGCGGGCCCGCACGTGCGGGATCACCGCCTTGGTCACCAGAAAAACCCCGGTGAGGTTGACGTCGAGGCAGAGCTGCCAGCGTTTGAGCGGTGTGGTCTCGATGGGGCCGAGCCACAGCACCCCGGCGTTGGCCACGAGGATGTCGATACCACCCAACGCCGAAACCGTCGCTGCGACAGCCTTGTTCACGGAGTCCTCGTTGGTGACGTCGCATGGCACCGGTAGTGCGTGCCCGCCCTCGTCGCTGATCGCCGAAGCCACCGATCCGATCGTGCCGGGCAGCTTGCCTCGTTCCTCGGAACGGGCGGCGACCGCGACCGCGGCGCCCTCGGCCGCCAGCGCCGCGGCCACTGTCGCGCCGATGCCTCGGCTGGCGCCCGCGACGAATGCGACCTTGCCGGCGAGCGACGTCACGTCCGGGTCACTTCGGTGGGAACCGAAGCGCCCCGTCGAGGCGGATGACTTCGCCGTTGAGATAGTCGTTTTCGACGATGCTCTGCGCCAGCTGTGCGTACTCGACCGAGCGGCCCATGCGCTTCGGGAAGGGCACCTGGGGACCCCAGTACTGCTCCAGCTGATCGGCCGCTTTGCCGTACGCCGGGGTGTTGATGGTGCCCGGCGCGATCGTGACGACCCGAATACCCAGCGGCGAAAGGTCGCGTGCGGCAACCAGAGTCATGCCGAGCACACCGCCCTTGGCTGCCGAGTACGGCAACTGGCCGATCTGCCCTTCGTACCCGGCAATCGATGCGGTGTTGATGATCACGCCACGCCCGCCTTCGTCCAGCGGCTCGGTCTTGGCGATCGCCGCGGCCGACAGTCGCATCACGTTGAACACCGCGGTGAGGTAGAACTCGATGGTCTTCTTGAAACCGTCGAGGTCCAGCGGCGACCCGTCCTTGCCGACCAGCCGGCCGCCGCTGGCCGGGCCGCCATGAGTGTCGACCGAAATGCGCAGCGGGCCCAGCGATTCGGCCTCGGCGATCGCGGCGAGCACCGACTCCTCGGAGGTTGCGTCGGTGCGGACATAGCGGATGCCGAGTTCCTTTTCGAGTTCGGCGCCTTTCTCGTCGGCGACATCGGCGACGACCACCTTCGCGCCTGCGCCGTGCAACCGGCGGACGGTTGCCTCGCCAAGGCCACCTGCGCCACCGACGACAAGCGCGGAGCTACCGGCGATCTGCATATGGTTCCCCTTCTTGCAACGCGGACTCTCGAACTGAGAGAATAGCATTCTCATACCGGGTGAACCAGGGAGCGATCAATGCCTGAAGCCGTCATCGTGTCCGCGCTGCGCACGCCCATCGGCACGGCCAAAAAGGGCACGCTGCGCGATACGGACGCCTACACGCTGGCCGATCACGTGGTGCGCGCCGCGGCTTCCGACATCACCGCGCCGATCGACGACGTGATCCTGGGCGAGGGTCTCTACGGCGGCGGGGTGATCGCGCGGCATGCCGCGCTCACCGCAGGCTTGACGTCGGTGCCCGGTCTGTCGAACAACCGGCACTGCGCCGCCGGTCAGGCTGCCGTGCAAAGTGCGGCGGCAAGTATCCGGGCCGGTATGGACCAGCTGATCCTCGCCGGTGGCGTGAACTCCGCCTCGACCGCGCCGCGGTTCATGCGTGCGACCAGCAGCGCCAAGGACGCCGAATGGGCCGGTTGGTTCCCGCCGACCCATCCCGACCGGCCCGACGCACCGAACATGGACATGTCGATCACGGTCGGGTGGAACGCCGCGGTCAAGGCCGGGGTCAGTCGCGAGGAAATGGACGAATGGGCGCTGGGCTCGCACCAGAAGGCCATCGCGGCGATCGACGAAGGCCGCTTCAAGGAGGAGATCGTCGCGATCGAAACCCCGCACGGGCTCTTCGACACCGACGAACATCCGCGCCGCGACACCACGCTGGAGAAGCTTGCGGCCCTCAAACCCCTGCATCCCGAGATCGAGGGCTTCTCCATCACCGCGGGCAACGCGTGCGGTGCCAACGACGGGGCGGCGCTGTTGGCCGTCGCGAGCGACAAGCTCGGCCTTCCGGCGCTGGCCACGATCAAGGCGTGGGCGTCCGTGGGCGTCGATCCGGCGTCGACCGGCCTTGCCCCGGTCGAGGCCCTCACCAAAGCGCTTGGCCGCGCGAGGCTTTCACTGTCGGACGTGACCCTGTTCGAGATCAACGAGGCGTTCGCGTCGATGTGCGTGGCCACGATGAAGCTGCTCGACATCGATCCCACGATCGTCAATGTCAGCGGCAGCGGTTGCTCGCTCGGCCATCCGGTCGCCGCGACCGGAGCCCGCATGCTGGTGACCCTCGTGCACGAATTGCGTCGCCGCGGCGGTGGCATCGGCGTTGCTGCGATGTGTGCAGGCGGGGGTATGGGGTCGGCGACGGTCATCGAGGTGCCGGCTCCGTAAAGTCAGGCCGCATGACCATCGAAGAGCTCATCAGGGCGGCACGTGACGGATCGATGCGTGCCGTCGGCCGATTGCTCAGCCTGGTCGAAAGTGACCGTCGCGCCGAAGTTCTCGCGCATCTCGAACCTGCGGCGCCGCGCGTCATCGGGGTGACAGGTCCGCCCGGCGCCGGGAAGTCGACCACGGTGGGGGCGATGGTCGGCGCATACCGCGAGCGCGGGCTGCGGGTGGCGGTGCTTGCCGTCGACCCGTCCTCGCCCTACAGCGGCGGCGCACTGCTCGGTGATCGCATCCGGATGGCGGCCCACATCAACGATCCCGATGTGCTGATCCGTTCGGTGGCCACCCGCGGGCACCTGGGCGGTCTGGCAGCCGCGGTGCCTGCCGCGATCCGGCTCCTGGCCGCGTTGTCATACGACGTCATCGTGTTGGAGACGGTGGGTGTGGGGCAGTCGGAGATCGAGATCGCCGCGATCGCCGACCCGACCGTGGTGATCCTCAACCCCGGCGCCGGTGACGCGGTGCAGGCAGCCAAGGCGGGTCTGCTCGAAGTCGCCGATCTGGTGGTGGTCAACAAGGCCGATCGCGACGGTGCCGACCAGACTGTTCGCGATCTGCGTGCCGAGACCGATGCTCCGGTGCTCAAACTCATTGCGGCGCAAGGCGAGGGGCTGAAAGAACTGGTCGAGGCGATCGACGCCCACCACCGGGCCGACACCCCGCAACGGCGGCAGGCGCGGGCGCGCAGCCAGATCCTCTCGCTGGCGCAGACATTGCTGAGCAACCACACCGAACTGGACCGGCTCGCGGCGGCCGTCGCCGACGGCTCCAGCGACGCGTACACCGCCGCGGAACAGCTGTTTGCCGGCTCAGTCGGATGATTCCGGAAGCGCGAGAATGCGCCGCATCGTCTGCACGAGTTCGGTGCGCAGCGTGTCGTCGTCGATATCGGCCACGAGTGGATGCATGACGGCGACGCTGATGACGCCGGACAACATCGCCGCGTGGACGCGCGCGGTGCTGCCCGACTGGTCGCCGAGCATGGCCGCGTAGAGACGGTCGATGAACTGCTGGAACGGTTCGTGTTCAGCCAGCAGGCGCACCACGACGGGGTCGAACTGCAGCGTGCTTGCCGCGCGGCGCCGCTGCACGGCCATGTCGATCACGCGGGTCAGCAACACCTCACGCGCGCGGGTTGGCGAGCCTTCGGCCTCGGCGGCTTCGAGCGCTTCCTCCAGTTGACCCAGTTCACGCTCGGTCAGCGCGATGACGATGGCTTCCTTGGTCTTGAACTGGTGGTAGACAGCGGCTTTCGTGACACCGATCGCATCGGCGATCATCTGCAGCGAGGTACCGCCGACGCCGTTGTCGGCGATGAGCTCGAGCGCCGCATCGAGTATGCGGGTCTGCGCGGGGCTGCGCGGCGTCCAGATCACGACACGACAGTAGCCGTTCAGCTCACCGATTTGCCGGTGGCGGCGGCGTAGCCGCTGCGGTAGCCGAACACCATCGCGGGTCCTAGCGTGCCGCCCGCGCCGCCGTATGCCTTGCCGGTCACCCCGGCCATGGCGTTGCCCGCGGCGAACAGGCCCGGTATCGGGGCTCCGCTGACGTGCAGGACACGGCCGTCGCGGTCGGTGCGCGGGCCGCCCTTGGTGCCCATCGCGCCGACTTTGACCGGCACCGCGTAGTACGGCGCGGTGTCGACCGGCCCGAGTGTCTGACCGGCCGGGGTGGCCGCCGTGGTATCGCCCCAGTACCCGTCGTAGGCGCTCGAACCGCGCCCGAAATCGGGATCCACCTCGGCGGCGACGTCGGCGTTCCACTGCCGCAGTGTGGCCGCGAGGCCTGCGGCGTCGATACCCGTCTTGGCCTCGAGTTCATCGAGATCGGCCGAGGCGCAGAACCACTCCGGCACCGGGTCTCCCGGCTCGACGCCGAGGAATCCGTAGCGTTGTAGGTGCACCGAATCGAACACGATCCAGGCCGGATCGTTGGCGTATCCGGCTTTCGGGTCGAGGTACTGGAACGGGCCTGCCATCGAGTTGTACTCGCCGGCCTCGTTGACGAACCGCTTGCCTGCCCGGTTGACGATGATGCTGCGAGGGCGGGTGCGCTCCAGTCGCACGCTGCGGCTGCGCGGATGCCCGTCGATGGTGTCACCCGGAATCTGGACAACCGGAACCCACCACGCCTCACCCATGTTCGCGAGATCGGCGCCGTGGGCCATCGCCATGCGCAGGCCGTCACCGGTGTTGTTCGGCGGCGAGACGGGTCCGTGCATGGGCCCACGCAGGTATGCCTCGACGAGTTTGGGATCCCATTCGAATCCACCGGTCGCCAGCACGACGCCACTGCGGGCCCGCACTCGAATGTCGGTGCTGTCAACGCTGATCCGCACACCGGTGATACCGGTGGCGTCGGCGATCAGTTCGGTTGCCCTCGCCTCGGTGACGGGCTTCACGCCACGGTCGAGTAGTCCGCGCAACAGTCCGGCGATCAGCGCGGTGCCCGCGACGCACAGGTCGGCGTTCGGATCGTCGAACGCCGCGTGGATGCGGGCCCTGGTCTCGGCGTCGATACCGACATTGCTGAAATCCGCGGGGAAGGAGGTGATCCGGTCTCGCCATTCGCCGAGCCGAGCCAGGTCGACCGGGCCCGCGCTCAACGAGCGACCTCCGCCGGGGCGTCCGCCCGGGAGTTCTGGCTTGTAGTCGGGAAACCCTTCGGCGACGGCGAAGCGCAGCTCACTGTGTGCCTCGACGAAGTCGAGCATGGCCGGTCCCGTGCGGACGAAGGTCTCGACCAGTTCGGCGTCCATGTAGCCCAGTGACTGGGCGCGTAGGTAGGCGAGCGCATCGTCGACCGGTAGCGGACCGTCGGCACGGTCGTGCGCCGGAATCCAGACGATTCCGCCCGACACGGCGGTCGTGCCGCCGACGGTCGGCGCCTTCTCGTACACCGCGACCGGCGCGCCGCTGACTGCGGCGGTGAGCGCGGCGGTGAGTCCGGCGCCTCCGCTGCCGAGCACTACGACGTCGACCTCGTCGTCGAACGGGACGTCCCAATCAGTCATGTGCGCATAGCCTTTCAGTGCAGGATTGCCGACAGTTCATGTGCGGCCCGGACCACCGCGTCCTTGCCGCCGAGGACGACGTCTTCGCGGTGCGAGATGAGGTTGATGCACGTGGGCGGTGACGGCGGGCGCCGGCGCACCGGCACCGCCAGACCGTAGGTGTTCGGTTCGATCTCGCCGTGGGTGATCACCCAACCCTGTTCCCGGGTCTGACGCACGAGGTCGCGTTCACCGGGCCGCGGCGGCATGCTCGCCAGCAACGCGATCCCGGCCGCGCCGAGTTCCAGGGGATGGCGGCTGCCCTCGTGGAACGACAGTTGGTAGAACACCTGCGTCGGCACGATGACCGCGATCGCCACCTGTTGGTCGCCCTCGGCGACCAAGAGCGAAACCGTCGTGCCGAGTTCATCGGCGAGCGCGCGCAGCCTCGGCACGCTGAGCTGGCGCAGATTGTTGTCGTACGACGAACCCAGTACGGCCAGTGCCGCCGCCGGCCGGTAGCGGCCGTCCTCACCCTTTGCCACGTAACGGAATTGGCTCAACGTGGCGAGCAGCCGATACGCGATCGTCCGATGTGCTCCGAGGTGGTCGGCAACCTGTTGCACGGTCAACCCGGTCGGTGCGCTGGCGATGGCCGAAAGTGCGCTCAGCCCGCGCGCCAGGGTCTGTGAACCCGGAGCGCCGTTGGGTGTGCCGTCGGTGCTCGACTGGCTTGCCTTTACCGGCATCGCGCCCCTCCTTGACAGATAGATCCACGAGAGTGATGCTCTGATAATAATGCACGCAGATGTGCGATATATGAGCAAAGTGCTTACGAAAACGGAGAATGAGATTCTCTTACGATCTCCAGAGAGGGGACCATGACAAGCACTGCCGTCGAGTTCGAGAGCGTGTGGAGTGATCTGCAGGGCGTCGCGTTCTCGCAGGGGTACCTGGACGTGGGAGGTGTGCGTACCCGGTACCTGCATGCCGGCGATCCCGGGCTTCCTGCCCTGGTGTTGTTGCACGGATCCGGCGGCCACGCCGAGGCTTACGTGCGCAATCTCGAATCCCACGCCGAGCACTTCTCGACGTGGTCGATCGACATGCTCGGGCACGGCTACACCGACAAGCCGGGGCATCCATTGGAGGTGGCGCACTACGTCGACCACCTGATCGGATTTCTCGACGCGATCGGCGCACGGCGCGCTCATATTTCGGGTGAGTCGCTCGGCGGTTGGGTGGCCGCCCGCGCCGCCGTCGACCATCCCGACCGGATCGACCGGCTGGTACTCAACACCGCCGGTGGTTCGCAGGCCGATCCCGAGGTGATGAAACGCATCATCACCCTCTCGATGGCCGCGGCCGAGAACCCGACGTGGGAGACCGTGCAGGCGCGCATCAAATGGCTGATGGCGGACAAGAGCAAGGATTACGACGACATCGTCGCGAGCCGTCAGCGCGTCTACCGCCAGCCCGGCTTCGTCTCTGCCATGAGCGACATCATGGCGCTACAGGATCCGGCGATCAGGGCGCGAAACCTGCTGGGGGAGAAGGACTACGGGTCCATCACCGCGCCAACCCTGGTGGTGTGGACGAGTGACGACCCGACCGCCGACGTCGCCGAAGGACGCCGGATCGCCTCGATGATCCCCGGCGCGCGGTTCGAGGTGATGCCCGGATGCGGGCACTGGCCCCAGTACGAGGACCCCGAGACGTTCAATCGGCTGCACCTCGACTTCCTGTTGGGGCGCGCGTGACGGCAACTCAAGTCGATGTCGTGATCGTCGGTGCCGGCCCGGTCGGCCTGACGCTCGCCAACATCCTCGGGCTGCAGGGTGTCTCGACCCTCGTGGTCGAGGAACGCGACACCCTCATCGACTATCCGCGCGGCGTGGGTCTCGACGACGAATCCCTGCGCACCTTCCAGTCGATCGGCCTGGTGGACGCGATCCTGCCCCACACCGTGCCGAATCAGATTCTGCGCTTCTATGACCGCAACCGCCGTCTGCTCGCCGAGATGGCCCCTCCCGACGCACGATTCGGCTGGCCCAAGCGCAACGGGTTCGTCCAGCCGATGGTCGACGCGGAACTGCTGGCCGGGCTGGATCGGTTCGCGCACGTCGAGGTGATCTGGGGCCGGCGGATGGAATCCGCGCGCGAATGCGACGACGGCGTGACGGTGGAGTTCGCCGGTGACGTCCCCGCGGTCCGCGCGCAGTACGTGGTCGGCTGCGACGGCGGCCGCAGTGCGACCCGCCACCTGATGGGAGTGTCGTTCGACGGCACCACCTCGGCCACCCGCTGGGTGGTCATCGACCTCGCCAACGACCCACTCGGCCATCCGAACAGCGAGGTGGGCGCCGATCCGGAGCGGCCGTACGCATCGATCTCGATCGCGCACGGTATCCGCCGGTTCGAGTTCATGATTCACGCCGACGAGACCGACGAGCAGGCCGAGGACCCCGAGTTCGTCGCCCGGCTGCTGGCTCCGTTTGTCCCGCATCCCGACAAGGTGGATGTGATCCGCCGCCGGGTCTACACTCACCATTCCCGGATCGCAGGCACGTTCCGTAAGGGCCGGATGATGCTGGCAGGCGATGCCGCACATCTCATGCCGGTATGGCAGGGCCAGGGTTACAACAGTGGCATCCGGGACGCGGCCAACCTCGGCTGGAAGCTCGCCGCGGTGGTCAACGGTCACGCCGGAGATGGGCTGCTCGACAGCTACGACACCGAGCGCCGCAAGCACGCCCGCGCGATGATCGACCTGTCCACGATGGTCGGTCGGGTCATCTCGCCCACCAACCGCCGCATCGCGGCGTTGCGGGACAAGGTGATTCGCGGAGCATCGGTCGTGCCGACGCTCAAGCGCTACGTGCTGGAAATGCGGTTCAAGCCGATGCCTCGCTACGACCAGGGCGCGGTCTACCATGCGAAACCGCCGACTCCGACCTCGCCGGCGGGCACGCTGTTCATCCAGCCGCGCGTGGACACCCGCACCCAATCCAACGTGCTGCTCGACGACGTTATCGGCCCTGGCTTCGCGGTGCTGTGCTGGAACAACAATCCGCGCACGCTGCTGGGTGCCGAGGCCTTCGAACGATGGAAGGCTTTGGGGGCGAGCTTCATTGCCGCCCGGCCGTCGACGCAGCTGCATTGGCGCGGGCACGACGACCCCGAGGTGGTCATCGTCGGTGACCGCACCGGCGCGCTGAAATCCTGGTTCGACGCGCATGCCGAATCCGTTCTGGTGCTGCGCCCCGACCGCTGCATCGCGGGGGCCGACATCGCCCAGCGGGCGCCGGAACTGAGCACAGCGCTGTTCAATGTTCTGCATCTGACCGAGGGAGGAGAAAACGGTGCCAGTAGCCCTGTGCTGTATGTCCCACAGCCCACTGCTGAATCTTCCGGGACCGTCGGCCGAACTCCTTGACGAGATCAACACGGCACTGGACGGCGCGCGGCAGTTCGTGGCGGAATTCGACCCCGAACTCGTCGTCACATTCTCACCCGACCACTACAACGGCTTCTTCTACCGGCTCATGCCGCCGTTCTGCATCGGCACCGCGGCCTCGGGAGTCGGTGACTACGGGACCCACAGCGGACCACTCACGGTCGACGCCGACATCGCCGACCAATGCGCACAGGCGCTGTGGGAGTCGGGCGTCGACATCGCGATCTCGTCGAGCATGAACGTCGACCACGGCACCGTACAGCCTTTGCAGGAGCTGTTCGGCGATGCGACTGCGCGCCCCGTCGTGCCGATCTTCATCAACTCCGTCGCAACGCCGCTCGGTCCACTCGCCCGATCGCGTGCGTTGGGCGCCGCCGTCGGCTCCTATCTGGCCACACTGAACAAGCGGGTCCTGGTGCTGGGATCCGGTGGGCTCTCCCACGACCCACCGGTGCCGACCCTGGCCACCGCGCCGCCCGCGGCACTGGACAGGATCGTGCACGGCATGCCGATGACGCCCGAACAGCGGATGGCGCGGCAGGCGGCGGTCAGCCAGGCCGCAGAGGATTTCGCGCACGGCGAGAGTCCACTTCGCCCACTGAACCCGGATTGGGACCACGGCCTGCTAGAAATCCTCGACGAGGGCAGGCTCACCGAGCTCGACGGGTGGTCCAACGAGTTCATCGCCGGTGAAGGCGGCAACTCGGCGCATGAAATCCGAACCTGGGTCGCGGCGTTCGCGGCGCTCGGGGCACAGGGGCCTTACCGGACCGCCAACCACTTCTACCGCGCAGCACCGGAATTGATCGCAGGCTTCGCAATCAGAACGGCGGTATCCAACGCATGACCGATACGTACGACCAGACCGTGGACCTGCTCGTGGTCGGCTCGGGCGGTGGTGGCATGACCGCCGCGCTGACCGCCGACGCGTCGGGTCTGGACACCCTCGTCGTCGAGAAGTCGTCGCAGTTCGGCGGTTCCACGGCCCTGTCCGGTGGCGGCATCTGGGTGCCGGGGGCGCCCGCGCAGCGCCGAGCCGGATACGTGCCGTCACCCGACGGCGTGTTCACCTACCTCAAGTCGATCACCGAAGGCACGGTCAGCGACGCCCGGCTGCGGGCCTACGTCGACAAGGCTCCGGAGATGATGGACTTCCTGGAGCGCACCAGCGACTGGTTCGAATTCGTCTGGAAGCCCGGCTATGCCGACTACTACCCCGAGCTGCCCGGCGGTTCGCCACAGGGCAGTACGATCAATGTCCCGGCGATCGACCTGCGCAAGCTCGGCGACGAAGAGCGCAATCTGCTGACACCGCTGGCCCTGGCGCCGAAGGGAATCTGGTTCGCTCCCAAAGACCTTCGGCTGTTCTATCAGATCAGGCAGAACTGGCGGGGCAAGGCTGTGCTCGTCAAACTCATCTGGCGGATGTTCCGCGCCAGGGTGTTCGGCGACCGCATGGCCGCCATCGGCCAGTCGCTTGCCGCGCGGATGCGGCTGGCGCTCAAGCAGCACGGAATCCCGTTGTGGCTCAACGCCCCCATGACAGAGTTGATCACGGGTGAGAACGGTGCGGTGCTCGGCGCGGTCGTCGAGCGCGACGGTCAAATCCTGCGGATCCGGGCCCGGCACGGCGTCGTCCTGGCGTCCGGCGGCTTCGACCACGACATGGCGTGGCGCAAGGAACATCTGCCCGTGCTCGAAAAGGACTGGAGTTTCGGCAACCCGGCGGCCACCGGTGACGGCATCCGCGCCGGTGAAAACGCCGGTGGGTCGACCGATCTGCTCGACGAGGCGTGGTGGTTCCCCGCCATCTGCTGGCCCGACGGCCGCCTGCAGTTCATGCTCAATGAGCGGATGATGCCGTCGCAGTTCGTGGTCAACGGAGAAGGCAAGCGGTTCATCAACGAAGCCGCGCCGTATATGGATTTCGCGCACGCCATGATCGAGGGACAGCAGTCCGGGGTCACTCACATCCCGTGCTGGCTCGTCACCGACATCGACTCGTTCCACCGTTACGTGGTCGCCGGTCACCTGCCCATACCGAAGATCCCGTTCGCCCCGGTTCCCACCGGACGCAAAGTGCCGCGGGCCTGGCTGGACTCCGGCGTGGTCAAAGAGGCGCACAGCTGGGAGGAGCTGGCCGGCAAGATCGGCGTTCCTGCCGAGAACCTGCGCGCCACCGCCGAACGGTTCAACCAGTTGGCGCATTCGGGGCATGACGACGATTTCAACCGCGGCGACAGTGCGTACGACAACTACTACGGCGATCCGACGCTGCCGAACCCGAACCTGCGCCCGCTCGGCGAGCCGCCGTATTACGCGTTCCAGATCATCCTCGGGGACCTCGGCACGTCGGGCGGTTTGCGCACCGACGAGCACGCCAGGGTCCTGCGTGCCGACGAGACCGCGATCGATGGCCTCTACGCCGTCGGGAACGTGTCGGCGGCGGTCATGGGCCGTAGCTACGCCGGGGCAGGAGCGACCATCGGCCCAGCCATGACGTTCGGCTACATCGCCGCCAAACATGCTGCGGCGCAGGCCGTCAGCCACAAGAAGGACGAGACCGACTCACTTCAGCACCGGATTTCCTAGGAGGGTTAACGCATGAAGATTTCGCTGTTCTACGAGTTCCCGCTGCCTCGGCCGTGGTCGGAAGACGACGAACACCAGCTGTTCCAGCATGGCCTCACCGAGGTGGAGGCTGCCGACAAGGCCGGTTTCTCCACGGTTTGGCTGACCGAGCATCACTTCCTCGAGGAGTACTGTCACTCGACTGCGCCGGAGATGTTCCTTGCAGCGGCGAGCCAGCGCACCAAGGACATCCGGCTCGGTTTCGGCGTCATGCATCTGCCGCCACCGATCAACCATCCGGCGCGCATCGCCGAGCGCATCGCCACGCTCGACCACCTGTCCAACGGCCGGGTGGAGTTCGGGACCGGCGAAGGATCGTCGGTTGCCGAATTGGGTGGCTTCAACATCGACCCGGCCGACAAGCGTGCGCAGTGGGAGGAGGCCCTTGAGGTCGCGATCCGCTGCATGGTGGAGGAGCCGTTCAGCGGATTCAAGGGTGAGCACGTCGAAATGCCGGCCCGCAACGTCATTCCCAAGCCGTTGCAGAAACCGCATCCGCCCGTCTGGGTGGCCTGCACCCGGCCGTCGTCGGTGCAGATGGCAGCCCAGAAGGCCATCGGCGCACTGAGTTTCGCCTACACCGGGCCAGAGGCGCTCAAAGACCGGGTCGACGGGTACTACAAGGAATTCGAAGAGCAGGGCACGCCGGTCACGCCTCTGATCAACCCCAACATCCTCGCCATCGGCGGTGACCTGTCGATGATGGTGGCCAAGTCCGACGAGGAGGCGCTCAAGCGGCTCGGCATCGGGGGCGGGTTCTTCTCCTTCGGGATCATGCACTACTACCTGACCGGTATGCACACCCCCGGGCGCACCAAGGTGTGGGAACGCTACGAGCAGGCCGTCGCCGAAGATCCGACGCTCGCCTACGGCCCGGGCCGCGGCGCCATCGGCTCACCCGACACCGTGCGCGAGTTCCTCCGCGGCTATGAGGCAAGCGGTGTCGACGAGATCATCCTGCTGCTCAATCCGCGCAGCCACGAGGGCACCATGGAATCCATCGAGATCATGGGCAAAGAAATCCTGCCCGAGTTCATCGAGCGTGACGCGAAGGCGGTTGCCGGCAAGGCGAAGCGTCTGGAACCGGTCATCGAGAAAGTCGAGGCGCGCAGGCAGCGTTCGGACGCCCCGTTGTTCGACGAGACCTACGCGTTCGGCGGCCTGCCCACCGGCCGCGGCGGCAAGTTCACCGCGGGCGAGATACCCGAGGCCATGGCCGAGATCAACGAGGGCCGAGTGAAGGCAGCGCAGCAGGAGAAGGCCACACGGGAGCAGGCCGGCTGAGCGTGAGCACACTCGACGAGCTGGTGCGCTACGACGGCAAGGACGTCGTGGTCACCGGCTGTGCGTCGGGCATCGGCGCCGAGGTCACCCGTCAGCTCCGGGAACTCGGGGCGCGGGTGACGGGCCTGGATCTCCGCGCCCCCGAACAGATGCCTGACACGTTCACGGAGCTCGACCTTGCCGATCCGGTAGCTGTCGACCGCGCCGCCCGTGCGATCGACGGTCCGGTGGACGCACTCTTCAACGTCGCAGGCGTGTCGTCGGGGATCGGCGACCCGCGGCTGGTGGTGCGAATCAACTTCCTCGGCACGCGGCAATTCACCGAGGCTGTGGCCGACCGGATCGCCCGCGGTGGCTCGATCACTCTGGTGTCCTCGCTCGCGGCATCGGCCTACCGCGAAAACCGGGCGATCACAACCGGTTTGCTTCACACCGGCTCGGTGGACGAGGGGTTGCGCTGGTGTGATGAGCACCCCGAAGCGCTGGCCGACGGCGGCTACCGCCTCTCCAAGGAGGCGACGATTCTCTACGTGATGTCCAAGACCGCAGAACTCGGCTCACGAGGTATCCGGATCAATTGCACCGCGCCCGGCGTGACCGAGACACCGATCCTCGACCAACTGCGGTCGGCCTACGGTCAGCAGTATCTCGACTCGTTCACGACGCCGCTGGGCCGCAATTCCGAGGCCGGCGAACAAGCCGCGCTGTTGGTGTTCTTGGGCAGCGCGGCAGCCAGCTACATCACCGGGCAGGTGGTCTGGGCCGACGGCGGAATCCTCGCCAAGCGCGAGGCCGACCTGATCGCCGCAGTCGAAGCGACGGAGAGGACCTGAGTGTGCCCGCAAGCATGAGTGACTTTCGCCGCGTCGCAGACGACGTGCGTAACTGGGGTCGCTGGGGTGATGACGACGAGCTCGGAACCCTGAACTTCATCACCGCCGACAAGGTCACCGAGGCGGCCGCACTGGTCAAGCAGGGCAAGGTGTTTGCGCTCGGCGGTGATTTCAGTTCGGGCGGGCCGCAGGGTGCCTTCCAGTTCCGGCAGAACCCGACCCATGTGATGACCGTAGACGGCGGCGACGCGAACACGCTGGCCGAATATGGCCCGCAGTGGCTGCGCAACTCGGTGGCCAACCAGGTCAGTGCGTACTTCGTCGACAATCCGTTCCGGTTCAACGACGACATGATCGTGATGCCGTTGCAGGCCGCCACCCAGTGGGATGCGTTGTCGCACGTGTATTACGAGGACAAGCTCTACAACGGTTTCCCTGCCGACTCGGTGACCAGTTTCGGTGCCTACCGCTGTGGGATCGACAAGGTGGACGGCAAGGGCATCACGAGCCGGGGTGTGCTGCTCGACGTCGTGCGTCACCGGGGAGTCGACGTGTACCTGCAACCCGGAAAGCCCGTGACACCAGCCGAACTCGACGAGGTGGCCGCCGCGCAGGGCGTCACGATCGGTCGCGGTGACATCGTCGTGGTGCACACCGGGTGGTGGACGCGGTTCATGTCGACCGGCGATGGCGCGGAACCCGGCTCGGGCCTCGACTGGTCTTGTGCATCGTGGCTGCACGATCACGAGGTGGCTGCGGTGGCCGCCGACAACCTGATGGTCGAGGATCCCGATCCGGCCAACGGTGTGGAGGGCACGTTCCTGCCCATGCACATGCTGTGCCTACGGGACATGGGCTTGATGTTCGGCGAGTACTGGGATCTGACCGCGTTGGCGGCCGACTGCGCTGCCGATGGAGTGTACGAATTTCAGCTCATCGCACCGCCGCTGCGCGTGATAGGCGCAGTTGGTTCGCCGGTGAATCCCATTGCGATCAAATGAGGAGAGCATGACGTCAACTGAGAAGATTCCGTTCGTCGTCGGCCTCGGCGGTACGCTGCGCGCCGATTCGTCGACCGAACGCGCGGTCCGGTACTGCCTGGAATCGGTCGAGCGCCAGGGCGGCACCACCCGCATGTTCGCCGGGCCCGACCTCGATCTGCCGATGTATGCGCCACACTCGCTCGACCGCACACCGGCAGCGCTCGACTTGGTCAAAGCCCTGCGTGACGCCGACGCGGTGGTCGTCGGCTCGCCGGGCTACCATGGCGCGATCTCGGGTCTGGTCAAGAACGCGCTGGACTACATCGAGGATCTGCGCGAGGATCCGCGCGTCTATCTCGACAACACGCCGTGGGGCTGCATCAGTTGCGCATACGGGTGGCAAGCCGCGGTGGGCACCCTGGGCCAGCTTCGCTCGATCGGACACGCGTTGCGGGCATGGCCGACTCCGCTCGGGGTAGCGATCAACTCCGCGGACAAGATCTGGTCGGAATCCGGCGAATTGGCGGATGGGCCGGTGCGTGATCAGCTCGACATGCTGGCCAATCAGGTCCTCACGTTCGCGCGCTCGAGCGGGGCAACCACGTGACATTCCGGCGCCACTTCATCGAAATCGATGGGCTGGGCACCAGTTATCTCGAAGCCGGCGCCGGCGAGACTGTGGTCCTGCTGCACGGCGGTGAATTCGGGGTGAGCGCCGAACTCGGCTGGGAGCGGACCATCGACGCCCTCGCCGAGAACTACCGGGTGCTTGCGCCGGACATGCTGGGCTTCGGTGACAGCGCCAAAGTCGTCGACTTCAATGACGGCCGGGGGATGAGGATCCGCCACATCGCCCGGTTCTGCGCCGAACTGGGTGTGACCTCAGCACATTTCGTCGGCAACTCGATGGGCGCGATCAACCTGCTCGTCGACGCGACCTCGGACGCGCCGCGGCTTCCGGTGCGATCGCTCGTCGCGATATGCGGTGGCGGCGAGATCCAGCGCAACGAGCACATGGCGGCGCTCTACGACTACGACGCCACGTTCGACGGGATGCGGCGCATCGTCGCGGCGCTGTTCGCCGATCCGGCGTATCCCGCCGATGACGAGTACGTGCGCAGACGATACGAGTCGAGCATCGCACCCGGTGCGTGGGAAGCGTTGGCAGCGGCCCGCTTCCGCCGTCCCGGTCTGGATCCGCCGCCCGCCCCGTCGTCGGCCCGTGCCTACGAACGCATCGGTGTGCCGACGTTGATCGTCGAGGGCGCGTCCGACAAGCTGCTGCCCGCCGGCTGGGCCGCCGACATCGCGGCGCAGATCACCGGCGCCCGGTCAGCGGTCATCCAGAACGCCGGCCACTGCCCGCAGATCGAGCAACCTGATGCCGTCAACGGCCTGCTGTCGGAATTCCTGGCCGGTCAACGCGCGCGCATCGCGCGATAGGCCGCCGGGCCGACGATCGCGGCCAGGCGCTCAGGTGTCCAACGGTCGGGGTCATTGAGCAACATGCGGATTGCCGACTCGCAGATCGCGAGGAACACCTCGGACAGTGGCGGGAGCACGACGTCGATGTCGTCGATTTGCCAGCGCTGGAACAGTGGGCGCATCACCGCCGCCACCTGTTCACCGATCTGGGCCCGGCCACGCACGATGGCGGCGTCGAGGACCGGATCAGGGTCGACGGTGAACATGATCTGCCACGAACTCGGACGCTCGCGGACCGTGGTGAGCAGCGCGCAGAACCCGTCGACGAACATCTGCTCAACCGAACCCGTGCGCTCCGGCGGAAGCATGGCGAGGAGATTCGCCAGCGTGACCTCGGTTTCGCGCTCCAGCAGCGCGGCCAGTAGTTCGCCGCGTCCCCCGTAGCAGGCGTATACGACCGGCCGGGTGACACCAAGCCGCGCTGCCACCGCGCCCATGGTCACGTTGGCCACGCCCTCGCTCGCGGCGATCTCGAGCGCGGCGTCGAGTACTTGCGGGCGGCGACGATCCGGCCCGAGATGCTCGGCGCGGGCGCGTTTGGCGGTCTCGGTGGTCAGGGTGATCCTCAGGTCAGGTGGACGTCGGCTATGACCAGAACCGGCCAGGCCACTATCTCTCCGAGGATAGAGAAGAACCGGTCAAGGCCGGTGAGCCTTTCCAGATGCTCGTGCCGGCCGAACGCCCAGACCACCCCGACCGCCAGGTACGGCACCGCCAGCGTCGTGGCCACATAGGTGAGCTGGCGGACAGTGAGCTGGTGGTCGAGAACCCTGCGCAGCAACGACATCACCCGATCGCACCCAGGATGGGCTCGGATTCGACGAGGCCCTGATCGCTTGGCGCACGCCCCTCGCCGAAGACCCGGACCAGCTGCTTCTCGCGAAACTCGAGATGGGCCTGGGCGGGAATCTTGTAGCCGTACTGCTGCTGGGCTTCGCGCGGCGTCACGGTGACCCGACAGTGGGGCGGAATCTCGCGCAGCACCCGCGTACCGATCGGCAATGTCGCCGGTGAGATCAACCGCAGCAGGATCAACTGAAGCCGCGTGCTCATCGAGATGACCGTGAACGCCGCACTCATCGGCGGCACGATCGCGGCGTCCAGCAGCCGGGAAGTGCTCAGGCCCGCCATCTTTCGCATCCAGCGCGGCATCGTCGACAACGTAGCCCGGCGCAGCATCGCAGTGATCACCAGCGTGGCGGGCCTGAGCAGCAGCGGCATCTGCGGCAACATCACGTCCGCGCGCAGTAGATGACGCATCGCTTTCTGCGCGATGTCGGAGCCGATGAGCTGCGGGCGCATCTGCTCGAAGTACTCCCGGACACCCTCGCGAGTGCGGGGCACGTCGGCCGGGTCGAACGTCTGGAGTTCCGCGGCACGCGCGCATTCGGCCCAGTACCGCTCCTCTTCTTCGGGGGAAAGCCTGCCTGGGCCGAACTTCTCGTAAGCGCACAGGATCGAGTGCCAAGCCGTCAGATGGATCCACAACTGCGAAGCCGGATCGTTGGCGTCGTACGACTGTCCGGTGACGGGATCGGTGCCGACGGCCTTGGAGTGGATCTTCACCAGCACGTCGGCGGCCTGCGTCGTCGAGACGCTGTCGTCGAAGGCGACCATGGCGAAGTACCGCAGCGTGCGGTCATATCGAGTTCGGGGCCGCTGGTAGATGCCCTGGGTCCGGTCGACCGCGGCGACGAGCGCGGGGTCGAGTTCCTCGATGACGACAGCCCGCTGGAACCCGATGGACAGTGAGGTCGGGTAGCTCCAGACCTTCCACGTCACCGAGCCCGGACCGAAGAACCCGTAATCCTCCGCCGGTTCAGCGGCGGGTAGTGACAGCCACTGGAACCTGCTGGCAAACGTGCCCAACGCCCGATCACGGAACTTGCTCATGGTTTCCCCCATTTCCTACACTTTGTAGGATTCTGGCTCCGCGCGGTATTCCACGTCAAGAGGTAAGAGGGTCAGTGATTCTCGGTTAAATCAGTCGCTTGACTGAATTCGTTCGAACGGGTTGAGTCGAAGCGTCGCCCCGGTGCGGCCGATGAGAAAGGGCTTGCGGCTTACATGAGCAATGAACTGGCAGGAAAAGTCGCGGTGATCACCGGCGGTTCGGCAGGTCTGGGAGAGGGACTCGTGCGAAGGTTCGTCGCCGAGGGTGCCGCGGTCTTGATCGGTGACGTCGAGAAGGACAAGGGCGCGGCCCTGGTCGACGAACTCGGCGGCGACACCGCGTTCCTGCCCACCGACGTATCGGATCCCGAACAGGTCACCGCGCTCGTGGACGCCGCGGTCGAGAGGTTCGGCGGCCTGCACGTCATGGTGAACAACGCCGGCATATCCGGCACCATGCACCGTCGCTTTCTGGACGACGATCTCGCCGATTTCCACCGGGTCATGGGAGTCAACGTCCTCGGCGTGATGGCAGGCACCCGCGATGCCGCACGGCACATGGCCAAACACGGTGGCGGGTCGATACTCAATCTCACCTCGATCGGTGGAATCCAGGCCGGCGGGGGAGTGATGTCGTATCGCGCGTCCAAGGCGGCTGTCATCCAATTCACCAAGTCCGCGGCCATCGAACTCGCACACTACGAGATTCGGGTGAACGCGATCGCCCCCGGCAACATCCGGACGGCAATCGTCGCGAAATCCGCCTCTGAAGAGGACCGGCAGCGGCTCGAAGAGTTCGAGGCAGGCATCCGCGCGCAGATGCGCAACGACCGCCCGCTCAAGCGGGAAGGGACGGTCGAGGATGTGGCGGAGGCCGCGCTCTACTTCGCCACCGACCGCTCGCGCTACGTCACGGGAACGGTTCTGCCGATCGACGGGGGCACCGTCGCGGGCAAGGTCCTCGTCCGAAAAGAGAAGCCTGCGCGATGAACGGTTGAAACTGCGTCCACGGTCGTGATCGGCGGTTTCTAGCGACCCTCACCGCAGTCTCGACGAGAGGCCGGGCAAGCGAGAGGAAGGCGCGCAGCGCACTGTGTCGGATTTAAATCAGTCACTTGACTTAAAGGCTGTGACGCGGTTCACTGGAGCGGTGACGACAGCCAGCCGCGTGGCTCGGGCCGACCGGGCGAGCAGTACCCAGGAGGCGATTCTCAAGGCGGCCGAGCGGCTCTATGCCGAACACGGCGTGTTCGCGGTGTCCAACCGGCAGGTCAGCGAGGCGGCCGGGCAGGGAAACAACGCGGCGGTCGGCTACCACTTCGGCACCAAGACCGACCTGGTGCGGGCCATCGAACACAAGCACCGTGGGCCCATCGAGTTCCTGCGCGAGCAGATGGTCGACGGCATCGGCAACTCGTCCGAATTGCGGGACTGGGTCAGCTGCCTGGTCCAGCCGCTGACCGATCACCTTGCCGCACTGGGCAATCCGACGTGGTACGCGCGGTTTGCCGCTCAGGTGATGACCGACCCGGCATACCACAACATCGTTGTGCGCGACGCCCTCAGCTCGCCGTCGCTGGTGCAGGTCATCGATGGGATGAACAATTGCCTGCCGGATCTGCCGGCCGAGATCCGCACCGAGCGCAACATCATGGCCCGAAACCTGTTGATGCACAGCTGCGCCGACCGGGAACGTGCGCTGGCACAAGGCGCCAGCGTGCCGCGAGCGAACTGGCACGGCGCGGCCTCCGGCCTCATCGACGCCATCGTCGGCCTCTGGTTGGCGCCGGTCACCGAACAAAGCGATCTCACATGAAACTCACTGTCGATCAGGACAAGTGCGTCTCGTCGGGCCAATGCGTCCTCAATGCCGGCGAGCTGTTCGACCAGCGCGACGATGACGGCGTCGTGGTGCTGCTCGACGACAACCCCGGACCTGACCAAGCCGAGAACGCCCGCCGCGCCGCGGCGGCCTGCCCAGCCCTGGCCATAGACATCGAGGAATGAAGCGACACGATGACCGAAACGCTGACACAGACCGAAATCCCCGACTACCCGATGGAGCGCGACGTGCGGTGCCCGTTCGCGCCGCCGCCGCCGATGCTGGGCAATCCCAAAGGCCTGTTCCGGGTGCGGATCTGGAACGGTGACACCCCGTGGCTCATCACCGGGCACGAAGAGGCCCGCACCCTGTTCTCCGACTCCAGGGTCAGTGTCGACGACCGTCGCTCGGGATTCCCGCACTGGAACGAACATATGCTCGCCACGGTTGACAAACGGCCGCGTTCGGTGTTCACGTCAGATGCCGAGGAGCACACCAGGTTTCGCCGGATGCTGTCGAAGCCGTTCACGTTCCGCCGGGTCGAGGGCCTGCGCCCGGCCATCCAGAAGATCACCGACGAGTGCATCGACGAAGTCCTGGCCGGACCGCAACCGGCCGACTTGGTCTCCAAACTGGCGCTACCGGTGCCGACCGTGGTCATCAGCGAGATGCTCGGCGTCCCCTACGCGGACCACGAGTTCTTCCAGGAGCACGCCAATGCCGGACTGGCCCGCTATGCGGCAGCGGACGCCATGCAAAAAGGCGCGATGAGCCTGCATCAATATCTGATCAATCTCGTCGAGGAAAAGCAGGCCAACCCCGCAGAGGACGCGGTCTCCGATCTGGCCGAGCGCGTGAACGCGGGGGAGATCAGCGTCAAGGAAGCCGCGCAGCTCGGCACCGGACTGTTGATCGCCGGGCACGAGACGACTGCGAACATGATCGGCATCGGCGTGCTGGCCTTGCTCGAGAACCCCGAGCAGGCCGACTTCCTGCGTAACGCCGAGGATCCCAAGGTGATTGCCAACGCGGTCGAGGAGCTGATGCGTTACCTGTCGATCATCCAGACCGGGCAGCGTCGGGTCGCGATCGAGGACATCGAGATCAGCGGTGAGACCATCCGGGCCGGCGAGGGCATCATCATCGATCTGGCGCCGGCCAACTGGGACGCCAAGGCCTACCCCGAGCCGGACAAGCTCGACCTGAGCCGCGACGCCGGCCAGCAACTGGGCTTCGGCTACGGACGCCACCAGTGCGTCGGGCAGCAGCTGGCCCGGGCTGAACTGCAGATCGTCTTTCATACCCTGCTGCGCCGCATCCCGACCCTGCGGCTGGCCATTCCGCTCGAAGACGTGCCCTTCAAACACGACCGGCTCGCCTACGGCGTCTACGAACTTCCCGTCACCTGGTGACCGAAAACAACTTTCAGCCCTGACCGCCCCGAATGGAGATTTGAACATGTCGACCGCGACACAGACGCTCTATCCACCCGAGGGCTTCGGCGCCCCGAAGGACCGGCGCGGGCATGCCCAGGGCAACCTGGGTCTGCCCGAAGGCACCGAGATCTTCTCTGCCGACAACCACATCTCGGTGGCCGACGACATTTTCTACGAACGCTTCCCCGAGGAGCTCAAGGGTGCGGCGCCCCGGATCTGGTACGAAGACGGCGCCTACATGGTCGGCATGAAGGGCAAGGCCTGGACCGGAGGCGATTTCGGCCGCGTGCTCATGCAGTACGACGATCTGGCAGGCGCCGCGTCGAACAACATCGATGCTCGCATCCGCGAGCTCAAAGAGGATGGCATCGACAAGGAACTCGCCTTTCCCAACGCGGTGCTGGCCCTGTTCCACTACCCGGACAAGGCGCTGCGTGAGCGGGTGTTCCGGATCTACAACGAGCACATCGCCGCGCTGCAGGAGCAGTCCAACGGCCATTTCTACGGTGTCGGGCTGATCAACTGGTGGGATCCGAAAGGCACCCGCAGAACGCTCGAGGAACTGAAATCGCTTGGGCTCAAGACGTTCCTGCTGCCGCTGAATCCGGGGAAGGACGACGAGGGCAACATCTACGACTACGGCAGCACCGACATGGATGCCGTGTGGGACGAGATCGAGGCGTCCGGGATCCCGGTCAGCCACCACATCGGCGAGACCCCGCCGAAAACCCCGTGCCAGAACAACAGCGTCGTGGTCGGCATGATGGTCAACGTCGATTCGTTCCGCGAGCAGTTCGCCAAGTACGTCTTCTCGGGCATCCTCGATCGGCACCCCAACCTCAAGGTCGGGTGGTTCGAGGGCGGGATCGCCTGGGTGCCAACCGCATTGCAGGATGCCGAACACATGCTCGCGTCGTACCGGCACATGTTCAACCACGAGCTGCAGCACGATGTGCGGCACTACTGGGACAAGCACATGTCTGCCTCGTTCATGGTCGATCCGCTCGGGCTACGGCTGATCGACGAGATCGGTGTGGACAACGTGATGTGGTCCAGCGACTATCCGCACAACGAGAGCACGTTCGGGTACTCGGAGAAGTCACTCGCCACCGTGGTGGAGGCGGTCGGTGCGGAGAACGCGACCAAGATCGTGAGCACGAATGTGCAGAAGTTCTTGGGGGTCCTGTGACGACGTCGACTCAGTTCGGCGTCACGCAGATCGCCCAGACCGGATTCACCTGGCTCGACATCCCCGATGAGCCCGACTTCGCGCGGATGCGTCGCGAGGTCGGCGCGCGTCTGCACGCCGCGATGGCCGATCAGGGTGTGGATGCGCTGGTGCTACTTGGCAATGGCAGCGTCATGTACGCCACGGGCATCAGCTGGCCGTTGGCCGACGCGGGTTTGTCGCACGTCGAGCGGCCGGTCGCGATCGTGCTGGCCGACGATGAGCACCCGCACCTGTTCCTGCCGTTCCGGGAGGGTGCGGCAATGGAATCCGGCCTGCCGGACGATCACCTGCACGGGCCGGTCTACCTCGAATTCGACGAGGGCGTAGCGGATTTCGCAAAGGTCCTCGCCAGTCTCATTCCGGCTGGCGCGACGATCGCGACCGACGAGTTGACCGGGGCGATGCGCCGGGCCGGCAGCACACTGTTCCCCAGTGCACCGATCGACGCCGCGCCAGTCGTCGGTGCGGCGAAACTCGTCAAGACGATCGACCAGATCGCGTGCCTGCGGCGGGCCTGCCAGATCACCGAACACGCCGTTGCCGAAATCCAGAAAGCCCTGGCACCCGGGGTGCGTCAGATCGATCTATCGGCCGAATTCGTCCGACGCGCTTTCGAACTCGGCGCCACGACCAACATGTTCGACTCGATCTGGCAGGTCATGCCTGCGTCGAGAGCCGAGGGGACCTGGACCACCACCGGTGATCTCGCCCTGCCACTGCTGACAACTGAGCGCGAGTTGCAGCAGGGCGACGTGCTGTGGACCGACGTATCCATCGCCTACCACGGCTATTGCTCCGATCATGGGCGCACATGGATCGTCGGCCAGGATCCGACGCAGGCGCAACAGGAGCAGTTCGACAAGTGGAGCCGGATCGTCGATGGAGTGCTTTCGGTGACCCGGGCCGGCGCCACCTGTGGTGATCTCGGCCGGGCGGCCACCGCGGCGGCCGGTGGACAGAAGCCGTGGCTGCCCCACTTCTACCTCGGCCACGGCATCGGCACGAGCGCGGCCGAAATGCCGATGATCGGCACGGATCTCGGCCAGGAATGGGATGACAACTTCGTCTTCCCGGCAGGCATGCTGTTGGTGTTCGAGCCCGTGGTGTGGGAAGACGGGACCGGCGGCTATCGCGGCGAGGAGATCGTGGTGGTCACCGAGAACGGCTGGATGCCGCTGACCGCGTATCCGTACGACCCCTACGAGGTGTCCAGTGGGAATTGATATCGAGGCCGACGGCCGGGCGTTGCGGGTCAGCCGCCGGGAGCGCGCCATCGCACAGATGGAGGCGTACGACCTCGACGTGCTGGTACTCGGCAGGCAGGCCAACGTGCGCTACATCTCCGGTGCGCCACAGCTGTGGGTCGTGGGCACCCGGCCGTTCGGGCCGATCTGCACGTTCGTGCGCGCGACCGGCGAGGTTCATCTCAACAGCACGTGGGACGAAGGCATACCCGAGGAGATTCCACACGAGAATCTCTACGGGCTGGCCTGGAACCCGATGACCTTGATCGGTGTGTTGCAGAACATCAAAGGCACCGACAGCGCGCGCCGCGTCGGAACGGATGCGCTGACACCCACTTTCGCCAAGCTGCTGCCGATGGCCTTTCCTCAAGCCGACCTCGTTGACGGTGAACAGGCCATGCGCGATGCACGCCGGATCAAGACGCCGGAGGAGATCGAGGCCCTGCGGCGGGCACTTCGCGTTGCCGAGGAGGGCCTGGCCAAAGCGTCGGCCGAATTGGCCGACGGCGCCACCGAGCAGTCGTTGGCCGGCGCCCTCCTCGAGGCCGAGGCCGCCGGTGGGGTGAGTACCCCGGCGACCCAGGACGCGGCGTGGGTGACCTCGAAAGACCATCCATGGCGCCGCGCGGACGGCGACGGCAAGGTCCGGGATGGCGACCTGGTGGCATTGTCGGCCGGTGTCCTCGCCGACGGGTATGTCGGCGAGGTCGCCCGGACACGCTACGTCGGTGAGCCGACCGACCCGGTGCGTGCGCTGTACCGGCGCCGAGACGAGCTGTGGGACAGGCTGCTCGACGCCTGCCGCTGCGGCAGGACCACGAGCACGCTGCTGGACGCCTACGAGCAGGCCGGTGAGCGACTGCCCGCGATGCCGGTGGCGCATGGCCTCGGCCTCGGCTTCGACCCGCCGGTGGTGTCGCCGAATCTGCGGGCAACCGCGCAGCAGGATGTGCTCGAAGAGGGCATGGTGCTTGCGCTGACCGCATATGTGTGGGAGCAGGGCGTCGGTGCGGTGTTCACTCGCGATGCCGTGGTGATCGGCGCCGACGGTCCTCAGGTGCTGACTCAGACCCCGTCGGTCAGTGGCGCTGCCGCCCACAGCTGACCGGGCGCCGATCCGTTCACCAATTCGTCACTGCTGCAAAGGAGCCCGTTGATGGCGGATCGCCCCACTCCGGAGGAGATCATCCTCTACGAAAAGGATACGAAGACCAAGATCGCCACCATCACGTTCAACCGGCCGGAGTTCCTCAATGCGCCGACGTCGATGGCGCGGCTGCGGTACGCGGACGTGCTGCGCGCCGCCAACACCGACAACGACGTCAAGGTGGTCATCATCCGTGGCGTCGGCGACAACCTGGGCAGCGGCGCCGATCTGCCCGAGTTCATGGAGGGCAACGACAATCCGGCCGCGCGATTGGCGGAGCTGCGGTTGGAGGACGACGGCGTCGGTGAGGTGACCTACCCACCGAAGGGCACTTTCCGCAACGGCGCGACCATCAGCGCCTGGTACGCCAACTCCCAAGCCGGTAACCGTGCGCTGCAGGACTTCAAGAAGATCAGCATCGTCGAGGCCAAGGGCTACTGCTACGGCTGGCACTTCTACCAGTGCGCCGACGCCGATCTGGTGATCTCGTCCGACGACGCCCTGTTCGGGCATCCGTCGTTCCGGTACCACGGCTGGGGTCCGCGCATGTGGACGTGGGTGCAGATGATGGGCTTGCGCAAGTTCCAGGAAATGGTGTTCACCGGCCGGCCGTTCACCGCCGCGGAGATGTACGACTGCAACTTCCTGAACAAGGTGGTGCCCCGGGATCAGCTGGAAGCCGAGACGGAGAAGTATGCGCGGGCGTGCGCACGAAACCGCCCGGTCGACACCGTCTTTCAGCAGAAGCTGTTCTTCGAGGTGTTCAAGCAGCATCAGGGTGAGTACATGGGCAGCCTGCTGAGCGCGTTCTTCGAGTCGATGGGCAACGGCGTGGCCAACGACAGCGATGACGACCTCGACATGTTCGAATCGATCGATTCCGGGCTATCGGCCGCGGTCAACGACAACGACAGCAAGTTCCCGCCGGAATTCCGGCTGTCCAAGAAGAACCGCAGCAAACCCGAATAGGCCCATGAGATCACCACTTACCGGCTACACCGTCATCGACCTGACGAGTGGGATCGCCGGCGCGTATGCTACCAGGATCCTCGCCGACGGCGGCGCCGACATCATCAAAGTCGAAGCGCCCGAAGGTGATCCGCTGCGTAAGTGGTCTGCGTCAGGTGCGCGGTTCGACGGCGACAGCGCGCTGTTCGGCTTCCTCGCCGGCGGAAAACGCAGTGTGGTGATCGACTCCGACGATTCCGCATTCCTCGACCGCCTCGTCGCCTCGGCTGACGCCGTCTTCTGGTCACCCGAAACGCCGGTGGCTCAGCGCGTGCCACCCGAAGATCTTCACCGTCGCCATCCGCACCTGATCGTCACGACCATCACCCCATTCGGGCTGGACGGCCCGTGGAGTGACAAGCCCGCAACCGAGTTCACCCTGCAGGCTTGGTCCGGCGGTGCGATCGGGATCGGCCGGGGCAGCCAGGACCGGGCGCCGGTGTCGATCGGTGGCCAGGTGGGGGACTGGCTCGCGGGCGCGTATGCGGCTGCCATGACGCTGGCATTCCTGGCACGCGCGCGCCGCGACGGGCACGGCGAGCTCATCGACCTGTCGAAGCTGGAAGCCCAAATCCTCGGCCTGACCTACTATCCGGTCACCTACTTCGAGATGCTGGGCCGCCCCTGGCGCACGGAACGCCGGCCCACCGTGCCCGGGGTCGCGCAGGCCGCCGATGGCCTCGTCGCACTCGGTTGCGGGACGGCGCAGCAGTGGTGGGATCTGTGTGCGATGTCGGGGCACGATGAGTGGATCGACGAGACTTCCGAGCTCACCATCACCGAGCAGGCGAATCTGCACGCCGAGGAGTTGTACGAGTGGCTGCGCGATCAGAAGGTCGACGACGTCCGGGATTTGGCCTCGGCGTTCCGCATTCCGAACTCGCCCGTCGGCAACGGCGAAAACGTCACAGCGATGGATCATTTCGTCGAACGAGGCGCCTTCGTAAGTCATCCGGACGGATTCCTGCAACCCGCTCATCCGTACCGGCTCGGCGGTGTCACGCTGCTGCCGCCGACGGCGGCCCCTCGCCTGGGTGAGCACACCGACGACGTACGCGCACGGGCTTTGATACCGCGGCCCGCGCCCGAGCGCGGCCCGGACCGCGACCGGTTGCCTTTCAGCGGTCTCCGGGTGCTCGACATGACGACGTTCTGGGCCGGCCCGTCCTGCACGCACCTGCTCGGCCTGCTGGGCGCCGATGTGATCCACCTGGAATCGACCGTCCGGCCCGACGGCACGCGACTGATCGCGGGAATCCCGGCCAGTGAGGAACAGTGGTGGGAGCGCTCGCCCATCTTCAGCGCGCTGAACACCAACAAGAAGGGCCTGACGCTCGACTTCCAAACAGAACAGGGCCGAGACGTGTTGCGCCGCCTGATCGGCACCGCCGACGTGGTGGTGGAGAATTTCACGCCGCGGGTCATCGACCAGATCGGGTTGGACTTCGAATCCGTGCGGGCATTGCGGGACGACATCATCATGCTGCGCATGCCCGGTTTCGGGCTGGACGGGCCGTGGCGTGACAACCCGGCATTCGCCTACATCATCGAGGACGCGTCCGGCCTGAGCTGGCTCACCGGCTTTCCCGACCGGACACCGTTCGAACCCTATTCGGTCGGCGACCCGAACGCGGGCATCCACGCGTTCAACGCGCTGATGTTGGCGCTCGAGCACCGGCGGCGCACGGGCGAGGGTGTCCTCATCGAAGCGGCCATGGTCGACGCCGCCCTCAACATCGCCGCCGAGCAGGTCATCGAGTACACGGCGTACGGCACGCTGCTGCAACGCGATGGCAATCGCGGGCCCGCGGCCGCACCGCAGAACCTTTACCAGACGGCCGATATCGACGAGTTCGACCGCGCCGACAGCTGGATCGCGATCGCGGTGAGCACCGATGGGCAGTGGGAGGCTTTACGCGAGGCACTCGGGCGCCCGGACTGGGCGGCCGATCCCGGGCTGGCGACCGCCGCGGGCCGGCGCGCCCAACACGATCTGATCGACGAGAAGCTGGCGGCCTGGTGCCTGCCGCGGCGCGGCGACGACATCGTCGACACGCTGTGGCCCGCCGGTGTTCCGGTCGCCAAAGTGATGCAGCCACATCGACAACTGGAGCTGGCGCAGTTGCGGCATCGTCGATTCTTCGAACACGTCGGGCACCCGGTGAACCTCGCCGCGCCACACAGCACGCTGCCCGCCAGACTCGCGAACGGTCCTCGGGATTTCCACCGGACACCGGCGCCACTGCTCGGCGAGCACAACCACGAGATCCTCTCCGAATTGGGTTTGACCGATGACCAGATCGCCGCGCTGAGCGACGACGGGGTGATCGGAACCGAGCCCGGTGTCGGCGGTCGTCGCAAAGCCGCCCGCTGACAGTGTTGTGATCGCTAATCTCAAAAATTGTGGCTATCAATCCTTCTGACATCCTGCTCACCGGACAGGTCGCGGTCGTCACCGGCGGGGGCGCGGGGATCGGCCGGGGTGTCGCGGCGGGGCTTGCGGCCTTCGGGGCAGCGGTGGCGATCTGGGAACGTGACGCCGAAAGTTGTTCGTCGGCAGCAGAAGCCGTTGACGGATTGGGGATAGTCACCGATGTCCGCGACTCCGAACAGGTCGACGCCGCACTGGCCCGCACCGAAGCCGAACTCGGCACGGTCAGCATCCTGGTGAACAACGCCGGCGGCGTGTTCGCGTCCCCGCTGCTCGAAACCAGCGAGAACGGCTGGGATGCGCTCTACAGGAGCAATCTGCGCCACGTGCTGCTGTGTACCCAGCGGGTCGCGAGGAAGCTGGCCGCCACCGAAATGCCGGGCAGCGTCATCAATCTCACGTCGATCGAGGGCGTGCGGGCCGCACCGGGCTACGCCGCGTACGCCGCCGCCAAGGCCGGCGTCATCAACTACACGCAGACTGCTGCGTTCGAATTGGCGCCGCACAACATCAGAGTCAACGCGCTCGCACCGGACCTCACTGTCACCGAGGGCCTGCTTCGGCTGTCGCCGGCCGGCTTGCCGCCGGGCATCGCCGACGGCATTCCGATGGGGCGCCCCGGTCATGTCGACGAAATCGCCGGGGCAGCAGTGTTTCTGGCCTCCAGGATGTCCAGCTACATCACCGGACAGACGATCCACGTCGACGGCGGCACGCGGGCTGCGGGCGGTTGGTATCACCACCCGCAGACCGGTGCCCCAACACTCGGACCGGGCTAGGGATCCGGTCCTACTT
Organism: Mycobacterium venezuelense; assembly: GCF_054919535.1. NCBI lineage: Bacteria > Bacillati > Actinomycetota > Actinomycetes > Mycobacteriales > Mycobacteriaceae > Mycobacterium > Mycobacterium venezuelense. Next base: position 29,777 of record NZ_JBONDW010000036.1, read on the forward strand.
GAGGCAGCTACCCGCGTCGACCGGCAGCGTCACACCAGTGATGTAGCGGGCCTCGTCGGATGCCAGGAACAGCACGGCGTTGCTGATGTCGACCGCTTCGACCCACGGGATGGGCAGCGTGTGGAACAGCTGGCAGATCGGCGCCATGTCGTCGGGACCCGGGTTCTCCAGATCCGGGCGGAACATCTTGAAAGTGCCTTCGTTGTGCAGCATGGGCGTGGCCACGTGGGTGGGGTGGACCGTGTTGACGCGGATGTTGTGCTGGCCGAGCTCGACCGCGAATCCGCGCATCAGGCCGACGACACCGTGCTTGGCCGCCACGTAGTTGCCGCAATGTGGATATGCCTTGAGGCCACCCACCGAACTCGTCAGCACGATCGAGCCGCCGCGGCCACCGGCGATCAAATGGGGGACACCGGCTTTCACCGACTTCCAGACACCAGACAGGTTGATGTCGATCATCTCGTCCCAGTCCAGCTGGCTGGTCTCGTGCAAGACATCGCCGCCGTTACCGATACCGGCGTTGGCCACGATGATGTCGAGGCGGCCGAGCTGTTCGACACCGCTGTCCACCGCGGCCTTGACGGCGTCGGCGTCGCGCACGTCGACCTCGGCGGTGACGACGCGGCGGTTGAGTCCCTTGATCAGGTTCGCGGTCTCGGCCAGGTCATCCGAGGTGGACGCCGGGATGGCGGTCTCCACGCCGGGCCGGATCGGACCACAGATGTCGAGCGCGATGATGTCGGCGCCCTCTTGAGCCAGCCGCACCGCGTGACTGCGGCCTTGACCGCGGGCCGCGCCAGTGACGAAAGCGACCTTGCCTTCCACCCGTCCAGACATTGGTTACCTCAGTTCTGTGCTCGTGAATTGATGCGTCATCGGCGGTAATCTGTGCACCTGCTCAGCACTCTGTCACCGGCGCACCCATTGTGTCAACGACAGACTCTTTTCGGGCAATTTGTACTCTCCGCTTAGAAGAATCATGTTCTCGCATCGTCGGTGCCAGGCCATTCGCCGTTATGTGATGGTCGGCTCGGCCGAACGGAACGCAGAATGTCGAATCGGTTTCAAATCCAGCGCGGACGTGCCGACTGCCGGGTGGCGCCGTATCGAGAGGCGTTCGCCGGCGTCCAGTAGATATTGTCGGCACCGTAAACATAAACACTCGGCCGATGCCGCCCCGGGATGCTCGATGACGACTCGTGATGCGCCGGCTCCGATCCTTTCGGTAACCGTCGCTCGACGTGGAAGCGATCAGACCGGAGATTAGCTACGGGGTTGAGAGTGAAGAGTGTTCTACCACTCAGAGAACGAAATTCTCAGCTAGCTGGCGGCGAATCCGTGCGCGCAGAAGTCCCATACCTCGTCCGCCGTGATCGGGTGTTGCGAGTTCTCATCCGCGCCGCCGCTCGATTGCGCCACGAACATCACGGTCTGCATCGTCATCGCCGCCATGCGGCGTGGGTTGATGCCGTCGCGGAGCAGGCCCGCTTCGGAGGCTTCCTCCATGAGTTCGGTGAGCAGGGCCAACAGTGGCGCGTGCGCGACCTTCACCTCTGACGGATGTGACACCAGCAGCCGCGGCGCGAAGTCGGTGAACAGCGGCCGCTTGGCGGCCGGGTCTGGCCGCGACGACTCGAACAACAACTGAATCGCCACTTTGAGCCGCTCAAGCGGATCGGTGTGGCTTGCGGTCGCGGCCCGGATCTGGTCGGCCGAGCGGCTCAGCGCGTCTTCGAACAGCGCAAGCAGCAGTTCGTGCTTGCCGTCGAACTGCAGGTAGAAGCTCCGCAGTGACTGACGCGAGCGGTCGACGACCTCTTGCACCGTGAAGTCGGTGCTGCCCTTCTCGATGATGATCGCCTGTGCGGCGTCCAGGAAGCGCTGCACGCGCTGAGCGGCGCGCAACTTCGCGGTTTTGATCGACCGCTCGACAGCCCGCTGCTTCCAGGCGGGTTCTTCGCCAGCGCTGGTCACAGGCAGCTCAGGTGCGTGCCGAGTCGGGAGAACATGAACTGACTGTACCGGAGAACGCCTTGCCATTGTGGTGCCAGACCCCCTCGCGGCCAACGTGTCGGAGATTGTAACTTTCGAACTGTGAGAATAGTATTCTCACGAAGGGAATTATAGAAGTCCTTCGAGAAGAAGGGCATCTCGTCTTCTCCGCGCCGTCGAGCCCATCGAGGCGGCCTCAAGAAGGACAGGAACCCACGTGTACATCGATTACGACGTCGCCGATGCGGTCGCGACGATCACGCTCAACCGACCCGAGGCTGCCAACGCGCAGAACCCGGAGTTACTCGACGAGCTCGACGCGGCCTGGACCAGGGCAGCGGAGGACGCAGCGGTGAAGGTTATCGTGTTGCGCGCCAACGGCAAACACTTCTCCGCCGGCCACGACCTGCGCGGCGGCGGGCCGGTACCGGACAAGGTCACGCTCGAATTCATCATCGAACACGAATCGCGCCGCTATCTGGAATACACCCTGCGCTGGCGCAACGTGCCGAAGCCGTCGATCGCCGCGGTGCAAGGACGGTGCATCTCCGGAGGCCTGCTGCTGTGCTGGCCGTGCGACCTCATCCTCGCCGCCGACGACGCACTGTTCTCCGACCCGGTCGCGCTCATGGGAATCGGCGGGGTCGAATACCACGGACACACGTGGGAGCTGGGTGCGCGAAAAGCCAAGGAGATCCTGTTCACCGGCCGAGCGCTCACCGCCGAGGAGGCCGAACGCACCGGCATGGTCAACCGGGTGGTGCCGCGCGCCGAGTTGGATTCCCAGACCAAGGAGCTGGCCGGCCAGATCGCGAAGATGCCGTCGTTCGCACTGCGTCAGGCCAAGCGAGCGGTCAATCAAACGCTCGATGTGCAAGGTTTCTACGCCGCCATCCAGTCCGTGTTCGACATCCACCAGACCGGGCACGGCAATGCCCTGAGTGTCAGTGGCTGGCCGGTGCTCATGGATATCAACGAGATGAAGGCAAACATCAAGTAATTCAAACCCGATGGGTGCCATTCGGCTCAGCGTGCGGTATGCCGCCGGGCTGATCTACGCACAGATCACCGCGGCGGCGGCCGTGACGCTCGTGGTTGTGGCGTTGAGCCGCAACACGATCGGTGACGTGCGCCAGCTGCTGACCGAGGCGAACCTGATCGCGCTGGTCGCGCTGATGAGCGGGGCGGCGATCGTCGATACGGTGGTCGGCTACGTCAACATCTATCCGACGTTCAAATGGTTTGCCGCGGGCCAACGTCCGACGCCGCGACAACAACGTGCCGCGATGCGCATCGGGCCGCGCCAGGCCATCATCCAGTTCAGCACCTGGACGGTCAGCGCGGTTGTCTATACGGTGGTCAATCTCGATCTCGGCGGGGGAGTGGCCTATGTGATGGGCGGGGCCATCCTGTTCGGCGGGGTGGCCGCGGCATGTATGGGCTTTCTGGTGACGCAACGGATGTTGCGGCCCATCGTCGCCGCGTCACTCACGACATCATCGGCGACCCACGTGACCATGCCGGGCATCCTGGGCCGGCTGATCACGATATGGGTACTGTTCAGCGGCCTGCCCACAGTCGGAATCGCCTTGATCGTGCTGGCCCGGTCCAACGGCTGGTTCGTTCAGAAAGCCGCTCCGGTCGAGGCCGCGGTGCTGGTGCTGGCCGTGATGTCGCTGCTCTTCGGACTGCGGTCGATGGTGCTTGTGGCGCGGTCGATCTCGGATCCCGTTCGCGAGGTGGTACTCGCGATGAAGGCCGTCGAAAAAGGTTGGTCGGCGGTCTCTGTCAAGGTATACGAGCCATCCGAGATCGGCCGTCTGCAATACGGGTTCAACCAGATGGTCAGCGGGTTGGCCGAACGCAACCGTCTGCGTGACCTGTTCGGCCGCTACGTTGGTGTCGACGTCGCCCGCCACGCCCTGGAGCAGGGTGGGGCGGTGAGCGGCGACGTGCGCGAGGTCGCGGTTCTCTACGTCGACCTCGTGGGCTCGACGGCGCTGGGCGCATCCCGGCCACCGGATGAGGTCGCCGAACTTCTCAACGGCTTCTTCCGGATCGTGGTCGAGACTGTCGAGCGGCATCACGGCCTGATCAACAAGTTCGAGGGCGACGCGATCCTGGCCGTCTTCGGTGCGCCGCTGCGGCTGGACAATGCCGCGTCGTCAGCGCTCGAGACCGGCCGCGCACTCCTGCCGCGGCTGCGCGAGCTTCCCGATGTCGAGTTCGGCGTGGGTATTTCGTGTGGTTCGGTTTTCGCAGGCAACATCGGCGCCGAGAACCGCTACGAATACACCGTGATCGGTGACGCCGTCAATGAGGCCGCGCGGTTGGCCGACCACGCCAAGGACCGGGAATCGGCCGTTCTGTGCTCGGGCAGTGCCCTGGCGAGTGCCGACGCCGACGAAGGACAGCACTGGACGGTGCGGGGTTCGACGGTGTTGCGCGGCCGGTCGACGGCGACGGTGTTCGCCGAACCACAACCGCAGGCGCTCTGACGGCGTTCACCGATCCGGCTCACCCCGCTG
>NZ_JBONDW010000037.1:0-31631 GCF_054919535.1 Mycobacterium venezuelense
GTCAACCCCGCCCGCAACACCAACTCGTTGAACCGGTCGATCTCCACCCGACCATGCCAAATCGCGGTCACCGCATCAGCGAACCGCTCGGCCGTCGCCGCATCAGACGCCGCCGGGATACTACGATGCCGCGAGATCTTGAACTGATAAATCCACACCGGCAAACCATCAGCCCGAGCAACCGTAAACGGCCGCTCCTCCAACACCACCACACCCATCGACTGCAACATCGGCAACAACTCACTCAACGACGCCGACTGCCCACCCAAATACCACGTGAGCTGAGCAATCCCGTCCTCACCGCTGTCGGCCAGAACCAGTTTGACCGAACCCTCGGTCAATGCTTCGAGTATCGCAATGTCATTGATTGCGTCGATGGGCGCGACGGCCTGCTTGTAATCCTCGGGGAAGGCACCGGCATAGTGCTGTGCGGCGCCGTGATCGAGGGCATCTTGCCGCACGTACCCGAGCAATCGGTCGCTCCAGGTGCGGGCCGCGTCGGTGAGCAGGTCTTGAATGTGAGTTGTGCGGTCCACGGACAAGTCGATGTCGGCGACCTGCAAGCCATCAGGTAGCCGAACAGTGAAGTAGGCGACAGCCCACGGTGACTCACTGACGCGAGCGGCATACTCGATGCTGGTGCCGCCGAGTTCGCGGACCAGGATGTCCTGCATCTCCAGCCGCACCGCCGTCGTGTAACGGTCACGCGGCAGATACACCAGGCACGATACGAAATGGGCGATTTCGTCGGCACGCAGGAACAGCAGAGTCCGACGCCGCGCGCCGAGATCAACGACTTCCATCACCATGTCGAGCAGTTCTGCAGCGTTGAGTGCGAAAAGTTCTGAGCGTGGGATGGTTTGGACAATGTCGAGCAAAAGCTGGTTCGGATGGCCCACGTCGTCCCCGGCGGACGCGAGCGCTTCGCGGACTCGACGCGAGATCACCGGAATGCCGAGGACGTTGGCACCCATGGCCGCAGCGGTGAACACGCCGACGAAACGATGCTCAACTGCGATCCCGCCACGTTGTTCACGGACAGCGACCACGTAGGGATATGCTCCATAACGCACATAACTCGGTATGGTCGCCTGCGCGAACGCCAACAGCCCGTCCGGCTCGGTGAGCTGTGGTGACGCGTCGGTACGCAACCGCAGCACGCCCAGCCGACTCGATCGATAAGGCAAGGTCTTTCCGCTGTCGACCGTGCAGCATTGATAGCCGAGCAGCCGGAAGTTGCCATCGGCCAGCCACCGCAACAAGTCTGCGACTTCAGTCCGGTTCGCTGACGGGAACCGGTTGCTGCCGTCGTGGTCGAGGTCGTCGGCAAGGCCGCGAATCCGGGACAGTAGCGCCTGTGTGTCCGCGTCGATCTGCCGGGCATCGGCAACGATGTCGGGCAGGAGCTGTGCGGCTTCAGCGGAAGCCGGGGCATCGGCCGCGCTCGTGAGCTGCACGTGGATCCAGGTTTCGTCGATGCTGTCGAAAGGCGGTGCGCTGGTGGATGGTCGGACTTCGATGAGCTCGCCGTTGGGTCCCCTGCGGACCTGAAATACGGGACTCATGATGGCGCGATAGCCGACACCGAGCCGGTGCAGCAGCACGGTTACCGAGTCCACCAGCGTCGGTGTGCTGTCGGTGACGATCTGCAACGCCGGACCGACCCCCGTCGAGTTGTCGGTGTACACCGCGACCTGCGTCTCGCCACAACGCCGGATTTGAGCCAGTCGATAGTGCGCGGCCGCCGCGGATTTGGAAATGGCGTGCTCCGACGCTGATTCGTCTACCAATCCGGTGGACGCAGCGACCGAACTGGGTGCATCGCCACGCGGTCCGCGACAGGACGAGGCGTATGCCTGGAGGACGTGGGCGGCAGGAACTGCCGTATGGGCGAAGGTGTCGAGGATGTCGGTCATGCCGCGCCGGTTTTCGATGTTCCGCATGGTGAATGACCTCGGCGGTGCCGAGGAAGTGCCTTTCTCAGGGGGATGTCTGCGTAATCGTAGGCGCGGTTCAGTTCGAATCGGCCTGCCGCGTAACGACAAAATTGGTCATCTTCGATGCGACGGAGGCTGCTCGAGAATTACACACGCAGACGGAATTCGGCGGTACGGCTGCTGCCGGACGCGAACCAGCGGAAGAGCGAAGCGGTTGACCGCTGACAGCTAGGGTGACGATGCCGGTCGTGTCGAGTAGTCGGGGTTCTCCGGTAGACCGGCCGCGCCATGTGCAGGTCCGATATTGGGCATACCGGCCCCCGGCGCGGCCTGCGTGGCCGGCCCGTTTCGGTGATACTCCGTCGTCGGCGATGTGGCTGTGCCGTAACCCAAGTCGGCGTAGTCGCCATACTGGGCGGTGTGTTCGGAGCGTGACGCCCGCGCGTGTTGAACAGCCTGGCCAAATCCCCTGTGCCGGGACTGGTCTTGCGGTGCCAATGGATTCTGCTGCGTCGACGGCTGCTGAGTGTAATACTGGCGAACAGCCTGGTTGTAGTAGTCGACGTAAGCGTCATAACTCGAGGTGTTCTGATTCGCCGCCTTGGGCCACAACACCATGGCAGACACCGCCGCGGCCGCCTGTATGCCGTTGAGCACCACGATCGCGGTCGAGGCCCATCCGGACTCGGACGTCACGACGAGCGACAGTGCGTCCAAAAATCCCATCGCGGCCAAGGCTGCGGTCGCCATCGTCTGAGGCTTCTGGTTGGCCAGCAGGCTAAAGGCCGCGCACAGCGCAGCGAGAGCGGCGAACCGGACATGCCAGCCGGAGGCGCCGATATCGTCGGCGGCGTAACTGAAGCCGTAGGTCGCCAGCCCCAGCACCGCAACCAACACGAGAAGAATACGCGGCAGCGAACTTTCAGTTTGCCGGCCAGCTGACGGATAGGACGAGCGGTTGTCAGGCGGAAAGGCCACGATCACCCCCTGTGCTTCGCGGATCCCGAAAACGCAATCGGTTCCACGCTAGCGCACCTCAGCGTGAGACCGACGTGTTGAGGTAGCGCATTTCCTCGTCGGTGGCGACCATGGTGACAATCGCCGAGCCTGCCCGCGTGCTGATTTTGACGATGTCGTCTGGCACCGAAATCGTCTCAAGCGTCACGTCTGCCTGCCTCGTCACCGGCGTATGGGGCGCGGCGACGACGATGCTTGTGACCCCTACGCGCACCGACTGTTCGGCGACCTCGTCGAAGACCTCCACCGAATAGTTGCGGTCGGAGCCCGCTCGGATCGCGCCGCGGTTGAAGTCGGCAACCCACAGCACCTCAGGACGGCCGACCGCATCCACCATGTCTCGCCACAGCATGGGGCGCCTGCTGTGCACCAGCACACGGGCGCCGAGAGCCAGTGCACGCAGCACCGCCTGCTGGACCAGATGTAGTGCCCCGCTGATCTCTACCTTGGTGATCTGCGGTCCGAAAAGCGGGAGCGCAACGGCCCGGCCCCGGTCGTCTGCGCCGATGACCTGACCACATCCCGACGCGGGCACTGCGAGTTCGTGAACATCGGTGTCGCGGCCATAGGCCCAGTGCTCGACGGCCCGCCTGGGTGGTGGCACTGGCAGCGTCGCCGTCAGTGCCGAGAACTGAAGGCCGCGAAGGTGGCTCAGACCCGGAAGATCGACCGGGACGCGGATGTCGCTGTCGAAGCGGGCCAAACCTCGGATCTTGACCAAGCCGCGTTGATCGCCTTCGCGCAGTGACAGGCAGACGGTGGTGGAGTAGCTCGGAATGGTCCACAGCAACCCGAGACCCGCGGTGGTGAGCATCTCGGGTCGTACCGCGAAGCTGCACAGCTGGAAACGCCCCTCCTGGCATGCGTCCCAGTTCTCTTCGACGGACGCTAGGTTCACTCCGTCGCTGAGCCGGGTGGCAGCCGCCGCGATACCGCTGGCCGGAAGGATGCGAGGTCGCAGACCGGCCTCGGTCAGTCGATTCGCCACCCGCCTGGTCGCGGTCGTCGCGGTGCGAAGAATGCCGTCGCGTCCACCGCCGCGGCGCCGGACGGACTCGGCGCAGCGCGACGGATCGAACCGCACGGCAATCCAGACGCTGCGGTGGGCGATGGCCGGCAATGGACCGAGAACCGCGTCGTACACGGACGCGATGTCGGTGTGGCCGACCGAGCGGGCACCCTGACTGATGATGTCGATCGAGTCGAGCGTGATGTCGAACTGACGCAAGCACTCGATCAGCGCCCGCACCGGAACCATCTCTCCCGAAACCGTTGTGGCCGGTTCCAGAATCGTCATTGCCTGCGGGTTCTCGTCGATCCTTATCAGTGACAGCAGAGTCCTGCCGTCCCAGCGAAACCCGATCTGGCTGTCATCGGAGCCCGCCACGTCGAACGGGTCCGCAGGTAGGCGGTAATTCGTCCGGCGGCGCCGATCCCGCAGGAAACCCCAGCGCATCGCGACACCGCGCCTCAATGTTGTGCCCCGAACCGGGGTCACAAGCAGCAGGCCGATCAGCAGTCCGGCGATCGCGCCCTGCCAGCCCGGCACGTCAAGCAGAAGGGCAACCACCACACCCGTCGCAACCAAGACCTGCAAGATGAGCAGGTCGGTGAGCGGCATGATTCGCTGCATCCGGATCCCTACCGCGGTCCTTAACTGGGCGGGTGATTTCCGCGGGTCTCGGAATGGCGGCGACGTGCGGCGTCGGCCACTGTTCACAGTCGATATCCTGTTCGCTGCTAAGGGCAACGGGCGCAGCGCGTTTCACTTCACGTGCTATACCCTACGGTGCACGCCTTGCCCGACGCTGATGGGAGGGGCCATGCCAGCGCAAGTTACCACGCGTGCCCAGGTCAACGGCTACCGGTTTCTGATCCGGCGTCTCGAGCATGCGCTCATCCGGGGTGACTCGCGGATGATCCACGACCCGATGCGCGGGCAGATGCGTGCGCTGATCGTGGGTGCGATCATCGCGGTCCTCATCACCGGTGCGTGCGCTGTGTTGGCGTTTTTCAAACCGGCACCCAGTCTCGGTGATGCCCAGATCCTGTTGAGCAAGTCCAGCGGCGCGGCGTTCGTCCGGATCGGTGATCGCGTGCATCCGGTGCTGAACCTGGCCTCGGCCCGGTTGATCGTCGGTGCCAGCGAGAATCCGAAGGAAGTCGACGACAAGTTCCTCAACGCCGTACCGCGTGGCGCCATGGTCGGCATCGTGGGTGCGCCCAGCAGCATCCGCGGCGCCGACAACATCGGCATGTCGTCGTGGACCGTATGCGACACCTGGTTGACACCCGGCGTCACCGAAACCACCGGCACGCCGAGCCTGCAGACCACGGTGTTGGCGAACGATCCGGTGCTGCAGGGGATCCGGTATACCGAACCGGCGGAGGCCATCCTCACCACGGCGGGCGACACCACCTACCTGATCTACGACGGTGTACGGGCGCCGGTCGACCTGGCAGATCCGGTCGTTGTCAGAGGTCTCCACCTGCAGGGCGCAGCGGTCCGTCCGGTCTCGCTCAGCCTGCTCAACACATTCCCACTCGTGGACCCGATCACGCCGGTGATGATCGACGGTGTGGGCGAGCTGAATCCGGCGCTCGGACCGGAGCACCCCGTCGGTTCCATGGTCTCGACCTCCGACTCCCGTGGGGAGCAACTCTACGTAGTGCTCCGCGACGGTTTGCAGCCGATTTCACCCGCCACCGCAGACATCATCCGGCACGGAGAAGCTGACGCCACGCGGACGTCAGCGCGGGAGATCGGTCCCGCCATGCTCGCCGATGTGCCTATCGTCCATCACCTTCCGGTGAGCCACTATCCGTCATCGTCGCCGAAGATCATCCCTGCCGATCCGGATCGAGTGATGTGCATGGGCTGGCAGCGCGAACCCACCGGCGCGCAGGCAGACGTCCGGCTCTTGGTCGGGCACCGGCTGCCTTTGCTGGACGGGGCCGAGCCCGTGCGGCTGGCCACTGCCGACGGCAACGGGCCAGGTGTGGATTCGGTGTACCTGGCTCCCGGCACGGGCGAGTATGTGCAGGCTACGGGTGGTGGGCCGGACAGCCGATCGACCGGTCAGCTGTTCTATGTCTCCGATACCGGATTGCGCTACCACATCAAGGATTACCCGACAGCAGAGGCGCTCGGTGTGACCGGTGTGAAGATCCCAGACGGGGCTGAGTCGGCCCCGCAGTGGGCGCCGTGGCCGGTGTTGTCATTGCTTCCGCCGGGACCCGAGCTGTCGCAACAGGCCGCCCTCGTCGCGCATGACGGAATGGCGGCAGACCCGGACAGCATCTCGTTCGCGCCAGGGGATTGAGGGCCTGCGCTAGATCTGCAATTCGCGAAAGTGTGCGAACAGCCGAACAATCCAGAAACACAAGGGAAACAGCAAGCCAATAGCGATGTACTCACCGATCTCGACCCACCGTCGCATGACGGGCGAGAATTCTCTGCGCGGTGCGATCAGACCGCACGCGACGATGAGAATCATCAGCGCCAATAGCGCCACCATCGCGCGGGTCTGCCAGTCGTCGACGTTCACCGCCGTTTTGACGATGACTGCGATGGCGATCGTCATGCCGCTGGCGATGAGGGTGGCCGATTGCACGACGTCATGGTGACTACGTCCGCGCAAGCACAGCACCGTTGCCACGACGAGGGCGAAAGCCGTGCCCTGCCAGAAAAACCCGTCGCTGACATCCACGCTGAGGTAGCTGCCCACTACGGCCGCGAGCGCTGCGGCGGCGAGAAGTCCGGTGAGGTACTCATTGGCCCGCCGTACCCGCGCGATCAGATTTTCCTCGGTCGGGATGATCTGCTTACCGACCGCGTCGACTCCTTCGACGGTTGTGCCGCCCTGTGTCTCGATGTCGTCGAGTGGCTCACCCGCGGTCGGTACCCGGGGAAGCGGCAGCTTCGACAGCGCGATCGTCATGCGCGGTGCCAGGTAGATCGCAATCACCGCGACGGTAGCCAGTATTGCGCCAACAGTCCGCTGAGCAGGGCTCCACAGCAATACTGCCGTCATGCTCGCGCCACCGAATGCACACGTTGCGATAACCCCCGTGTGCAACGTGCGCCCGGTCCCTGAGATCAACAGCACCAGAAGTGCACTGAGCGCAGTGAGCGCGAATGCCATGGGCAGTGACGTCGTACCGAAACCGCCCGGCACTACATAGAGGGATCCGGCGAACAGTAGGGGCAGCGCAAGCGCCGTCACCCAGGACGAACGGGACGCGCCGGATGCGCGATAGCCCAGTACGCAGGCGAACACCACACCGAGGATGCCCAACCCGAACAGGGCCACGGGCACCACGGGGTCGCCTGCCCACCTTGGCAGCACGGCGGCCAGTGTGATCGTGGCGGCCAACGTGACAGAACTACAGGCCAGCAGGGTCGCATTGTGCGACAGCCAGTCTCGCAGGACCGATTCGTCCCCACTTGACATGTCGTCGACGTCGTCGAACAACAGCGGGCTCACCGGCCGGCCGGCTTCACAGATCATCAGGATGTCGCCGTCGAATATCCCGGCCTCGCTCAGCGAGCGGTGCGGGTCGATCGGGCCACCGTCGAGCGGAGCCAGAGTCCAGCTGCCGGTCGCGTCATCGAACTCTGAAGCGCCGGCGAGATCCCGAACGGTGAGTTGCTCGTTCGCGATGTCGATGACGTCGTTGATGTACTCCGAGATGCGGACGTGGGCGGGCAGGCCGACGTCGATACTCAATGTGCCCACCGCCAGGGTGAGGCGGCTAAGCTCAGGTTCAGATTCGGCTTCCGGACCGATGTCCGACAGCGACGGCGGTAAGGTCAAACCCGGTCGGCCTCCTGCGCAATGGGATTGCTCCGCAGAGACAATACCCGTCAACAGCCGTCAGCGGCCGCGCCAGTCGTGTGAGATTTCGGGGGGGTGGACGGTGGGCACGCAGGGATTCGTACGCCGCCTCAGGGTGGTGCCGCCGCGGATGCCGGGCGGCGAGATCAACCTGGCGGCACCGCCGGAGGTGCCCAGGCACATCCCGGCGAACCTTTTCATCAGGCTGATGCCGTTCGTCATGATCGTCGCCATCGTCGGCATGATCGCGCTGCTGATCACCGTGGGTGGACGCGACATGGCGCGCAACCCGATGTTTCTGCTCTTCCCCATGATGATGGTCATGTCGATGGTCGGCATGTTCATGGGCGGTGGTGGACGTTCCGGTAAAGCCGCCGCCGAACTCAACGAGGAGCGCAAGGACTACTTCAGCTATCTGGCTAATCTGCGCGACGAGGCCGACAACACCGGCGGACAGCAGCGCAGCGCCCTCGAGTGGAGCCATCCCGACCCCCGCGCGTTGGAACGATGTGGTGGGTACCCGCCGGATGTGGGAGCGCCGACCGACCGATTCCGATTACTGCCATGTGCGGGTCGGAATCGGAACGCACCGACTTGCGACGAGGCTGCTGGCGCCCGAGACCGGCCCGCCCGAAGACTTGGAGCCCGTCTCGACGGTGGCGCTGCGCCGGTTCGTCAAGACCCACTCAGTGGTCCACGCACTGCCCACCGCGGTCTCCTTGCGGGCTTTCCCGACCATCACGTTCGAGGGTGAACGCAAACTGGCGCAGCAGCTGGTGCGTTCGATGATCTTGGAGCTCTGCACTTTCCACGGTCCTGACCACGTACAGGTCGCGGTGATGACGGCAAACCCGGACGGCGATGTGTGGAGTTGGGTCAAGTGGTTGCCCCACGCACAACATTCGGTGGCCCGAGACGGCATGGGGTCGGTGCGGATGTTGTTTCCCACCCTGGAGTTACTGGAGATCGCGCTGGCGGCGGAGCTGACCGAGCGAGGCCGCTTCAGTCGTAACGCCCAACCCACCCAGGGGCTCAAGCAGCTGGTGGTGGTTCTCGACGACGGGTTCGTGACGGGTGATGAACGGCTGATCACGGACGCAGGGATGGACAGTGTCACCCTGCTCGACCTCAACGGTCCCCGCGACGGTGCGACAGCGCGGCGCAGTCTGCAGTTGCTGGTGGAGGGTGACGACGTGGCGGCGCGCACCGCGGTCGGCGTCGAACGATTCGCCACCCCCGACGCCATCAGCGTTGCCGAGGCTGCCAGCGGTGCGCGGCGTATCGGCCGGTATCGACCCGCCAACGCCGCCCACATCGTGAGCCTCGAAGCCGACTCCAGGGCAACCGACCCGGGTCTGATGGCGCTGCTGAAAATCAACGACGCTGCCGAGATCGTGCCCGAAGAGATATGGCGACCGAGATCGGCGCGGGAACGACTGCGGGTGCCGATCGGTATCACGCCGAACGGTCAGCCCATCGAACTCGACATCAAGGAATCCGCCGAAGGCGGGATGGGGCCACACGGATTATGCATCGGCGCAACCGGTTCGGGTAAATCGGAGTTTCTCCGCACCCTGGTACTGTCGCTGATCACCTCCCATTCACCGGAAGCTCTCAACCTGGTGCTGGTGGACTTCAAGGGCGGCGCGACGTTCCTCGGGCTCGAAGGGGTCGCGCACATCGCCGCGATCATCACCAACCTTGAAGACGAACTGACGATGGTCGACCGCATGCGCGATGCGCTCGCCGGCGAGATGAACCGCCGTCAGGAACTGCTGCGGGCGGCGGGCAACTTCCCGAACGTCACGGAGTACGAACGGGCCCGCGTGAACGGTGCTGATCTGGAACCGCTGCCGGCATTGTTCATCGTCGTCGATGAGTTCTCCGAATTGTTATCTCAAAAACCAGATTTCGCCGAGCTGTTCGTGATGATCGGCCGATTGGGCCGGTCGTTGCACATGCATCTGCTGCTGGCATCGCAGCGCCTTGAGGAGAGCAAGCTCCGCGGACTGGACTCGCACCTGTCCTACCGGATCGGTCTCAAGACCTTCTCGGCGGGCGAGTCACGCAGTGTGCTGGGTGTGCCCGATGCCTATCACCTACCGAGCGTCCCTGGTTCGGCGTTCCTGAAATGCGATGCGTCAGAACCTATTCGGTTCAACAGCAGTTATGTCTCCGGCGAGTACGTCAAGCCGCGGACGTCGGCGCGCAGCGGCCGGGTGTCCCAACTTGGCGCGTTGGCGCCCAAACTGTTCACCGCGACGCCGGTGAAAAAGGACGCCGTTCCCACGCCAATCGTCGACCGGGCAACGGAAGCGGAATCAGTTCCGGCAGCGGCGCCGTCGGGTCCGACCAAGACCACGCTCCTCGATGTCGTCGTGAGCCGACTGCGTGGCCACGGCAGGCCGGCACACGAAGTATGGCTGCCACCGCTGGATGAAAGCCCGGCGGTCAACGATCTGCTGCCGTCGTCGGACTGGCAATCACCCGGCAATGTCAACGGGCGGCTGTGGATACCGATCGGTGTCGTGGACCGCCCCTATGACCAGCGCCGCGAGTTGCTGATGGTCGATCTGTCGGGCGCGCAAGGCAACGTTGCGGTCGTCGGCGGCCCTCAGTCGGGTAAGTCGACTGCGCTGCGCACATTGATCATGTCCGCCGCGGCCACGCACACCCCAGAGCAGTTGCAGTTCTACTGCTTGGACTTCGGCGGTGGAACGTTGGCCAGTCTGTCCAAGCTGCCGCATGTCGGTGGCGTGGCGGGCCGAATGGACGCCGATGCCGTTCGACGAACCGTGGCAGAGGTGGCCGGTGTGCTGCGGGCCCGCGAAAGGCTCTTCCGTGATCTGGGTATCGAATCCATGCGCGACTTCCGGCAGCGCAAAGCCCGACTCGCGACGTTGCCACCCGAGGAGGCAGCACGAGATCCGCTGAGCAAGGACACGTTCGGTGATGTCGTGCTTGTGGTCGACGGATGGGCGTCGATCAGAAGCGATTTCGAGGCCCTCGATCCGGTGCTGCAGTCGCTGGCCATCCAAGGTCTTTCGTACGGCGTGCACCTTGCGGTGTCAGCCTCCCGGTGGATGGAGATCCGGCCCGCGGTCAAAGACATGCTCGGCAGCCGGATCGAACTTCGGCTCGGTGACCCCATCGACAGCGAAGTGGGGCGCAGGGCCGCCGAGGTGGTACCGATCGGCCGGCCCGGCCGCGGTATCAACTTCGAACGCCTGCACATTCTGGTCGGGTTGCCCCGCTTGGACTCCCGGTCGACGGTCGAGGACCTGCCTGCAGGCGTCGCGACTGCGGTCGACGCCGTACGCGCCCACTACGGCGAACGGCAGGCCCCGCGGGTGCGGATGTTGCCTCACGATGTCGACCGCGACGGCGTGATCCGCGCTGCCCGCGAGATCGGTCCGTTGAGCAAGTCGCGCGTCGCCATCGGGATCAACGAAGAGGAATTGGGCCCTGTCGTCGTGGATTTCGAAGCGCAACCGCATCTGGTGGCGTTCGCGGATTCGGAATGCGGCAAGACCGGGTTGCTGCGTAACATCGCCGCCGGAGTGATGGAAAACGCCACACCCACCGAAGCCAAGATCATCCTCGTCGACTTCCGGCGCTCGATGCTTGGTGTCGTCCCCGATGAGTATCTCGGTGGCTATTCCACTGCGCCGCAGTCGTGTACGGAGCTGATGACGGCGTTGGCGAACGCTCTGAAGGAGCGGCAGCCTCCCAACGACATCACCCAGCAACAGCTCAAGGAGCGGTCGTGGTGGTCGGGGCCCGACCTGTTCGTGATGATCGACGACTACGACCTCATTCCGGGCGGCTCACTGAGCCATCCGCTCGGGCCGTTGGTGGAGTATCTGCCGCAGGCCCGCGACATCGGCCTCCGCGTCATCGTGACCCGACGCAGTGGCGGTGCCGGCCGGGCGATGCTCGACCCGATCGTCGGCCGGCTGAAAGACCTGTCCTGCAATGGTTTGGTGATGAGCGGTAGCAAGGACGAAGGCCCGCTCTTCGGTGGTTACAAGGCGACCGCGATGCCGCCCGGGCGCGGCATGCTGATCTCGCGCACCATGCGCAGCGGAGTCATTCAACTGTCGAGGATGCCGGACCTGTGACGAGCGAGCTTCGCGAGGCGCAGGGGGCATCGGCCTCGCCCGAACGGATCCGGATATCGGTGCTCGGCGGTCGGACGCAGCTCGATGTCGCGCTGCCGGCAGACGTCCCGGTGGCGGCATTGCTACCGGAGCTTGTCCGTCTGATCGGCTCGCGTGACACTCGCGACGGCGAGGGCGGAGCCGACCGGGAAGAGCGGCGCACGTTCTGGGTTCTCACCCGCGTCGGCGACGGCACCGCGCTCGCGCCGGACGACACACTGCGATCGGTCGGCATCGGCAACGGTGAGTTGCTGCGCGTCGCGTCGCGTCCCACCCTGTCACCGCCGACCCTGCACGACGACGTGGTCGACGCCGCCGCACGTCTCAACAGGGCGGCCTATGCGCCGTGGAATGCGTCCGCCGCCGGTGTGATGGCGATCGTCGGGTTGTGGATGTGCACAGCGGTATGGGTGTATTTCCTCGGTGCCGACGCGCTGTCGGCGCACCGTGGAGCGGTTGTCGGTGGTGCGTTGCTGACGACCGTCCTCACGATCACGAGTGGGGCACTGGCGAATCGGTACCTCGGCCGCGGCGATATCGCGACCGCCGCAGGCTGGCCCGCCATCGCCCTGAGCGCAGCGATCGGCTGGGTGCTGGCCGCGCGTTACGGCGATTGGGGTCTTGCCGCGGCGTGCGTGGTGCTGCTGGTACTCACGGTGGCGTATCACCGGCTGGTCGGCACAGGGCATTGGACTTACCTCACCGCCGCGGTGGTGTTCGGCTTCGGCGCCATCACCCTGTTGGGGCGTGCGTTGGGGGCGCCGGTCCAGGTGCTGTCCGTCGCCGCGGCGACCGTCGCGACGTTGACGTGCCTTTCGGTGCCGACCCTGACCGCGAGGCTCGGTCGCTTTCCGACCCCGACGGTCCGGCCGGGGGTGGCGCACAAGGACCGTCCGTTCGATGACCGGCTCGCCGCGGTGAGGGACGAGGCCGACTCGGGTGCTGCGATGCCCAGTGCCGAAGATGTCTGGGCCCGCGTGCGGTCAGCGGCGCTGAGCCGGGCTGGGTTGCTGGCAGGGCTGGCGACGGTTGTCGTGGTGAGTGCCGTGGTGCTCGTGCGCACAGAGATCGGTTGGCCGAGTTTCTCTTTCGCACTGGTGTGCGCAGCGGTGTTGGCGGTGCGTAATCGTTGCGGTCGTATACCGGCCGAGCGTGCAGCTCTGGCGGCCCCGGCGGTTGCGTTGGCGTTGGCCACCTGTGTCCAGGTCCAAGCCGGTCACGGGCTGCTGCCGCTGGCCGGCATCGGTGTGCTGGTCGCGCTCGCCGTGCTGGCCATGGTGGCCGGTGTGGTTGCCGCGGACGGTGTTCGTCCTGTGTGGGTTTCGACAGCAACGGCCTATGCGGACTATGTGTTGACAGCGGCGCTGATACCGCTCGCGTTCTGGGCGCTCGGCATCTACGACCGGCTCGGGCCGTGGTGATCGTCGCTCGGCGGTGCGCGGCGCTCGTCAGCGCGGTGCTGGTGCTGGCGGCAGTGACGCCGCCCTTACCGGCAGGCGCGATCACCCCGCCCGTGGTCGAGCCCGGCCCGCCGCCCGGTGGACCGGTCGCTCCGCCGCAGCCCACCGAGCTCAAGGCCATCTGCGGGATACCCACGGGCGTGCTGCCTGCCACGGACTTCACCAAGCAGACAAGTGCTGAGGCGATGCTGGAATACCGGTCGGCATGGCGATTCTCGCGTGGAGCAGGGCAGAAGGTGGCGGTGATCGACACGGGCGTGAACCGCCATCCGCGGCTGCGTGCGCTCGAAGCGGGCGGCGATTACGTCTCGAACACCGACGGGCTCGTCGACTGCGACGCGCACGGCACTTTGGTGGCGGGCATCATTGCGGCGGCACCGACGCCTGAGGACAGCTTCTCCGGGGTCGCCCCCGACGCGACGATTCTGTCCATCCGCCAGAACAGCGGGGTGTATGGGGTGGTCGGAAGTGGCGGCGGCCAGAACGACGATCCCAACGCGACCTCGCCCGGCTATGGCACCACCCATACCCTTGCACTGGCGATCACCCGCGCGGTCGATCTCGGCGCGACGGTGATCAACCTGTCGGAGGTTGCGTGCGCCCCGGTGGGGGCCGGCCTCAACGATGCGGAACTCGGCCGTGCGGTCCGCTTCGCCTTCGAGCGCAATGTCGTCGTCGTTGCGGCAGCGGGCAACTTCAACGAGCAGAGCATGTGCCGAACCCAGAATGTGCTGCCCGATCCGAATCAACCGCAGGACGAGGCCTGGGACACCGTGCAGACCATCGCCAGCCCGGCATGGTTCGACGACTATGTGCTGACAGTCGGCGCGGTGACGACGTCGGCCACTCCCGCGGATTTCAGCCTGCACGGGCCCTGGGTTTCGGTGGCCGCACCCGGCGAGCGAGTGACCTCGCTCGACTCGGCGGGACCGGGCCTGATCAACGCCCAACTCGCCCAGGACGGCATGGCGCCCCTGAACGGAACGAGTTTCGCCGCACCCTTTGTGTCTGGTGTTGTCGCACTCGTCCGGTCACATTTTCCGGAGTTGAACGCGGGCCAGGTGATGGATCTGGTCAAACGGACTGCGCGGACCCCAGGCGACGGGCCGAACGTCGCGACCGGTTACGGGGTCATCGATCCCGTCGCCGCGCTGACGAATCAACTGGCGCCAGACAAGAACGAAACTCAGCCGGGTACGGGAACGCCGATCGGCCTTCCCGCGCAGCCAGATGCGGACAACCGCCGGGCACGCGTCATCGTTCTTAGCGTCGTTTCCGCTTGCGTGGCGCTGATGGTGGCTGCCATGGTGCTGACAGCGGCCCGCCGACGCGATCGGTGAACGCTACGTACGATCAAGACCGACTTCCGGCCCGGACACGAAGGGGAACGATGCCGCACGAGGAGCCACCGAGCGCCGAGCCCGGTTCGCTTCACGACGCGTCGCCGGTGGAAGACGCACGACGCGCCGCCCCGCCACCCGATGTCGAGCAGGCAAGCCCCGCGCCGGGCCGTCGTATGGCGCCGCCACCATGGCAGGTGCAGAGCGCGATCGGCGAGCGGCAGTTCGCTCAGCGGTTCGAGCGAGCGGACCCACCGCCACCCGCACCACCGATTGCGTCGCCGTCCGATCAGCAGCCGCAACCCGCCGTCGAGGCGACGCCCGAGCCACCGGAACCGAACTGGGAGCAGGCCCCACCTCCGTTACCGGCTCCGCCTCCGCCGTCCGGCTGGCTACCGCCACCGCCACCCCCGCCCGGCTGGTTGCCACCACCACCGCCCGGATGGATTCCGCCGCCGCCGGCGAGCGAGACCGCGCCGGTTGATCTGCCCCAACGTTTCCGCATGCCGCCATCTCTCGACGAGGCCGAGATCGTCCGGCGTGAGCGCAACGCGCCACAGTCGGGATGGCGGCGAGCCGTGCATCGCGGTAGCGGCGGGCGCATCAATCCCGGTGTGTCCCGCAAGGAGCGCGAGCAAGCGGACCTGCTCGCACAGATTCGACAACCCTTTGTCGGTGACTTCCGCATCGCCGTCTTGTCGATCAAGGGTGGCGTCGGGAAGACCACGACGACACTCGGGCTCGGCTCGGCGCTGGCGATGGTGCGCAACGACCGAGTGATCGCGGTGGACGCCAACCCCGACCGCGGCACGCTGGCAGAACGGGTCGCCGACACGTCAACGCAGTCAACCGTGCGAGACCTGTTGTCAGACGCCAACATCAACCGCTATGCAGACGTCCGTGGCCACACGCGCATGGCGGGAAGCCGGCTCGAGGTGCTCGCCAGCGAGCAAGAGCCCGCGGTGTCGGAGGTATTCGGTGAAGCGGACTATCGACGTGCCGTCGACATTCTGCGTCACTACTACAACATCATCCTGACCGACTGCGGCACCGGCATCATGCATTCAGCCATGGCCGGTGTCCTGGATCTGGCGCACGCCATCGTCCTGGTCAGCTCTCCCGCGATCGATGCGGCACGAAGCGCATCGGCCACGCTGGACTGGTTGACGCAGCACGGGTATGCCGCGCTGGTTCGAGAGGCGCACGTGGTTCTGAGCGCCGCACGGCCCGGTTCGGCGGCGTTGAACGTGGAGAAGGTCTTCGCGCACTTCGAAGCGAGATGCCGCTCGGTGCATATGATTCCGTTCGATCCACATCTCGCCGAGGGTGCGGACGTGGACTTCGAAGCACTGAAGCCGGCCACGGTCGAGGCCTATTTGGAACTGGCGGGCGCGATGGCGGAACTTTTCCCTCGGGTTCGCGGCGAACGCCCCCGCTTCTGAGGCAGACGCTCCTGATACGCCCGTGTAAGGGCGATGCATATCGTTTTGTTTACCATCAATGGTAAATTTACCCGAGTCGCCGTTTGGGCGAGGACCGCGGGACGGGCTGAGTCAAGGGGGAAGCCATGTCGAACACTCCGGGTGTCCTGGACATCCTCGGGCTGAATGGACAAGGTCAGCCCCGGTCGAATCTGCCGTCACCAGTGTGGCCGGGTGACCCTGGTCTGGCGGTGACTGTGGAGGCGCACGCATACTTCACCGCCGCATTCGACAAGTATCGCGGCGCACTCCAGGAAATGCGCAGGGCGATGGAGTTGATCAGCGACGGCGCCCTGCCCAGCGTTCTCACCTATACCTCGGCAGTCGAGACGAACAATCAGCTGTCGAACCTCGCCCCCGAGAAAGTCATTGCAACACTCGACGCCTACATCTCCTACCTCGACGAGTACAAGAACACCGTTGACGCGGCGATCAGGCGGATTCAGGCCGAAGCCTGATCATTGGACGGAGCAGCGACATGTGCGAGGACGCGATCGAAGGCGTAAGCAATTTCTTGTCGGACAGCCCATATTTGATCGCCATCCCGATCGTTGGAACCTGGGCGAATTGGATAGGTGATTGGGGCAACGACCCGTCACAAGTCGACAACGACGATTTGCATGCTCCAACAACCGGCCTCGACGATCTGAACCGGCAGCGCTACGAGAAGGCAAGCTATCCGGTCGTGCCGGAGAACTTTGTACATGTCACGTTCGACGAGGTTTCTGATCACCTTACTGGACCGCGCATCGGCGGCATGGGCACCGGCTTAGCGGCAGCATGGGGAGCGCTCAGAGACGCAATAGCCACCGCAACCGACGATTTCGAGAATGCACTCGAAAGCCTGGTGAAAGACAAGGAGCACTGGAACGGTGACACCAAAGGAGCTGCCTTCGAGAACGTCCGTGCCTCGTTTCGCGAGCCGACTCAGGTGAGTTTGGGCGCGGGAGCGATGGAGACCCTGCTCGATGGCTTTACGCGCACCATGGATTTCGTGTACGACAACATCGCACCCAATCGTGAGAAATATCAGCACGATTTGGCGAACTACTCAGGTAGTGGTGATGAAATCAAGCACGCGTACGACACGTTTGCACAGAAGGTGATGAACGAGACGTACCGCCCCAACATCGAGACCATCGCCAACAACAATCCCTCGTTCACCGGCGGTGGGCCGCCGGACTTGGGGAACAATCCCGGTGGTCCTGCCGGCCCCGGCTCGCTCGGTGGCGGGGGCGGCGCCCCGAGTGGCGGACCGCAGACTCCGGATCTCGGATTGCCGGAGATTCCGGATCCAACCATCCCGACCGACGTTGCAAGTCCGACTACGTCTCCCAACCTCGATGGCATTGCTGACGCCGCGAAGAACGCGCTCGGACAAATGGGTGACGCGGCTAAGCAGGCAGCAGATGCTGCCAAAGAGGCGTTCCAGCCTCCGACCGGTGACGAAGGACCGCCGGAAGGTGTGCTGGGTCTCGGACCAACGGGTATCGGCACCACAAAACCGCCGTTGGGTGGTGCCGGGGGACCAAAAGCGGGCGGCGGCAGTGGTATCGGTATGCCGCGCGCGATCCCGAATGCCAAGGCGGTCAGTGGCATACCCGTCCCTGCCGCCGCACGGATGGCGGCCCCCGCGGTCGGCGCTGGGCTCGGCGCCATGGGCGCGCCCGGCACGGGTGCACCGGCCGCGGCTCAGCGGGGAGACAACAACGCCAAGGGGCATCAGGTCAACAAGGCGTTGAAACGCAAGAAGAATGGGCAGGAGCTGGTGGGGGACACCGACGCAATCGTGCCGGTGATCGGCGCGGACGAATCAGCCGAGACCACCGAGTCCGAGCGAGGCGCCCCGGCATGGCCAAAACCGCCGGGTGAGGCCCCGCGCCCCAGCCGCGGACAGGAAGACCCCGACCGTCCGTTCCAACTGGTCAGCCAGTGACATACATCCGTTCGGTGAGTGCGTTGCTGCCGACGTGGCGGCCTGCCATCCCCGACGAGGTCGCATCGGTGCCGCAGTGGCGTGCCGTATGCGAGTGCCCTGACCTATCACCCGCCGACATGGCCATCCATGCCGGACGCAACGCCCTCGCGGCGGCGGCGGTGCCCTCCTCTGATGTGGCGTGGGTCGTACATGGCGGGTCGGGGTATCAGGGCAGCGCGGGTTGGCCGGTCCATCATCAGATCCAGCATGGCATTGTTGGTAACCACGGCAATGCGTTTGAGCTTCGGCAACTCTGCGCCGGCGGTCTCACGGCGTGGTTGATCTCCGAAGGGCTCACGCGATCGGGCGGTGCGGTGCTCTGCACCGGCGCCGACAATTGGTCGTGGGAAGACCGGTTCGCAGCCGCTAGAACCACTGGCGGAGAACCGTTCTCAGATTCTGCCCATGCGTCGGTTCTCTCGGCAGCAGGGGGTTTCGCCCGGATTGTGGGCATTGGCACCGCAAGTTGTCCCGACCAGGCGCAGCCTTGGCAAACTCGCAAGAAGTTCTGGGAGCACGCGACAATGAGCGACTTCCGAGCTACAGTTGCCTCCGTCGCGGAGTCAAGAACTCCTGAGGCTGCGCGTGATTCGTTCAACATGTTGATCGGTGCGGTGACTTCCGCACTCAAGAACGCGCAGATCAGCCCACAGTACGTGACGCATTTCGTGCCACACGGCACGGCCAGCGGAGAACCGTACCGCTCGCTGGCTAAGGCGCTTGATCTGCCGTGGTCGGAATCGTTGTACCAGAACAGCCTTGACCACGGCTATCTAGGGGTGAGCACACAGGCCGCGGGGCTCGTCCATCTTGCACAAGCGGAAGATCTGACGGCCGATTCGATTGTCCTGCTCGTCGCTTCGGAGTATCAACTCAGTTCGACGGCTGTGGTGCTGCACATCATGCGTACTCCGATGGTGACTACCGACGGACCGGTCTTTACATTGCACGAGGTAGCTTGATGCCCAGTACGCATCCGCAGCGCGTGACGGTTCGCCGGCCGGCTCCTCGTCACGTCGGGAGTATCGACCTCATCGACCTCGACATCATCTGCCGATTCCATGGGCGGGAATCCCTGCCCTACCCGTTCATGCTGACGAAGCCGACCAACTTTGCGTCTCACGACGAATACACCGCATACGGGCGTTCTGTGTCTGATCGCTTCGATCATGGTGACTTGCAGAAGTTTCGACGCTGGGCGGCGGCATACGCCTATGCCGACATCCGCGTCGAATGCCATGTCCAATACATCTCCGCGGACACGCCCAGCCTCCGGGTACTCGGCCACCGGGTGGGTGAACTCGGCTTCGTGGCTCGGCAACGTGAGAACGAGGACATCCTCGATGTATACGAAGTGTCACCGTACGATTTGGGACAGGTAGTCGCCGACGCGGTCGATGTCGGCCGGCCGGGTAAGCATACTGCGGTTGCTTTCTCCGAGCCCTCGACAGTTTCCCGAACTGCGCCCCACTCAGAGGATTTCAGGGTTCATCACGAAGCCGATCGGTCTCCGCCAACAGTGATACGGCGAGCAGCAGTGACAGCCTTCGGTTCTGTCCAGAGTCATTGGCGTCCCACCCGCCGCTGGGGTTTGGATCGCGGCAAGAACGCCGCTGTCTGGGTGAGCGTAGAAGACGACGGCTCATATCTATTCGATCCCGAGATCGGCGCCGGCCGTCCGATGACACGACCGGCCCTGGCCGGGCGGATCGACGAGCTGATCGCCGAGGATGTCGCTGTGCTGCGGGACTTCAAGAACGACACGAGAGCGGGGGAGACGGCGTGAGCAACGACGAACTGCGGCATCGATTGGCTGAGGTGCTGGGCTTGGCTCAAGAGCAAATGGCAGAGATCGCCGCCGTTCGCACGAAACAAGCTGCGCTTACGGCGACCGGTGCGGCAGCCGACGGATTGGTCGAGGTTACTGTCAACGCCCATGGCCAGTTGCTGAACACCGTCATCGACGAGAACTACCTCAACGAGTATGAATTCGACGAATTAGCGGACCACGTCACGGAAGCCGCGCAGGCGGCGGCGAGCGAAGTGACCAAATTAGCGTCCGACATGATGGTGCCGATAAGCGAACGACGAGGCCGCTTCCCATCGCTGTCCGAATTCGTAGACGGCGCACCTGATCTTCGAGACCTGTCAAATCCCCTGCCGCCGCTTGCTTCCCAGCCGGGGACGAGCCACGAGGAACAGGGCAAGCAAGACAACGTGTTCCCGACAGTGAGGAGATGAGGTTATGGCTGATGAGTTGGGTGTGACACCGGCCGAGTTGCGGGCGACGTCTCAACATTTGGCTGATGTGAGCGGCCGGATGTTGGCGGTGCTCTCGGGGTTGCGAGCCAAGCTCAGCGGTGAAGGTGCTGCATGGGGTGACGACCGGATCGGTGGTCAGTTCGTCGAGAGTTATCTGCCGCAGTTGGATTGGGTCGATGGCTCCGTCGTCGCCAAAACCGATCTATTGGGCCACTATTCGCGTGGTCTCAAGAATGCGGCAGACGCCTTCGAGCAGCAAGACCAAGCCTGAGACCCGGCATGGCCGGGCGCAGGCTTGCCTCTAGCTGACCGTCACTCCCCGGATCGGTCTTCGGCGGCTTGTATCCGCAGTTCATCTGCCTTGAATTTGTCGTAGGCCATCTGTGGCGGAACCGACGATGATGATTCTTCGATGCGCCCCGAATCCCCCACGAGGAAGACCGCCCGTCCTACCGGCATGTCGAGGAAAGCCATGGGATCGCTTTCATCGATGTCGACCGGCGCGTATACAGCCCACCCGACATCGAAGCGGTCAGCCTCCAAACCGTCGGTCGGATAGTCCAGCCCGCGTGCGCGTATCCATTCCGAAGCCAACGAGATCGCTTGTTCTGCTTCCATGTTCATCCTCCAGTGTTCTCTAACGGTGTTCCTCGGATATCAGTTGACTTTGTCGGCCGACTGTAGCGGCAGCACGCCGTACCATTCAGTATCGACCATCAACCGTCGGCCGAGATCGTCACAGCCAGGTGCGGTGAGGTTTGCCAGGTCGATGGGTTGCGGTCGATCGTTGCCTGACCGCAACTGCTGCATGGTAGCTCGAAGAACCTGCTGGGCAGGTTCGTCCACCGAGCTCAACAGCCGCTCAGCTGATCCCATGACACTAGCCATCGATACCTGTAGCCGTTGTGGATCCGGATCCCACGAGATCCCTGCGCGAGCCCATGCGTAACCACCATCACCGTCCGTGGTGACCTCCAGACGGTCGACCCCGGACCGCTGGAAATAGGGGACTAGCTCTCTCATCAGCGCTTTGGAAAACCGTCGGCCGCGGTGGTCAGGATGATAGATGTACAGGCCTGAATCTTTGACCTCGACCACGAGGCTTCCGGCCGCATCGCGGGAGAATGTTCCCTTGATAGAGCCGATTTCGCGCGCCTGCCGGATCAAGCCATTGAGATCGACTTTCCCCGAGCCGCGCGGGAAGGCGCCCCAGATGACCCGGTACGGCCCGATCCAACCGGTCAGATCATCGGCCAGTTGCTTGAGCCTTGCGGTGTCGGCGGCGTTATCGAGCACGTCACCCAACGGTTCGGCGTGACTGGTGTCGACCACTCGCGCTGCGCGATGCTTTTTGCGGTACTCCATGAGCTGACGCACGAAGTCGGGAACATCTCGAGGACTGCCGACATCGCCGTGGGTGTCGGCGGGCTGTAGTTGCAGCGGAACGTCGTGCAGTGGTTCGACGGGTTCGCCGTCGGGTGTGAGGTACCCAACCGCGGTACGGGCGACCGCTCCCTCCCCCCATTTCGGCGGCCAACCCGCCAACGCACCGGTGTCCTGGTCGGCAAGGCGAATCACACCGCCGTCGTTGACGGCGAGATACGCGTGGCCGCCCCAGCTGCGACCGTTCTTCAGCCACGATGACACGAGCACTGCCGACGAGCCATCGCCCAGTTCACGGAGTTTTGTGGTGACTTCGGCATAGGTGGCGAACCGGGCGCTGGACCTTATCGCTTGGAACAGTGCCCAGGCCGGTACCCCCATGGTGGAACGTGGTTTCTCGACGTGGAGTCGCCGGCCATATCGCTGGGAGATCTGTTCTGCGACGAACTGGGCCGAATTCGGTGGTGTTGCTGGCGTTGACCCGATCCGGCGACGGAACCACGCTCGAAGTTCAGTTGCCGACCATGTGGTGGATCTACCGGGAGTCGGCAGATATCGAACCAGGTGAAGACCGCCGGCCTTCTGAACACCGACGCCTTCCAACAGGCGGCGGCCCAGCTCCGGTTCGTCGGGCGTTGCCAAGTAGGCCAATTCGATGGGCTCTGGGCGACGTTCACTGGTCCCCAAGCGGTGCACCATCTCATCGAGGGCAGCACGCGATTGCTCACTGACCACGGCCGCCAACGCTTCGGCAGACAGCTGAATGCTCTTTATCGATTTCTGGAGATTGCCGGGGTCTGGATCCCATGTGTAGCCGCGCCGCGCCCACACATAGCCGCCAACGTCATGCGTTCTCAATTCGATGCGGTCAACACCAGACCGGACGTAATAGCGCTCGAGTTCTGCGAGTGCTTTAGAAAACCCGTTGTGTCGATGACTGGGCGTGTCGATGTTCAACCCGTTGTGGACTGCGACGAGTCGGCCTTGGTCGTCTTCATCGAATATCCGTTGAATATGGCCGATCTCGCGATTCTCGTCGACGATCACGCCCGTCAAGCGGATTTCGCTGCCGAATCGCAGTGCACGCCAGTTGATGTCGTATGGTCCATACCGGCCTGAGAGGTCATTGGCGAGACGATTGGCTGCTTCAATGTCACCCGATCGCCTCACCACATCGCCCAACGGCTCAGCCTTGCGAGTGTCCACCGCAGAGGTGGGAACTCCTTGGACATGAAGCGAGTCGATCGCGAAGAGCTGAGACGCGCCGTCTGGTGGGAGGGCCGCATCACCGCTGTCGTCGAGGTAACCAACAGCGGTGAGCGACAACGCGCCTTCTCCCCAATATGGCGGCCACCCCGACCACTCGCCGGTGAAGGGATCCCACAGCTTGATTTGACCATCGTCCAGCCGTGCGAGATAAGCATGTCCGCTCCGGTGCGGTCCACCGCTCCACGACGACACCAGTAGGGCCGATGCGCCATTGCCGAGACTGCGTAGGTCATCCGCGACGTCGTCGTAGGTGTCCACGATCACGACATCGGATCCGATCGCCTCAAAGAGCTCACGCGCGGGAACGCCTCTTTCCGACGGCGCCGCATCCAGCTGGAAGCCCCGTTCATGCCACTGCGACAGTTGCGCGATGGCCGCTTGCCCGCAGTTTTGCGCGGAGTGCGACACCGTCACACCGAGATCCTTGACGAAGTGCAAAGCGTGTGTGCCGGAAAGCAACTGCTCTCCCAGGTTGGGCACCTCTGAAGTAGCGAGGTTGGCTAATTCCCAAGGTGAATGAGAACTGCCGCGACTGGAGATCAATTGGTCGATGACGTTCTCAAGAAGGGTGACTGTGCGTCTGCTGACCCGCTCAGCCATCTCCGTGAACGACTTTCGCAGGGCGGCCAAGGATTGGGCCAGTTTGGCCGGCTCCCGATCCCAGTTGCAGTCCAGGAGCGCGAGTGCGTATCCGCTCTTCGAGAAAGAGGACAACTCGATGCGCTCGATGCCGGAGTCGAAATAGAAGGACACCAGTTCCCAAAGCACATCCGCGGCGAATTCTCGGGAGGGGAGATCCTCCTTGAACAGATGGAGCATCTCGAGACGCGCCACAAGTTTATTGTCGTCGCCACGGCCGAATCCCCACGTGATCTCGCCGGCGTCCCGCCCGCCGTCGTGGATCGCGCCAGTAATTTTTTCAGCGCTCGGTTGTCGACGGAGTTCTCCGCTCTGAGGTACAACGTCGAACTGAACTGAGAATCTTCCATACTGCCGCGACAGGTACGCCGCAAGCTGCTGGACACGCTCAGGGTTCCTGCTCCTGCCGTCCACCACTTCTGCGATGAGGCTTCGGCTCCGCGCGAAGCCGTCATCGTCGGGGTAACCGCGAACGTTGATGTTGGTGGTGTGGTCGAGTTCGGCTCGGTCCGTGAGCTCGCTGACTGGTTCGCCGTTGGCGTGGAGATAGGCAACGGCGGTGTAGGACACTGCTTCCTGACCCCAGTACGGTGGCCAGCCCGTGTACAGTTCGCTGTTCTGATCGGCAAGATATACGCGGCCGTTGAGGTTCACCGCGAGGTAGGCGTGACCGCCGCCGTTGGTCTGTGCCCACCGTGAGGCGAGGACGGCCGACGAGCCCGGCCCCATCTGCAGAAGCTTCTTCTCCACCCCGAGGTAGGTATCGAACTCCGCCGTGGTACCGATCGCCTCGAACAGGGTGCGGGCGGGCACGCCCTTGCGCGAGGATAAAGCCCCGATATGAATACGGCGCCCGGTCCGGGCGAAGAGCTCATCGACCACGAAGCGGGCGCAGTCGACGTCAGGGCGCCACCGTGGATTCCATGGGCGGCGGACGCGGCGATCCGAGGGTTGTCGGGCGCCGTCGCCATCGAGACGTAGACGACGTTGGCTCGCCCGTTCGATTGTGCGCCAGCCGAATCGGTAACCAAGTCCACCATCCGTGGTGCGGTGTCTTTCTAGGTGCAGCTGGTCTAGGCGGCCAGCGGCGATCCGCCCGAAGTTCGCGAGCGATTCACTACGAAGGGGAGGTTCGGCCGCCTTGTCGGCGTATCTGAAGTAAGCGTTGTGGGTACCGCGGTTGCTTCTGTGATCCATTGCAGCGGCGAACTCGGCCGTGATACGCCGTGCACCAAATGAATCCATCGACGGATCCACCCCGAGCCCGATCCCGAAGATCCGCCCGGCAGATTCAGGCGTTCGTCCGCCCAACGAGGTGAACGGGTCCCGCGACGACGACGCGACGAACACGTTGTCCCCGATGCCGAACTCTTCTGCGTGCCGCACCGGTCCGGCGCCTGGCGATCCGGCGAGTGTGATGGTGTGAACGTCATCGTGTAACCGCCCACCGCGACCTGCATAACTGGTCGTGGTCGAGCCGTACGAGTGCGCGAATATGTGGTTGTCGGTGAAGTGACTGCCATCGCCGGCCCAAACGTCGCGGGCGGCGTTGAAGGCTCTGATGTCGCTGTAGAGAATCTCACCCCCTAGGCGCGCAAACGTGTGTCGCGCGGCCTGCCACGTCGACTGTCCGCTGGGTGTCTCGTAGCCGATCCACGTAATTGAGGCTGCCTTCAGGTCCGGATCCTCGTGAAGGGCGCTACGCAAGTTGTTGAGCGCATCGCCCATGCAGTAGCCGAGTTGGTCGATCGTCATGCCTTGACCGGGTATGTTCCACAGGACCCGGTCGGCTTCGTAGGGATCTTCGCCAAAGCTCACCAGTGCGCGTCCACTGCCGCCGAATGCCATGGGGTCGAATGCCAGAAGATGCGGACCATCCAGTCCCGCGCGCTCAGCGGTAGTCCGGGCTGTGTCGAGTGCGCGTTGGATGCGGTTGTAACGCGCCAGCCGATCACGCTCAGGACGGGAGATCGGCTCTCCGCGTTCGCGCTTAGCCTGCAGGTCGTTGCGAAGCTGTTGCAATGAACGGACATTGGCTGCATGGCGGGCCGCAACCGGAACGCCCTCGGCGTTCCCGACGTGCTGCGGGTAGACCTCGGTCAGCGCGTATTGCTGCGCAGGGGTCAGCTTCTTCCACCAGGCGGCATTGTTTTGCGCGACCGAGCTCGCCAGTTCGGCCGCCCCCGTCGGGTTGCGTAACCAAGCCGCCGAGGCCACGCCGCGCAGTGCCAACGCTTCGTCGGCCAATCTGCGTAGTGTGGCGGTCGCGGCCGGCCGGAGTTCATCACCGTCATGCGGGCCGCCCTGGACGAGCCCGATGGCATCTTCGGTTGCACCGAGCTGCGCCGGGCCTTCCAGGTCAAGGCGGTACACCGGATCGCCATTGGGGTGGAAGAACGCGGCAGCCGTCGTTGTGACCGTATGCTCACCCCATGGAGGCGGCCACGTGGAACGCCGTCCGAAGTAGGGGTCACTGAACTCGATCGCGCCGTTGCCGATGTTGACTGCGCGGTACATGTGCGACACCGGTCGACCACCGCGATATCGCCAGCGCGACGAGATCAGCGCAGACGCGCCCTCGCCAAGGCTGCGCAGTCTCTCTTCGACTTGCAAGTACGACACGAACCGGACATCCGCATCCAGGCTTTCATACACTCTGCGTGCCGGTACCCCAGTGCGCGACGGCTCCAGCCCGAGACCGGCGGGGTGTCCGTGCCACAGGGAGTGTTCGTCTAGGCACTGATGAGCGCAGTTCGGAGCCACTGAGTCAATCCCGTCAAGGAAGACGTCATCGGCAAACCCGGCATAGATGTTCTCCAGCAGTCGTTTCCCCAGATCCGGTTCGGAATCTGTGGAGAGCTCTGCCAGCTGGCGGGGCTCTGGCATGAGTGGGTGGAGCACATCGACACCGCCACGCTCAGCGTTGAACGGCAGGCAATCCAGGAGCGAGTTCAGGATGTCCTGGGCCTCAGTGCTGACCCCCGAGTCCAGCAACTCGGCCGCTCTCTGTTTGATGCCGGCGAACGTGTGTTCCTTGACTTTCGGATCCGTCGACCAGGCGAGGCCGCGCCGGGCCAAGTTGTAGTTGTTCTCCCACCGCGATGCCACTCGGATCTGGCTGACGCCGGACTCGCGGTAGTAGTGCTTCAAGCCCCACGCGAGCGCACTGCGGAAGCCGTTGTCCTGCAAAGCCCGGTCACGGATTTCGAGTACCTCGTGGTAGGCAACGGGATTGCCGGCACTATCCCGGTCGAAAGTTATCGAGAGTCTGCCGATCTCTCGGTAATAGCCCTCTGGATCGAGATTCCAGTCCAGAATTGGGCCTTCGAGGACGACTGTCTTCTTAGCGACGATTTTGCCCGTCAGCCGAACGCGGTAAGGCCCATACAAGCCGGAGAGATCCTGAGCAAGTCGTCCTACGCGGCCACGGTCTGGGTGTTTGAGCACTTCCTTCAGGGGATCGGCCAGCAACGGTTTGGCCTGACGGGTCGCAGGATTCTCGCCGCGGTAGTCTTTCGTCAGTTGCTCTAGGGAAGGAATTCCTCGGTTCAAACGCCTACGTCGGTCCGGGGGTTGATCACCGGTTCTGTCGTACGTCAGCCGATGAATGTCGGAAAGCTCAAGATAGCGCTGCAGAATCGATGTAAGTTCCCGCTCGAGCTCCTCGCGGACCCACGTTCGCACATCCTCGACGATCAGAGGACCACGGTGGGCCCTGAGAACACCTGCATCGCGGTAGAGCCGAAAATTCGTAACGCCGATCTCCAGGCCTTCTTCGTCGAGGATCGCACCGTGCAGAATCGCGCCGTCGAGCAGCATGCGCGTCGCGCTCGGCGATGCGGTCCACTTGATCAGGTAGGGCCCGTACATACCGGATAGTTCCGCAGCAAGTTGTTGTGCCAGTGCGGGATTTGCGGAATCAACCACCGCCTGCGCCGGGAGGGCGAAATCTGGGTTCACCCGACGTTCGAAGTCGTTGTCCGGGTGGCCTTGGATATGGCCGACGCGTTCGGCGGCGGTGAGTTCCTCCGGGTCGCCGGCCAGCGGTACGGCGGCTTGGCCCGCGGGATCGAGGTAGCCGGCGGCGATCGTGGCGACGGCGTTGGCATGGTAGCCGGAGAACTGGTGAGTGGCGGGGTCGTAAGGGTAGTGGCGTTTCGTATGGGGGTCCCACAGGGTGATGGAGCCGTTGTCATTGACCACGACGGCCCCATGTCCGCCTTGACGACCGTTGTCGCTCGCCCATGACCAGGCGACCACTGCTGCCGAACCGGGACCCAGTTCCGAGAGTCGTTGGGCTACATGCACAAATGAGGCGAACTCGGTGCCGGACGCCACCCCAACGGCTTCGAAAACCGCCCGTGCGGGCACCCCTTCGGCTGTCGGGGTGGCCGCAAGTTGGAAGAGACGGTGAGGATAAACCCTATCGAGGTATTCGACCACCTCCGGCCCACACAGCGCATTGCCGTGTGTCGCGTCCGGTAGGGGCTCTGGTACGGGATGGGCCAGGCCGCTCTGATAGGCCATCGCCACGAGGTGGGCATGGTCGCGGGCCGCGAGTTTTGACGCGATGCTGCGGAGCAGAGACCGTATCTCGTGCGGAGTGAGGGACAGTTGGATGGCGGTTTCGGCGTTGGACAACCCATCGCTCAGCAACGTCAGCACTTCGCGTTCACGGGTGGTCAGGCCCAACAGCCGTTTCTGCACGATTGTCGTTGGGTCGGTATGCGATCCAGGCCTGACCAGCCCAGTCTTGTAAGCGAGTGCCACGAGTTGGCTACGAGTACTCGTTGCCAGCGTCTTGGAAATGTGGTTGATATGTTCGGCGACAGCCGCCGGGCTGATGGACAACTCGATGGCGATCTCGGGGTTGGGTAGTCCCGCTGCGACGAGTCGCAACACTGCGTTCTCGTCCTGGGTCAGCTGAGCCAGACTGGTCCGCGGATGAGTCTCGGTTTGGGGGGACTCGATCTGGTCCGACTGCTGCGCCAACGGGTGGGATGGTGCTGTAGCCAGGCCGCCGCGGTAGGCCATCGCGACGAGCTGTGCCTGGTCTCGCGCGGCCAGCTTCGTCAGGATGTTGCTGACATGAAATCGCGTGGTCTGTGTGCTCAGTGAAACATGTTCGGCAATATCAGCATTGGAGCGGCCCTCAAGCAGCAACGGCAGTATTTCGCTTTCCCGTAGCGTTAGTGAAAGCAGGCTGGTCGGATCGAGGGCTGCGCCGTCGGCAGGCGACCCGGGACGGACGAGTCCTCGACTGTATGCGGCCACTACCAGTTCGCTACGTGTTGACACATCCAGCTTGGCTTTGATGCGTCCTACGTGACCGGCCACCGCGCCCGGTTTTGTTGACAGCTGATCGGCGATCTCAGGATTTGAAAGCCCTGCGGCGACGAGGCACAGCACATCGTGCTCGCGGGCGGTGAGTTCGGTGGTGGCCCGCGGCGCGGTATCCGGGTCGCTGTGCTGGTCTGGCGCGGGCGCGTCACTAGAAGCGTTCTGCGTCGGCAGATCGAGATCGCCGGCGTAGGCCAGTGCCACAAGCTGGGCAAGGTCCCGCGCCCCGAACTTCGCCGTGATGTTGGAAAGGTGGAATCGGGCGTCTGGTGGGTTCAGCGCCAGGGCGGCAGCGATCTCCTTGACGGGTATGCCTTCGAACAGCAGCGCCAACACGTCCTGTTCCCGGGGCGTCAACTGAGCCAGAACAGTCGCTGACAACGACGGGCCGGATTGCTTCGAGGCATTCATCAGGCCGCCGTCGTAGGCCAGTGCAACGAGTGTATGACGCTCCAGCGCAGAGAGTTTCGCAGCAACACGACCGACATGAAAGTTGGCGGTCCCAGGATTGGCGGACAGTTCGGCGTCGATCTGGGAATTCGACAGTCCGGCGGCCACCAACAGCAGCACGTCGCGCTCTTGTTCGCTCAGGTCAGCCACGCTTGCCGGATTTGCCGGTGACATCTTTCGCAGGCCGGGATGGATCAGACCGCTCTCATAGACCATTGCCACGAGCTGAGTGCGCTTATGTACCCCGAGCTTGGCCATGATGCGGTAGAGGTGACTACTCACCCCGGCTTGTGTGATCGACAGCCGGGCGGCGATCTCGGCGGTGGACAACCCCTCAAGCAGCAGTGCCAGCGCGGTGCATTCCAGTGAGCCGAGGTCCACCAGACTGCTTGGCAGCGCTGTGCGCGTGTCACTTTGTGGCTCAGGGCGGAGCAGACCGCTTTCGTATGCCGCAATGACGAGTTGAACGCGATCGCGCGTGTCCAGTTTGGACATGATTCTGGTGACTTGATTTCCGACATATGCGGGGCTGCCCGATAGCCGAGTGGCGATCTCAGCGTTGGACAGCCCTTTAGCAACCAACTCCAGAACCTCTTGCTCACGTTGTGTGAGTTCGAGCGGCTGCACGGGCGTGTCGGTGCGCAGTCCGGGGCTGGCCATTCCGCTGTGATAAGCCATCGCCATGAGCTGCGCACGGTCCCGCGCGCCGAGCTTGTGAAGTATTCGACTGACGTGGACACGCGAAGTCGAGGGGCTGGTCGACATCTGGGTGGCAATTTCTTCGGTGGACAGGCCGCCCAGCAGCAATGACAGCACCTCGCGTTCGCGACGGCTCAGCTGCCCGAGATCCTCCTGCGCAATCCTCGGCATATCGGTACGCGAACCGGGACGAACCAGGCCGTGCTCGTACACGACAGCCACGAGTTCGGCGCGGTCCCGCGCACCCAATGCCGGCATGATCCGATTGATATAGAAGGCTGCCGTAGCCGGGGTGATCGACAACTGGGCGGCGATCTCAGCGTTGGACTTTCCCTGACCCGCGAGTTCCGCAACTTCGCGTTCGCGACTTGTCAGCTTGGCGAGACGGTCCCCGGGCAGACCCTGGACCGGTCCGATCGCCTTCTCCACGGCACCGAGTTGAGGCGGCCCCTCCACCACGAGGCCATACACCGGTTGATGCCGGGAGTTGAAGAGGGCCGCAGCCGTGCGTGCGATCTCCCAATCCGGGGCGATATCAGTGGGTTTTGAGTGGCCGGAACATTCGTTATAGAAGACGCGGCCGTCTTTGTTGAATGCCATCCACATGTGACCACCGCTTCGCCCACCGCGGTCGGCCCAGCGTGATGCCAACAGCGCTGCGGCGCCGTTCCCCAGCGCGAGCAATGCAGCTTCAACTTCGCTGATCGACATGAATCGCACATCGGAACCGAGAACCTCGAAGAGCGGCCGGGGAGGCGCTCCATCGGGTGTGTTCGGAATGGTCACCGGAACCTCTCGACCAAACCACTCCGACCACGCCTTGACGGCTCGATGCAGACAGTTTTCGGGGTCCGGCTGTGCGGGGCTGTCGTGGAGGACGTCATCGGTGGCGGTAGAACGGGCGGTGTCTTCCTTCTCCTTGCTCGAATGAGCCTGAGGAGCAACGCTATCGAAGGTACGAGACGCAGGGATAGGCACTGCTGCGGAGGCCATCGGATCGACGGAAGCGGACGACGCAACTTCTTGACGCTCGGGGTACTGGTCGCGTGGCTGCGGCGGGGAGGGTGTGACGGGTGTCTGTTGGCGTCCGGTTGACGGCCGCGCCGTTGGGGACAACACAACGGCCGGTGTGAAACTGCTCGACGAGCTAGTCGGGATGCCTGCGGCAGGAATGCTTGGTTCGTTGCCGGTCTCTGGGGTGGTTGGTGTGGTGGTGGTGGGTTCGGTGGTTGCTGCTGCGGGGGTGCGGGTGTCGTGGTGTTCATGCGGGGTGGACGGTGCGTGACTGTCGTTGACGACGCTTGTGTTTGCCGCACCATCGTCGACGGCGTCAGTCGGTGTGGTTGCATCCGACGGCGAGGGCGCATTGCGATCGGTA
>NZ_JBONDW010000038.1:0-30944 GCF_054919535.1 Mycobacterium venezuelense
TGTGGTGCACCGATTCGACGGTGTACAGGTGGGGGTCGTAGCTGATGGCGATTGCGGCGCACTTGTCCATGTGCTCGCGTGCGGTCGGATCGGCGAGCATGGCCTGAAATGCCGCGGCGCTTTGCCATTGCGCATAGTTGGTCACGCGTGTGCCATCGGTGCTCACGTGGATGTTCGCGGAGATGAATCCCGGTACATGGCGCATGACATCTTCGGTGGCTGTTCGCAGAAGATCGGCCAGTTCGCGGCACCGTGCGGGTTCGACCGTGAATACATTGATCAAGGTCGCGCACGAGCTGTGCTCTTGGATCGTCGTCATCGCATCTCTCCTATGTCAGGTTCCTTACATGCAAACCTAGCACCGATGTAAGGTTCCTGCCATGTCGGAGGTGGACGTCGAAACTGGTGTCGGATATCTCGTCAAGCGGGTGCAACAAGCCCTTCGGCGGCGGTGCGACGCCGCGCTGCGGTCCACCGATCTGTCTATGGCGCAGTACGCGGTGCTTCGCGCGCTCGCCGATCACCCCGCCGCGTCCGCGTCAGAGCTGGCGCGGCTGTGTTTTGTGACGCGGCAATCACTTCAGGACGTTATGCGCGGGCTGCGATCCGCCGGCCTGGTCGAAGATGATGACGCGCCGCCGAGGGGGCGTGCCCGAGGCTTGCGCCTGACACCCACCGGCAGGCGCCGGCTGGCGGCAGCCCACACCGCGGTCCTCGGCGTCGAAGCGGAGATGCTGGGTGGACTCCCCGGGTCCGCCCGCCACCAGCTGGCGGGGTGGCTGCTGCGATGTGCTGAAAACCTGGAGGCGGCCAGTGAGTGAGATTCAGATTTGCCGTTCGGATTCCGTAGGGCGTGAGAGTTCCACGCCGCCAGCTTTTTCCGGCACTGCTCCGCTCGCGCCGTGTTAACTCACATCCGTAGCAACGTTTCTACGGAATTGGATCGAGGCCGGTGGTTTCTTTGCTAGAAGTGCATATTGCCACCATTTGGCGAGTATGTCCCGAGCGCATTGTCGGCCAGTTCTGATGGCTGAGTTCGTATATCCATGACAGATTTGCGAGCTACCCACGGCATCGGCGAACGAGATTGTCTGTGGTTTGCGGATTCGCAACGGGATGAAGGTCTGAATGGCCTACAGCAATGAATCCGTAGCCGCCGAACACCATGTCTTTGCTCACTGAAGTACTGCCGGTTGACGTCAGCGAAAATTTACGGCAAATCATATTCACGGTAGTAGCGTCCCGAGCGCCACCTGAGAGCAACCTGAGAGCGGAGCAATGAAATGCGCAAACAGCAACCGGGCCATGAAACCGCTCGCGCCGGCCGACGGCGCCTCGACCGGGCGAAGGCAAAGAAGATCAGCCTCATGGGTGGCATCGCCGCCAGTGCGCTCGCAGTCGGGCTCACGCCGGCGTTCGCAAATGCCGCAAACAGCGAGACATACTTCATCGGGTTTCCGGACTGGTTGCCGGTCGGCGGGTCGACGCTGCCGTCGGATCCGCGCGCGATCAACAATGCCATTGTCGGCGCCAAGGACGACGACCCGCTCATCGCCTGGGGTATCGGCGAAGTCGATCTCCAGCCCGTGTGGGTGACGTGGATCGACGGTGTGCCGTCCTACACCCTGCCGGTCGTCGGGCAGACCGGTTCGCACACCGAAACGAACCCCGCCTACCAACCGGCCTATGACGCCGCGTACGCCGTCGCGTACAACCTGTGGTCCTTCCTCGGCGGTTGTCGGGGCTTGTCCAACCGCGAACAGTGCGCGATTAACAAGGCGCTCGCCGCCGTCGCCGATATTCCGCAGACCATCACGGTGCCCGATTTCGGGATTGTCGAACCGGGCTTCTGGACGACGCAGACGGCGGGTCAGTGGGTGTCGCCCAGTAACCTCGGCACCTTGCCGACGGCGGGTCAACTCGCTTACCTCGCATACGCTCTCGAGCACGGTGACGCGGGCGCGCTTGCGCCGATTCTCAACTGGACCGCCTATCTGACCAACGTCAACTTGATCGCCTACGGCGACGGCGCGATCGCGGCGGGGACGGCATACCAAGCCTTCATCGACAGTGTTCAGGGTGCCACGCACGAGGGCTATGACCCGTACGAGGTCGGCGTACCGCAGACCGGTCCGCGCCAGATCGCCATCGTGGGACCCAACGGTCAGGTCACGCTCGTCACGGTCACGACCCAGAATCTGCCAACTCCGCTGCCCACACCGCAGTACCCGGAGGCCGGCGAGCCTCCCGAGTATGAGGTGACGCAGCCGGGCGGTGTCATCGATGTCACGGTGCTTTCGCTTGTCCTGGTCCGAAATCCGGGTCGCGCGAACGGCGGTCTGTATGCGCGGTTCGCACCGCTCTACGAGGAGCTCACGGGCGTCAATCCGGTGAGTCCCGAACGTCAGGATGTGCTGCCGGAGGGCGTGGACCCGGATCTGATCCGCGATCTGCTCACTGGCGGTGACATCAGCATCGACCAGCTCGGCAACCTGCAGACGGTGATCGAGAACGCCGACGGGGAGCCCATCGTCATCACGCTCAAAGCCGACATCGGCTGGCAATACGATCTGTTCTCCGACGCGCCCGCGACTGCGAACCCGATCGCGTGGGCGAACTCGGTGGCGTCGGCCCTGTTCCTGACCAACCTTCTCACGGGAGTCGACTTCGAGAACCTGGGTGAGGGCGGATATGTCGGCGAGGATGGCACGGTCTACTACACCCTTCCCGTCGACGAACTGCCGCTGCTGGCGCCCATGCGGTTGCCTGCCCAGTTGATCGGGCTGGCGACGGGGAACACGGACATCAACACGCCGTTGGCAGACGCACTCGAACCGGCCTTGGACATGCTGGTCAAGATCGCCTACACCGACGTGGTGCGCAATCCGGATGGTACGTACACGCGCACGCTCGACGAGTTCGGCGAGCCGACGTTGTTCGGCACCCGCACCCTCACCCGCGAACAGCGCGCGCTACTGCCGGGTGATCTGATCGCCGCGTTGGGCGCTGGATTCGGAGATGAGCTGAGTGACAGCTTGATCCGAGTGAAGGATGACGTCATCGACACTTTCGACATCGAACTGACGGAGGAACAGGACGCCGCTGTGGAGCAGGTCCTGACTGCGCCGGGCACGACGATCCGAAACGTCAGTCGCGATGTCGGTGACGGGGTGTCACAGGTGCTGACTGCTGTCGAGTCGCAACTGCCGGACGAACCGGAGGTCACCCAGGAAGGCCTGGCCAACGTGCAGCGCAGCGTCGGGAAATTGCTCGCTCAGGTGCGCGATGGGTCCGATCAGGCCAGCAGCACAACGACTTCCAATGCAGACGCCAAGCGGAAAGCGCCCGTGCGCGACGCGGTCAAGAAGGCCGGTGACAGTCTGAAGAAGGCTGCCGACAAGGTTGGTGCGGACGTCAAGAAGAAACTCGGCGCAGACAAGAAGAACAAGACGGACAAGAGTGAAAGCGCGGACGCGGGTAGCGAGGGCGATGGTTCGGAGTGATGCCGGCGGAGCCCTCACTACGATTCGTGATGTGGCTTCAGTCAGGCGCGGGCGCGGTAGGCCCGCCGGCCCCGGTGTCGATGTAGAGCAGCGACGCTCCGATCTGCTCGACGCGGCCGAGCGGGCCATCCGGGCGAACGGTCCCGAGGTCGGTATTGCGGAGGTGGCAGGCGAGGCGGGATTCGTTCGGTCGGCTGTCTATGCGGTGTTTCCCAACCGGGCGGCGATCCTCGCCGCGCTCAGTGAGCGCCAAGCCGGCAGGCTGCTGGCGAAGATCACGAAACGTGCCGACGGCTCAACGGATTTGCGCCGCCGCATGGAGTTGTTCTTCGACGTCATCTGCCAGTGGATGCAGGACGAACCGAATCTGTACCGCGCGTTGGACGTGCACGAGGCGCTGGCCGGTGCGGTCGAGGCGATGCTCAGTGCGTCATTGGCGGCCGGCGGCGCAAGCACTGCGGCTGCCGCACCGTGGGCGCGTGCGATCGTCGGGTCCGCGACGGTGACCGCGGAATGGTGGATTCGCAGTTCATCGATGCCGCGTGCCGAACTCGTCGAGCACTTGACGACGTTGTGCTGGGACGGTGGCGCGGCACTGCCCTTCAGCCCGTTCGATGTCGACGCTATTGACAGAGGGCAGCCATAAAAGACACCATGTCTTTTATGGCTGCTCCTGTGTCACCTGAGTTGGATGGACCGTCGCATTACTGGGAAGACGTGCCGGGCGAGTACGACCTGTCCGTCACCGAGATCACCGGCCAACTGCCCGAGGGCTTGACCGGCACGCTGTACCGCAATGGCTCCGGACGGTGGAACGTCGGCCGGTCGCGCGTCGAGAGCATTTTTGACGCCGACGGCATGGTGACCGCGTTCGCGATCGACGGCTCCGGAGTGCGGTTCAAGAATCGCTTCGTCCGAACGAAGCATTACTTGCGCACGACAGCCGCGGGGCAGATGGTGCAGCGGGGATTCGACTACCAGCGGCCCGGCGGCATACGTGCGAATGCCTTGCGCCTGCCGGCGAACACCGCCAACACGAATGTCCTCATCGGCAGAGATCAGCTGCTGACGTTGTGGGAGGCCGGCCGCCCGCACGCCATGGACCTCGACACCCTCAACACCATCGGTCTGTGCAGCCTGGACCGGGTGCTGAAAGGGCCGATCGGCGCGTACTCCGCGCACCATACGTACGACGCGGTCAAGGATTCCCGGGTCAACTTCGGTTTCGAGCCGTACTTTCCACGCATCGATCTGCGCCATGTCCGCAACGCGCCCAACAGGTCCGAGCGGATACGGCGCCTGCGCGAGCTCGTCGGTGAAGCCATCCCTCGGGTCCGACTGCGCCTGTATGAGACCGACAGCCATGGCGTCACGCGATACCTTCGAGCGGTGCCGATGCCTGGCATGGGGCTGGTGCACGACATGGCGTTGACACCGAGGTACGCGATCTTCGTCGTCAGCCCGCTGCGGATCAATCCGTGGGCCTTGCTCGGGCACAAGACATATTGGGATGCCATGCAATTCAAGAAGGACGAACCCTCGTACTTCATCCTCGCCCCGCGCGACGGCGGCCGTGTCCGCGTCATCGAGACCGATCCGTTCTACATGTGGCACTACGCCAACGCCTACGAGCAAGGCTCGGACGTGGTGGTGGAATTTCCCCGGTTCGCGCCGGAGACGTTCACTGGCATGCATTCGTGGGTGTCCGACATCCGCACCGACATGTCCCAGATGTATGCCGAGGTGGCGCCGGAGGAACAGCCGAAAGCCGTGCGCATGACGCGATTCCGGATCACCGCCGACGACCGGGTCACCTCCGAACCGCTGGCCGAGTTGGGCTGTGAGTTCCCGCAGATCGATCAGCGCCGCTCGACCCAACCCCACCGGATCACGTACGTGACGGCGCCCAGTGACAGTGGTGAGGGCA
This sequence comes from Mycobacterium venezuelense, assembly GCF_054919535.1. Lineage (NCBI taxonomy): Bacteria > Bacillati > Actinomycetota > Actinomycetes > Mycobacteriales > Mycobacteriaceae > Mycobacterium > Mycobacterium venezuelense. The sequence goes on from NZ_JBONDW010000038.1 coordinate 5,431, forward strand.
TCGGGCGGTTCGACCACGCCGACGGCACGGTTCAGACCTACTGCCCGCCCAATAACAAACTGGTCGAACCGATTTTCGTGCCCCATCCAGGTAGTTCCGCCGAAGAGGACGGCTGGGTTCTGACGGTCGGGTATGACGAAGCGCAGCACCGCAGTCGGCTCATGGTGTTCGATGCACCCCACATCGATGCCGGACCGATCGCGGAGGCGTGGTTGCCGTTCAACCTGCCGATGAGTTACCACGGCGCGTTCACGTCGCGGGTGGCCGCGTTCTAGTTGCGGGCGAGCGCACTCTCCGTGTACTGACCGATGATCGGCGTCATCAATTGCGCGTACTCGGCCGTGATGTGGTTGTCGTCGAAGAACACCAGGGTGTTGCCGACGATCACCGGGCAACGGGTGTCCGTACAGAAGAACTCGCTGAGATCGGCGTACTGGCCGCCGCCCGCCTGCACAGCTGTCGCCTCGGCCGCAATTCCGGTGGCATTCATCGCCTTCGATCGATCCGGCGTACAGAATGTGACATCATCCATGTGCCCTGACAGGCAGGTCGGGACCGTGGAGTGCGGGTCGGGGACCGGGCCGAGCACGAGAACCCGTGCGCCCGTACCGCTCAGCTGTGACACCAAAGCGGTCAACCCGTCCAACCAGGCGCGGTCGTAGCTCACGAAGCCGAAGTCGGCCCCGTAGCGGCGGACCATGTCCAGCACGACGAGCGCGGGCCGCTCCTTCTGAATTTTGGCGAGCACCGCGGCCCGCCATTGCTTGCACTCGGTGAACTCGCGGCCGAGATATGGACTGACGATCGGGAGCTTCATCAACGGGCAGGTGACCTTGGCCATGGTCTCCAGCCGCCAACCGTTCTGCTGTGCAACGGGTTCCAACGCCGGTTGCCACATCGCGGCGTGAGAGTCGCCGATCAACGCGACGGTCGTCGTCGAACCGGCGTCGCCGGAAACGCATTCCGGCAGCGAGACGTCCTTCCAGGTCACCACGCACCCGTTGACGAACGGCTCGGGTTTGGTGATGTCATCCAACGGCGGCGACAGATTCGATGGCACCGCCCGCAGATCCGTCGATGCCGCGACCGCGGCGCGCAACTGTTCCTGCGGTGTCAGTATCCGATTTTGAGGCGACGCCGGCGCTTCGACAGCGGCAACCGGTACCGCCTCCGGACCCGGACCGGTCGGCACCGGACGCGCTGCCAACAACACGAGGCCCGCGCACACCGCCGCTGCGGTCGCCGTGGCTCCGACCGCCAGGCTGCGCCAGGCCGAGGCTCGCAGAGCGGCCGCGAACCGGGCCGGGTTCTCGACCAGGTGCAGCGTCAGGATGGCCAGCCCGAGTGCCATCACCACCATCGCCAACCGGCCGGCCACGCCGAGCTCGGTGCGAAACAGCGCGGGGGCCAACAACAACAACGGCCAATGCCACAGGTACCACGAGTAGGACAGCCGGCCGACCGCGCGCATCAGCGGTTTGGCCAGCAGTCGGCCCACGCCGAGTTCGGGAGTCGCACACCCGGCGCCGATCACCAACGCGGTGCCCAGTACGGGCAACAGGGCGGCGGTGCCCGGGTACGGCGTCGACCCGCCGTTCTGCATGCAGGTGACGACGATCAGAGCGAGTCCGCCCCATCCGGCGATGGCGGCGCAGACCGGTGGCAGCTTGCGCCAGCTCGCCGCGGTCAACGCGATGAGACCGCCCGCGGCCAGCTCCCAGGCTCGCGTCGGCAAGGAGAAAAACGCCCACGCCGGCATCGTGCGCGTCCAGGCCAGCGACAGGGCCAATGACGCGCCCGCGACGACTGCCAGCACACCGACGTAGGGCAGCGGCGATCCAGTGTTGCGGCCGCGACGCGTCAACAGCCAGGCGGTGCCCAGGATCAACACCGGCCACAGCAGGTAGAACTGCTCTTCCACTCCCAGCGACCAGTAGTGCTGCAGCGGTGATGGCGGTGTGTCAGCCGCGAGGTAATCGGTGCCCTCGGCCGCGAATCGGTAATTGCCGACGTAGAGCGCGCTCGCGATGGTGTCACCCAAGACGTTGCGCGCCTGCAACGGCGGCAGCAGCACGGCGGCCGCGACCGACGTCGCGACGAGCACCACGGCCGCGGCCGGTAGCAGGCGGCGGGCGCGCGCGGCGTAGAACTTCGTCAACTGCACCGTGCCGGCACGCGACGCTTCGCGCCACAGCAGGCCGGTGATGAGGAACCCCGAGACGACGAAAAACACGTCGACGCCGATGAAGCCGCCCTGCAGACCCGGCACACCCGCATGGAAAAGCACGACGGCCACCACGGCCACCGCCCGCAGGCCCTCGATATCGGGCCGAAACTGTTTGCGGGACAGGTGGTCCCGGCCGCTCGCGGTGGCGTCGCGGCGGGCTGTGATGTCCGAGGGTGTGGTAACTCTATTCACTCAAGAACCGATGGTCCCACGAGACCCTGCGGATACCGGGCATTTGTTGCTAGCGTCGTGGCGGTGCGGCGAAGGATAGGCACCGGCCTGGCGGCAGCGCTCTGCATCATCGCCGTCGGCTGTCACTCCGGTACGGACACCGCCGCGGCCGACGGTACGTGCAGTCTCGACAGCTTGCCGCCACAGGTCGCCGAAACCGTCGACCTCATCGAGGCCGGTGGCCCTTTCCCGTACCCGCGCAACGACGGTGTGGTGTTCGGCAATTTCGAGGGCCGGTTGCCCGACCACGAGAGAGGCTACTACCGCGAATACACCGTTCCCACGCCGGGACTGAGCCACCGTGGCAAGCGCCGGATCGTCACCGGCGGGACGCCGCAGGACAATCCGGCGGAGTATTACTACACCCAGGATCACTACGAGTCGTTCTGCCTGATCGGAGGCATGTGAAGACGTATCGGATCGACGGGTCGAAGGTCGGGTCGAAGGCGGATTTCTTCACCGAGATCGGCCGCGCGGTCAACGGCGCCGACGGCTACTTCGGTTCCAATCTCGACGCGCTCGCGGACTGCCTGCGCGGCGGATTCGGCACACCCGAAGACGGCAAGTTCAGATTCGTCATGACGTCCTACAAACACGTGAAGTCCGCACTCGGCGAAGACGCCTGGGGGACGCTGCTCTACATCTTCGCAAGCGTCGGTGTGGACCTCTGGCTGGAATCCTGAGTATTACGTAAAGGCAAGCCAACTGGGCAATGCACGCTCTCGCGAGTCGCACAGCACCTGACGCGTGTCGCAACTTCCGCGCGGCGAGCCCGCGCCGCTCCACATGCCGCCGGTATCGCGGCGCAGGACGATCGCCGACGAGCCGCCGCCGTCGAGCAGTACCGCATTGTCGGCGCCCAGGCCGCGGAACAGATCCTGCATGTTGTCGGGCGTGTAGCTGCCGCCCTGGAAGACATAAAGCTGGTCGCTGGCCCGGTTGTAGCCGACTGCGGTGCGCGCAGCGCTGGGGCCGTTGTCGTTGAGCTGACCGGTTTCTCCCGGCGCGAGCAGACCGATCCCGGCCACGGCCACGAACCTGGCGCCGCGATCGAGAAGCCGCTGGATTTCCGGCGACGCCGCGTCATAGTCGTTGTCGCCCTTGGGCATTATCACGTACGGTGCGCCGCCGACCGGAAGAATCATGGTCGCCAGTGCCGACCAGTGTTCGTTACCTCCGGACAGGCCCTGCTTGCCTGCGTACGCCAGCGTGCCGGTCACCGCGACGTTGGCGCGGCCCTGGCCGCGGGTGTTGTCGACGTAAGCACCCAGTGGCGAACTGCACTTCGTATCGCGCCACGATCCGCCTCTTTGGCCGCGGACGTCGAAGAAGTTGGCGTTGACCGCCATGATCGGTTGGCCCAGCACCTGCCAAGCGGCAAGGGGCGCATAGGTTTCCGACGCCTGCCAGAGCCCTTCGCCGGTCCGCGCGCCCGGTGTGCGTTCACAGCGTGACTGGTAGCCCTGGTGGGTGTCGACGAGCAGCCGCGGGTTGAGCCGGCTGGACGCGTTCTTGATGGTCATCAGGTGACCGCCGCCGTTGAGGGTGTATGCGCGGCCGTCGGCGGTCAGAAATGGTGCCGCGAACTGCCCACCGAAGTTGTAGACGAGGTAGGCGCCCTTGGTGTTGGCGATCGCGCCGAGCAGCAACGCCTTGGCATCCTCGGCCCTGGCGGCCGGCGGTCCGCTCGTCCCGACGGCAGCACACATCGCGAAGATAGCGGTACCCGCTATCACACGTTGCAGCAGTTTTGCCAGGCCAGACACGAATTACACAATAACCACACAGGTAACTCTGTCAACATTCGTAACAGCGCAGTCACGGTTGAGCATCGCGCCGATTCCGACTTTGCCGACGGCGTGAATAACAGTTAGCTGCCGACGTATTCAGCCAGATGCTCGCCGGTGAGCGTCGAGCGTTTGTCGACGAGCTGGGCCGGGGTGCCTTCGAACACGATCCGCCCACCGTCGTGCCCGGCGCCCGGGCCCAGATCGATGATCCAGTCGGCGTGCGCCATGACCGCCTGATGATGTTCGATGACGATGACCGACTTGCCGGAGTCCACGAGGCGGTCCAGCAGCGCAAGGAGCTGCTCGACGTCGGCGAGATGTAAGCCCGTGGTCGGCTCGTCGAGGATGTAGACATCTCCTTTGTCCGCCATTTGCGCGGCCAGCTTGAGGCGCTGGCGCTCGCCGCCCGACAGGGTGGTGAGCGGCTGGCCGAGCGTCAGATAGCCGAGCCCGACGTCGGCCATGCGGTCCAGGATCTTCTGCGCGGCAGGCACTTTCGCATCCCCGTCGGCGAAGAATGCGGTCGCTTCGTGCACCGGCATCGCGAGCACTTCGGCGATGTTCCTGCCGCCGAGTCTGTACTCGAGAACCGACGCCTGGAATCGTTTGCCTTCACACTCGTCGCACGTGGACTCCACGGTGGCCATGACACCCAGCTCGGTGTAGATGACACCCGCGCCGTTACATGCTGGGCACGCGCCTTCCGAATTCGAGCTGAAGAGAGCGGGTTTGACGCCGTTGGCCTTCGCGAACGCCTTACGGATCGGGTCGAGCAATCCCGTGTACGTGGCCGGATTGCTGCGCCGCGAACCCCGGATCGGGCTCTGGTCGATCGACACCACGCCGTCGCGGCCTGCCACCGAGCCGTCGATCAACGAGCTCTTCCCGGATCCCGCCACGCCGGTGATCACCGCCAGTACTCCCAGCGGGATGTCGACGTCGACGTCTCGCAGGTTGTGCGTGGCGGCGCCGCGAATCTCCAATGCGCCGTTGCTCTCCCGCACTGAATCTTTGAGTGTGGCCCGATAGCCGAGATGGCGGCCGGTGATCGTGTCGCTCTTCCGCAGGCCGGCGACGGTGCCCTCGAAGACCACCTCGCCGCCCGCGGTGCCTGCGCCGGGCCCGAGATCGACGATATGGTCGGCGATGGCGATGGTCTCGGGCTTGTGCTCGACGACGAGGACGGTGTTGCCTTTGTCGCGCAGCTGCAGCAGCAGGTTGTTCATCCGCGCGATGTCATGGGGGTGCAGACCGATGGTCGGCTCGTCGAAGACGTAGGTGACATCGGTGAGGGCCGACCCGAGATGGCGAATCATCTTGACCCGCTGGGCTTCTCCACCCGACAGCGTTCCTGCCGGGCGGTCCAGCGACAGGTAGCCGAGCCCGATCTCGACGAACGAGTCGAGAGTGTGCTGCAGGGCCGTGACGAGCGGTGCGACGGACTTCGCTTCGGCATTCTTGTCGAGCCCGCCGATCCACTGTGCGAGGTCGGTGATCTGCATGGCGCACGCATCGGCGATGTTGACGCCCTTGATCTTCGATGACCTCGCGGTCTCCGACAGCCGAGTGCCGTCGCACTCCGGGCACGTGGTGAACGTGATGGCACGCTCCACGAAGGCCCGGATATGCGGCTGCATGGCCTCGACGTCCTTGGACAGGAACGACTTCTTGATCTGCGGGATCAACCCCAGGTACGTGAGGTTGACCCCGTCGATCTTGAGCTTGGTCGCCTCCTTGTACAGGAGTGCGTCCAGCTCCTTCTTCGTGAACTTGTTGATGGGCTTGTCCGGGTCGAAGAACCCGCAGCCGTTGAAGATCCGGCCGTACCAGCCCTCCATGCTGAAGCCGGGAATGGTCAGCGCACCCTCGTTGAGAGATTTCGTGTCGTCGTAGAGCGCGGTCAGGTCGATGTCGTTGACCGCGCCCCGGCCCTCGCATCGCGGGCACATCCCGCCGACGACGTTGAACTCGCGTCGCTCTTTGACCGTCCGCCCACCCTTCTCGAACGAGACGGCACCGGCTCCGCTGATCGAGGCGACGTTGAACGAGAATGCCTGCGGTGAGCCGATATGTGGTTCACCCAACCGGCTGAACAGAATTCGAAGCATCGCGCCAGTGTCGGTGGCGGTGCCGACCGTCGACCGCGGGTCGGCACCCATGCGCTGCTGGTCCACGATGATCGCGGTCGTCAGCCCCTCGAGGACGTCGACCTCCGGTCGCGCCAGGTTCGGCATGAAGCCCTGGACGAACGCGCTGTAAGTCTCGTTGATGAGCCGTTGGGATTCCGCGGCGATCGTGTCGAACACCAGCGAGCTCTTGCCCGAGCCGGACACCCCGGTGAACACCGTCAGCCGACGCTTCGGCAGTTCGATGCTGACGTCTTTGAGGTTGTTCTCGCGGGCGCCAGTGACCCGGATCAGGTCGTGGCTGTCAGCGGCGTGGGTCATTCAGGGCAGCTCCTGGATTCGGACGGTGTTGCCCGCGGGATCGCGAAACGCGCAGTCGCGGGCGCCCCAGGGCTGGTCGGTCGGCTCCTGCATCACCTCGGCGCCGCTGGCCTGAACCTTCTCGAACAGGCCGTCGACATCGCTGGTCGCGAGCATGATGCTCGCGTAGGTCCCCTTGGCCATCATCTCGGCGATCACGCGGCGCTCGTCGTCGGTGATGCCGGGGTCGGCGGCGGGTGGAGTCAGGACGATGTTCATGTCGGGGCGGCCCGCAGGTCCGACGGTGATCCAACGCATGTCCTCGTAGCCGACGTCCTTGCGGACCTCGAAGCCGAGGGCATCGCGATAGAACGCCAGGGACTCCTCAGGGTCGGTGTGGGGCAGGAAGCTTGCGTTGATCGTGATTTCCATGCCGGTCACGCTAGCGGCGAGCCCGAGACCGAAGCTTCTCGATTCCTGATCGGTCTGGTGACCTGCTTGGCGAGGCAGGACGGGATACCTGCGGTCACATCGGTCGCGTCGCGGCGGTACACGCTCGGCGGCACGCCGACGAGTTCGGTGAAGCGCGTGCTGAACGTGCCCAACGACGAACAGCCGACCGCGAAGCACACCTCGGTGACCGACATGTCGCCGCGCCGCAGCAGGGCCATCGCCCGCTCGATACGGCGGGTCATCAGATACGAGTACGGGGATTCGCCATAGGCGAGTTTGAACTGCCGCGACAGATGGCCTGCCGACATGTTCACGCCGCGCGCGAGCGCTTCGACGTTCAACGGCTGCGCGTACTCCCGGTCGATCCGGTCGCGTACCCGGCGCAGCAGCTTGAGATCACGCAGCTGTTGGTCGGCCACATCGGCGATGTTACGGCTACCCGGGTATGGCCACGGTCGCGACGACGAACCGGCTGTTCTCGAACAGCGTGGGTGTGCAGGCCACGCCGGTGATCCGCTGCGCGAGCGCGAAGCCTGCCGCGCTGAGGTCGACGTCGGCGATGTCAGCCGGATCGGCGTCCAGCGGTATCCCGACACCACGGATGTCGTCGAGCAGCGCATCGGGCTCGGCTCCGAACCGCTCGGTGGGGAACAGCAGATCGAAATCGACCACCAGCCGACCGTCGCGCCACCAGTGGAATCGGTGCACTGCATTGACATTGCGGAAGTGCGAGACGACGGTTCTGTCACCGGACACAGGCTCGATCACGCTCTCCGTGACGCCGGCGTAGCCGTTCATCTCGGCGATCAAGGACCATCCGCCATCGACGTCGGCGATGCCGATCAATGCCTGCGACGGGTCATAGTCGTCGGGCCAGCCCTCGACAACATGCTCGTAGAGGGCGTCGATGCCGTCCACTTCGGTCAGCCGATCAGCGGCCAGTGCGCCGACGAGGCCGTCAGGCGTGATGTCACTGACCAGCGTCACACAGTGCGCCTCTGCCCACGCCGGACGCCAAGCGCTCCACCATGAGTAGTCGTCGACCGTCGCAGACACAGTTCGTCAATCCTCCCGATCATGGTGGCGCGAGCCGGTACACCGCGCCGGCGAAGTCGTCGGTGATGTACACCGCGCCGTCCGGGCCGGTGACCGCAGCGACCGGGCGGCCCCAACGCAGGCCGTTCTCGGCTTGGAAGCCGCCGACCAACGTCTGCTGCGGGCCCAACGTGCCATCGCGCCAGGCGAAGAACGACACGTCGGGCTCGCGCGGCGACTCACGGTTCCACGAGCCATGCACACCCACGAGCGCGCCCGGCCCGAACGGCTCCGGCAGTTCGCCGAAAGCCATGCCCAGCGGGGCCGAGTGGGCACCGAGGGTCTGCTCGACGGGTTCGAGTGCGGCACAGTCCATGCGGCTGCCGTCGGGGTTGGTCTGGACGTCGCGGATGAAACCTGCGGGTGGTGCGCCGTCGGGATTGCAGTACGGCCAGCCCAATTCGCGTCCCTGGGTGAGTTTCGCGATCGATTCCGGCGGATGCTCGTCGACGTAGGACTGCACGACGCGACCTTCGGGGTCGGCGACGTTGTCGCGGTTGTTGACCGCCGTCCACAACGAGCCGTCCGGGGCGAACGCAAGGCCCGTCCCGTTGCGCACACCGGTCGCGAACGGCTCTGCCGGACCGCCGCCGGGCGGCACCCGCATGATCGTCGCGCGCGGCGGAGTGGCCGTGCGGTCCTCGGCGGAGATGTTGCCCGTCGAGCCGATCGAGAAGTACACCGCGCCATCGCTTCCCACGACGACGCTCTTGAGTGCGTGGGCATAGGCGCCGTGCAGGTCGGGACTCTTCGCGTCGGGCAGATCGCCGGCGATCGTGCGCCGGTTCACGGCCCTGCCGTCGACGTAGTCGTATGCGTCGATCTGGTCGCTCTCGGCGACGTACAGCGTGGAGCCCGCGAACACCATGCCGTGCGGTTGGTCGAGCCCATCCAGCAAGGTCTGCTGTTCGGGGCGCACTGTGAGGACCTGCCCGGTGCTCGGGACCGACACCAGCAGCGCCCCGTCGGGTGCCCACGTCAGCATCCTCGCCTTGGGGACACGCGCGATGACCTCGATCGTCCAACCCGCTGGGATCAAAGCCTGGCGCGGTTCGTCGAGCGGTGCCTCGGCCAGATCGCCGGGTACCCGCAGGGTTGCCGGGGACAAGCCGGTTGGTGGCTGTGTTGTCGTCGTGGGCGGCTGCGCCGCGGGCGGACTCTCGGTGTTCGCCCCGCACGCGGTGAGCATCACCGCAGCGGCAACCGTTAATGCCTTACGCCCCAGCGAGACTCGCATGCATCTCCCAGACCAAGATCTCGGCTTTGTCGTCGGCGACGATCCGTTGGCCACCCGAGCCGGTGAGCCGCGCGGCGTCTCCGCCAAAGAGCGGGCCCGCCCCCTCGACAGTCACGTTGCCGCGTGCGACGAAGAGGTGCACATACTGGGCGTGCGGCAGTTCCACGGAGTCACCGGCCTGCAGGCGGGCGCCGTGCAGGGTCGCGTTGCGGTTGTGCAGCGTCACGGCCGCGTCGACGGCGCCCGAGGCGATGGGGGTCAGGGCGCTACCGAGCTCGATCTCCTGCTGCTGATAGCCCGGCGTCACGCCCGCCTCATCGGGTAGTACCCACATCTGCACGAAATGCACCGGCTCGCTTGATGACCGGTTCTTCTCCGAATGCTGCACCCCGGTGCCCGCCGACATTCGCTGCGCAAGGCCGGGATAGATCACTCCAGAGTTGCCCATCGAATCCTTATGGGCGAGTTGACCGTCCAGCACCCACGTGACGATCTCCATGTCGCGGTGCGGGTGGGTGTCAAAACCCGCGGCAGGCGAGACGATGTCGTCGTTGTTGACCAGCAGCAGACCGTGATGGGTGTTGGCCGGATCGTAGTAGTCGCCGAACGAGAACGAATGCCGTGACTGCAGCCAGTCTGTCGTCGTGACACCGCGGTCGTCGGCGCGTCGGATATCGACGGTCGGGGCCATGCCGCCCAGCCTACCGACGGGGTGGCCTGACCAACCGGTCGATTGGCGCCTAATCTGTCGTCGTGGATATCAACGGAGCTAGCGCAATCGTCACCGGTGGCGCGTCAGGTATCGGCGCGGCATCCGCCCGCCAGTTGGCTGCCAAGGGAGCGCGCGTCGTCGTCGCTGACCTGCAGGCTGAAAAGGGCGAGGCCCTCGCCAAGGAGATCGGCGGCGCGTTCGTCAGCGTCGACGTCACCGACACCGCCCAGATCGAGGCCGCGGTCAACAAGGCCACCGAGCTCGGTCCGCTGCGTGCCCTGGTGAACTCGGCCGGTATCGGCTGGGCCCAGCGCACCATCGGCAAGGACGGCGAGTTCGCGTCGGCGCACAACCTGGATGCCTACAAGAAGGTGCTCGCGATCAACCTCGTCGGCACCTTCGACTGCATCCGGCTTGCGGCCACCGCGATGAGCCGCAACGAGCTCACCGACACCGGCGAGCGTGGCGCAATCGTCAACATGACCAGCGTCGCGGCCTTCGACGGCCAGATCGGCCAGGCCGCGTACTCGTCGTCCAAGGGCGGCGTCGTGGGTCTCACGCTGCCGGTCGCCCGCGATCTGTCCGCGGTGGGTATCCGGGTCAACACCGTGGCCCCGGGACTCATCGACACCCCGATCTACGGCGAGGGTGAGGCGTCCGAAGCCTTCAAGGCCAAGCTCGGCGAGTCGGTGCTCTTCCCGCACCGCCTCGGCAAGCCCGAGGAACTCGCCTCGATGGTTATCGAGCTGATCACCAACTCGTACATGAATGCCGAAGTCGTCCGCGTCGACGGCGGCATTCGGATGCCACCCAAGTAATTCCTGTGCTCGCCGGGTATCGGCCATGATCGTCACATGGCCGATACCTGGTGGGTCAACACATTGATCGGCCTTACCGCCGCCCTGCTGCTGAGCTGGGTAGTTTTGGTCATCGCCCTGCTCGTCATGCGCCCGCGCGGCAATCTGCTCGCCGAAGCGCTGCGGCTACTGCCGGACCTGCTGCGCCTCATCCCACGCCTCGCCGCCGACAAGTCACTACCCCGCGGCGTGCGCGTCCGGCTGGCGCTGCTGGTCGTCTATCTGGCGGTGCCGATCGACCTGATCCCCGATTTCATCCCCGTCCTCGGTTACGCCGACGACGCCATCATCGTCTCGGTGGTGCTGCGCAGCGTCGTGCGACACGCCGGGCTCGACGCGGTCCGGGCGCACTGGCCGGGCACCGACGACGGATTCGACGCCATGGCCCGGGTGACGGGTCTGTCGCGGTGAGGCCTACCAGTCCGACTCGTCGAAGCGGATTACACCGCGAATGTTGTTGCCGTCCAACATGTCCTGGTAGCCCTGGTTGATGTCCTCGAGCTTGTAGGTCCGGGTGATCATGTCGTCGATGTTCAGCAGGCCCGACTTGTATAGCGCGACCAGGCGCGGCGTCTCGACGTGGCTGCTGCCGCCGCCGAAGATGTTGCCCTTCAACGTCTTCTGCAACATCGTGAACAGGAACAGGTTGAGCTTGACGTCGGCGTCCATCATCGACCCCATGCCCGTCACCACGCAGGTACCGGTCTTGGCAGTCAGGATCATCGCCTCTTCGATGTACTCGCCCTTCATCTCACCGACCGCGATGATGACCTTGTCGCCCATCAACCCGTAGGTGACGTCGATGATCGGCGCGATGGCCTCGGCCATCGACGGGTAGACGTGCGTCGCGCCGAACTTGAGGGCCTGCTCACGCTTCCACTCGTTCGGGTCGATCGCGATTACGTGCTTGGCGCCCGAGATGACCGCGCCCTGCAGAGCGCTCATGCCGATGCCGCCGACGCCGACGATGATGACCGTCTCGCCGGGCTTCACATCGGCGACGTTGGTGGCCGAACCGAAACCGGTCGGCACGGCGCAGCCCATGATCGCGGCGGTCTCGAACGGCACGTCCTTGTCGATCTTGACGACCGAGTCCTTGTGCACCGTCATGTACGGCGCGAACGTGCCGAGCAGGTTCATCGGCGAGACCTCGTGGCTGCCGGCGTGGATACGGCTCGTGCCGTCGGCGATGGCCTTGCCGCCGAGCAGGACCGCGCCGCGATCACACAGTGAACGGAAGCCCTTCAGGCACGGCGGACACACGCCACACGCCGGGATGAAGGCGAGAATGACGTGATCGCCCTCCTCGATGCCCGTCACGTTCTTGCCCACCTTCGTGACCACACCCGCACCTTCGTGGCCGCCCAGCGCGGGCAAGCCGATGGGCGTGGCGCCCGTGGTGATGTGGTAGTCGGAGTGGCACATGCCCGCGGCATGCATCCGGATCTGTACTTCGTCGGCGACGGGGTCACCGAGATCGATCTCGTCGACCTTGAACGGCGAATTGAGTTCCCACAGCAGGGCGCCCTTGGTCTTCATGAGTTGCGATAATAGAACACGTTACAAATTTGTCCAGGACTGGGCGTCTAGCTGCAGATTCATTTGCTTGCCCTTCTTCTGCCGGATGGCCAGCTGTGATACGCCGAAGTTGCTTTTCCGTGGCATAGGTGGCCACTGGGCCGAAGTTTGTCCCCAGATTGGCGTCGATCCACAGCGCATGGGCCAGTGCACGGTCCTCGGGGTGTCTTCGTCGGGCCGTGTCGTGACGGTACCGGCATGGACAGACCGATTCTCGGGACCGAGGCGTTGGGCGCGGGCAGCCTGACCAGACGAACATTGGCGAGCCGACACGACGCGATCTACCGCAACGTCTACCTCAGGAAGGGAACTGAGATGACGGCAGCCACGCGTGCGGTGGCAGCGTGGCTGTGGTCGGGGCGAAGGGCGACGTTGGCGGGCCTCTCGGCTGCGGCTCTGTACGGCACCCGCTGGATCGACGGAAATGAACCCGCCGAGTTGTACCGACGAAACGGGAAGCCGGTCGACGGGATCCTCATCCACCGCGACGAGTTGGCCGACGATGAAACGCGTGTCTTGGCCGGCATCCCGGCGACCACGCCGGCGCGGACGGCTTTCGATCTCGGGCGGCGCCACGGCAGAGATTGGGCCGTCAGCCGATTGGATGCGCTCGGACAAGCGACCGGTGTGTGCGCGGCCGACGTCGTGCCGCTGTTGCAGCGGCATCGAGGCGCGCGCGGTTTGGTCCAACTGCGCGAGGTACTCGAGTTGATGGACGGTGGTGCCGAGTCTCCACCAGAAAGCCGCACGCGCCTGGTTCTCATCGATGCGGGATTGCCGAGGCCGCGCACGCAGATCGTCGTCCCGGGCGACTTCCTGGGCAGGCGGTGCGCCCGAATCGACATGGGATACGAGGAATTCAAGGTGGGTGTGGAGTACGAGGGTGCCCAACACTGGACGGATCCCGCGGTGCGGACGAACGACATCGACCGGTACGCCGAACTCGCGGCGCAGGGTTGGATCACCATCCGGGTCAGTTCCGACATACTGCGGCACCGTCCACATGTGATCGTCGCCCGCACATGCGAGGCCCTGCAGGTTCGCGGCGCGCAGTGGCCGGTTATTGCACGGATTCTGGGTGATCGCGTGGCATAGGTGGCCGCTGGGCGATGAAAAAAGCGCCCGCGCCCGGTCTACCCACCATGACCGAAATCAACGCCAGCATCGTCCCCAACCTTTGGTTCGACCGTGAAGCGGAACAGGCCGCCGAGCACTACATCGCCGCGTTCGGCGGAAACGGCCGGATCACCAACAGGATCGCTGCGCAGCCCAACTCGCCGTCGCCGCAGGATGTGCCGTTGGTGGTCGAGTTCGAACTCGGCGGCCAGCGGTTCGTCGGCATCAACGGCGGTCCGCAGTTCAAGTTCACCGAGGCCGTGTCGCTGGAGGTGCGGGTGACCGGACAGGACGAGCTCGACCGGCTCTGGGCCGCCCTTGTCGATGGCGGGCAGGAACAACCGTGCGGCTGGCTCAAGGACAAGTTCGGGTTGTCCTGGCAGATCACCCCGACCGAGTATTACGAGCTGCTGGCCAAGGGTGATTCCGCGGGCGAGGAGCGGCTGATGGCGGCAGTGATGTCGACCATGGGCAAGTTCGACATCGCCAAACTGCAGGCCGCCTACAACAACGCCTAGAGCGAGGCCGGCAAGAGGTGTGTCCAGTGGCCAGTTACTGCACGTATGCCGGGTGATCGCGTGACATAACTGGCCAGTGGGCACTCAGAGCGAGGCAGGCAATCCGAACTTCTCGAACAGCGACTGCTCCATGAAGGCCACCACGTGCGAAATGCCGTCGGGAGTGATGTCGAGGACGTGGATCTGAAAGGCCTCATGCGTGCCGGTGTCGCGGTTGAGCATGTAGAGCGCCGCCGCGGGCTGACCGTTGGCGGTGGTCGGGATGAACCGCATATCGCCGGCCTTCTCGGCCGGGCACTTGTGGCGGGTCAGATCGCCGATGGCCTGCGGACCGCGGTACCAGCTGTCGAACGGCGGCATCTCCCAGATCGCCTCCGCGGTGAACAACTCGACCAGCTTGTCGACGTCGTATGCCTCGAACGCCGCGATGTAGCGGCTCAGCAGATCCTGTGCCTGGGCCGACTCCGGCGCTTCGATCTTGTCGTCCTCGGTGGGACCGACCGCGTCGAGCTGCGCCCGCGCCCGTTGCAGCAGGCTGTTGACCGCGGCCGTCGACGCTCCGATCGCGTCACCGACCTCGGCGGCCTTCCACTGCAATACCTCGCGCATCACCAGAACCGCCCGTTGCCGCGGTGACAGATGCTGCAGCGCGGCAACGAATGCGAGCCGCACCGACTCGCGCGAGCCGACGATGTTGGACGGATCGGTCGAGTCGTCGGGAAGTGGCTCCAGCCAGGGCACCTCGTGGTGCTCGGCGATCTCGTCGGCGCCGGCCGAACTCGGCGTGCCCAAGCCGGACGGCAACGGCCGGCGTTGACGGCCCTCCAATGAGGTCAGGCACGTGTTGGTGGCAATGCGATACAGCCATGTACGCACCGAGGACTTGCCCTGAAAGCCCTTATAGGACTTCCACGCGCGCAAGTACGTCTCCTGCACCAGATCCTCGGCGTCGTGCAGCGAACCGGTCATCCGATAGCAGTGTGCAAGCAGCTCACGCCGGTAGCGCTGGGCGTCGGCCAGGAAGGCATCGGCCGGACTGTCGTCGTCGAGGCGGTGTGCGAGGACGGTCACATTCGTGAGCTTACGCAGCGCCACCGACAACTACGATCGATAAATGTCCGAGCGGTCGGTGAGCGGCTGGAACATCGCGGGTTTTGTGCTGTTTGTGCTGCTCCTGCCCGTTGCGTACGTCGAGTTCATGATCGCTGCGCTGGCCTTCGGAATGTCCACCGACGCGTGCTATGACGCGGCATGCGACGCGAGCTACCACGAAGAAGCCGCAATCCTCACCGTGCTCATCGGCATCGTCGTCGTCCTCCTGGCCACGGGCGGGGCCATGGTTTATGGCGCGATGCGCAACAAAAACGTCTTCGGGGCGCCGTTCTTCGGGCTGTTCGGTCTGTTCGTCGTCTTCCTCATCGGTCGGGCGGTGCTGCACTGACCCGCCGCCACTACGCTCGCCAGGGTGACCAGCACGCGCAGTGAACAGACATTCGCCGGTGTCGGTGGCGTACGCATCGTTTACGACGTCTGGACCCCCGACGTCGAACCGCGCGGGGTGGTCGTGCTGTCCCACGGCTACGCCGAGCATGCGGGCCGCTACCACCATGTTGCGCAACGCTTCGGCGCCGCGGGTTTGATCGTCTACGCCCTCGACCATCGCGGGCACGGCCGGTCCGGCGGTAAGCGCGTCTATCTGCGCGACATGTCGGAATTCGTCGGCGACTTCCGCAAGCTGGTCGGCATCGCGACCGCCCAGCGCCCCGCTCTCAAGCGCATCGTGCTCGGGCACAGTATGGGCGGCGGCATCGTGTTCGCCTACGGAGTCGAATACCCCGACGAGTACTCCGCGATGGTGCTGTCCGGGCCGGCCGTCCATGCGCAGGACGGGTTATCACCGGTGCTCGTGGTCGCGGCCAAGGTGCTCGGCAAGATCGCGCCTGGACTTCCGGTCGAGAAACTCGACGCCGATGCCGTGTCGCGAGATCCGGAGGTGGTGGCCGCGTACAAGGCCGACCCGCTGGTCTACCAGGGCCGGCTCCCCGCGGGCATCGCGCGGGCGTTGATCGGCGTGGGGCAGACCATGCCCCGACGCGCGTCGGCGCTGGGCGTGCCGCTGCTGGTCGTGCACGGCGAGAAGGACCGCCTGATCCCGGTTGCGGGTAGCCGGCTGCTCGTCGAGTGCGTCGCCGCCGAGGATGTGCATCTCAAGGTATATCCCGGCTTGTTCCATGAGGTCTTCAACGAGCCCGAGAAGGCCGTTGTCCTCGATGACGTCACTTCCTGGATCGAGACACACCTGTGAAAAAGATTGCGGTGGCACTGTTTTCAGTGCTCGTCCTGGCGGCCTGCGGATCGCAGGAGGCCGAGCAGCCCGTCGGCTGGTCCGACAGCGACGTCAGCTTCGAAGCCGACGGTCTCACGATTCACGGCACCTATCGCCATGAGGGTAAGCAAGGCCCCGCGGCGCTGCTGCTGTCCGAGAGCGGGCCCACCGACCGCAACGGCGACAACAAGGTCGTCGGCCCCATCGGCAACATGCGCCAACTCGCTGAAACGCTGTCGGACAAGGGTGTTGCGACCCTGCGTTACGACAAGGTCGGTACCGGCGAAACCGGCTTGGGCCCGTACGAGCAGAAGCCCACCGACGTCACAAGCGCCGTCTACACCACGGGCGCGGCCGCCGCCCTGCGTTATCTGGCCGATCAACCCGACACCGACGACAGCAAGCTGTCGATCTACGCGGTCGGCGAGGGCGCCATCCACGCCATGACCCTGGCCGGCGCGGGTGACCCGAAAGTCCACTCCCTCGGCCTCTTTCAGCCACTGCCCGGCCGCTACCTCGACATCATCACCAATCGGGTGCGCACCGACGGCAATCCCGAGGCGTTGACGTCCTGGCTCGCGGCCGTCGAGGAGATCCGCACGAAAGGCACGCTGCCGTCCAATCTGCCCCAGGGTTTGAGCGCGATCGTCAATCCGGGCAACCTGAGCGCGGTCGTGGAGGCCGACAAGATCGACCCGCTGGAACTGGCCGCGAAGCTGCCTGACGGGATGCCGGTGCTGCTGACCTGTTCCGACGTCGACAAGCAAGCGACCTGCGAGGCGGAACGGCCGCTCATCGACGCGCTGAAACACACCGCGCTCACCGTCGTCGAACTCAAAGGCGTCAACCACATCCTGCGCGACGATCCCACCGACAGCATCGCCAACTACAGCAAGCCGGCGCCGCTGTCGCCCCAGGTCGTCGATGCGCTGACGGGTTTCGTGTCGAAGTGATGTCGGTGGTTCTCACTAGGTTGTTTCCATGAGTTTCAGCGAGAAGCGGAGCGGATCGCGCCATGTCTGACGACAAGATGCTCGCGCGTATCGCGGCGCTGCTGCGTCAGGCCGAGGGCACCGACAACCAGCACGAGGCCGAGGCGTTCATGGCGGCCGCGCAGCGTCTGGCAACCGCGACGTCGATCGACCTGGCGCTGGCCCGGGCGCACTCGGCGGAGCGCACCAAGTCGCAGATGCCCGTGCAGCGCACCATCACGATCGGCCAGGCCGGCACCAAAGGGCTGCGTACCTACGTGCAGCTGTTCGTGGTGATCGGGCTGGCGAACGACGTGAAATGCGATGTGGCGTCGAATTCCACGTTCGTCTACGCGTACGGCTTCGCCGAGGACATCGACGCCACACACGCGCTCTACGCCAGCCTGGTGTTGCAGATGGTCAAGGCGTCGGAGGCCTACATCGCGTCCGGCGCACACCGGCCCACCCCGACGATCACCGCGCGGCTGAACTTCCAGCTGGCATTCGGTGCGCGCATCGGCCAGCGCCTGTCGGAGGCCCGTGAGGAGGCTAAGCGCGAGGTCGACGAGGCGCATCGCCCAGGAACTGCAATCGCGTTGCGGGACAAGGATCTCGAGCTGAGGAGCTTCTACCGCGAGGCATCGCAGGCCCGCGGGACGTGGCGCGCCACGAGTGCGTCGGCCGGCTACTCGTCGGCTGCGCGGAGAGCCGGGGACCGGGCCGGAAAACGTGCCCGGCTGGGGCCGAGCCAGGAGTTGTCGGGCGCCCGCGGCGCGCTGGAGAAGTGACAGCCAAAGACACCCAGCGGGCCAGGGTATACGCCGCCGAACAGTTCGTACGGACGATGTTCGACCGTGCGGCGCAACACAGTTCGCGCGCCATCGACTTCTTCGGTACGTCACTCACCCTGCCGCCGGAGGCGAAGTTCGGCTCGGTCGAGTCGGTACAGCGCTACGTCGACGAGGTGCTCGCACGCGTCGGCGCGGCGCCCGTCACCGTACGCGCCCGGCGTGGAACGACCGCGGCGCACTACGAATTGGTCGACGGCGCGGCCGTGATCGCGGTTCCCGAGCGCGACACCACCTGGGCACTGCGGGAACTGGTGGTGCTGCATGAGCTCGCTCATCACCTGTGCACCGACGGGCCACCGCACGGGCCGGCATTTGTCGCGACGTACTGCGAGCTGTGCGAGACCGTGATGGGGCCGGAAGTGGGTCTCGTGCTGCGGATGGTGTACGCCAAGGAAGGTGTCATCTAACCTGACGGACGTGGCCGAACCCCGCGACGTCGACGTCATGTTCGATCAGCTGCTACGTACGGAGGATGACGCGCTGATCGCGGCGCGCGAATCTGGCCCGGCCGCGGACATGCCCCCGATCGAGGTGTCGGCGCAGTACGGGAAACTGCTGTCGCTTCTGGTCACGATCTCCGGGGCGCGGCGAGTGCTGGAGATCGGCACGCTGGCCGGCTACAGCACCATCAACCTGGCCCGCGGGGTCCGCCCCGACGGCAGCGTCGTAACCCTCGAATACGAACCTCGACACGCCGAGGTGGCCCGCGCGAACCTGCAGCGGGCCGGCGTCGCCGACCGTGTTGAGATCATCGTCGGCGCCGCGTTGGACAACCTTCCAGGTCTGGCCGAGCGCGGCGATGTGTTCGACTTCTTCTTCATCGACGCCGACAAGGAGAACAACGTCCCCTACGTCGAATGGGCCATCAAGCTGGGCCGGCCCGGCTCAGTCATCGTGGTGGACAACGTGACCCGGTTCGGCCGCGTGCTCGAGCCGGCCGCCGACGACCCACAGGCTCTCGCGGTGCACGACATGCTGGAACTCATGGGAAACCATCCCCGCCTCGACGCCGCGGCCATTCAAACGGTCGGCGCCAAGGGCTGGGACGGCTTCGCGGTAGCGCTCGTCAGGTGAGCGCGTCCTGCGGATCCTTCTGAACGGGTTTGGGCCACGGCTGCGGCTTCGGCCGCTGACGGACCATCTGCGGCCACCAGAACCACTTGCCCAGCAGTGCCGCGATCGACGGCGTCATGAAGGATCGGATGACCAGGGTGTCGAACAGCAATCCCAGGCCGATCGTGGTACCGACCTGACCGATGATCGCCAGTTCGCTGACCGCCATCGACATCATCGTGAACGCGAACACCAGACCGGCGGCCGTCACCACCGAACCACTGCCACCCATCGCGCGGATCATGCCGGTGTTGAGGCCCGCGTGTATCTCCTCTTTGAGGCGGGATACCAATAGCAGGTTGTAGTCCGCACCGACGGCCAACAACACGATGACCGACATCGCCAGCACCATCCAGTGCAACTCGAGCCCGAGGAAGTGCTGCCAGATCAGCACGGACAGACCGAAGGCGCTACCGAGCGAGATCACAACGGTGCCGACGATCACCGCGGCAGCGACGACGCTGCGGGTGATGATCAGCATGATGATGAAAATCAGGCACAGCGAAGCGATTCCGGCGATGAGCAGGTCGTAGTTCGCGCCTTCCTGCATGTCCTTGAACGTGGCCGCGGTACCGCCGAGGTAGATCTTGGAGCCTTCCAGAGGCGTGCCCTTGATGGCTTCCTTGGCGGCCAACTTGATCGCGTCGATGTGCTTGATGCCTTCGGGGCTCATCGGATCACCCTCGTGGCTGATGATGAACCGCACCGAATGTCCGTCGGGGGACAGGAACATCTTCATGCCGCGCTTGAACTCTGGGTTCTCGAACGTCTCCGGCGGCAGGTAGAACGAGTCGTCGTTCTTGGCCTTGTCGAACGCCTCGCCCATGGCGGTGGAGTTCTCCTGCATCGCCGCCATCTGATCCTGCAAACCACCGTTGGTGGCCTGCATCGTCAGCATCATGGTCTTCATGGTCTTCATCGTCGCGATCATGGGCGGCATGGTCGCGAGCATCTGCGGTATCAACGCGTTCATGCGATCCATGTCGGGGAGGATCTGCTCGAAGTCGGCGGTCATGGTGTCGACCCCGTCGAGCGCATCGAAGACCGACCGCATCGCGTAACACATCGGGATGTTGTAGCAGTGCGGTTCCCAGTACAGATAGTTACGAATCGGTCGGAAGAAATCGTCGAAATCCGATATATGGTCGCGCAATTCGCGAATATCAACCACCATGTCGTGCATCTTGCCGACCATGCTGTTCATGGTGACCTGCATCTGTTCCATGAGCGCGATCATCTTGGTCATCGTGTCGATCGTGACCTGCATCGAATCGGCCTGAACCAGCATGTCGGCCATGCGATCCTGCATGTACTTCTGGTTCATCGTCTGCGTGGTGCCCTGCATGCTGATGTTGAACGGGATCGAGGTGTGCTCGATCGGCGTTCCCTGCGGGCGGGTGATGGCCTGCACCCGAGAAATTCCGGGCACCCCGACCACGCGTTTGGCAATGCGCTCGATGACGAGGAAGTCGGCCGAGTTCCGCAGGTCGTGGTCGGTCTCGATCAGCAGCAGTTCGGGGTTCATGCGCGCCGGCGAGAAGTGCCGGTCGGCGGCCGCGTAACCCGAGTTCGCCGGCAGATCTTGTGGCAGGTAATGGCGGTCGTTGTAGTTGGTCCGGTACCCCGGCAAGGTGAGCAGACCGATGAGGGAAATAGCGGTCGCCCCGATCAGGATCGGTCCGGGCCAACGCACAACTGCCGCACCGACTTTGCGCCAGCCACGGGTACGCATGGCGCGCTTGGGCTCGAGCACCTTGCCGAACCGGCTCGCCACCGTGATGATCGCAGGCCCCACCGCGAGGGCGGTGAAGACGACGACCGTCATGCCGATCGCGAGCGGAATGCCCAGGGTCTGGAAGTACGGCAGCCGGGTGAAGTGCAGGCACAACGTGGCGCCGGCGATTGTCAGACCCGAGCCCAGCACCACGTGAGCGGTGCTGTGAAACATCGTGTAATAGGCCTGTTCTCGGTCTTCACCGGCACCGCGGGCCTCTTGATAACGACCTATCAGGAAGATCGCGTAGTCGGTGGCGGCGGCGATCGCCAGCGTCACCAACAGGTTCGTGGCGAATGTCGACAGCCCGATGATCTCGTAGTAGCCCAGGAACGCCACCACGCCGCGCGCCGCGGTCAAGCTGAACACCACCATGACGAGCGACAGAATCACCGTGATGATGGAGCGATAGACCATCAGCAGCATGATGATGATGACCGTGAAGGTCAGCGCCTCGATCATGCGCATACTGCGGTCGCCGGCGATCTGCTGATCGGCTGACATCGCGGCCGGGCCCGTCACGTAGGCCTTCACGCCCGGGGGTGCCTGCACACTGTTGACGATGTCCATCACGGCTTCGACGGACTCGTTGGCCAGTGCCTCGCCCTGGTTGCCCGCGGTATAGACCTGCACGTACGACGCTTTGCCGTCCGAGCTCTGGGCACCGGATGCGGTCAGGGGGTCGCCCCAGAAGTCCTGGACATGCTCGACGTGCTTCTTGTCGGCCTCGAGCTTGTCGATGATCTCGTCGTAGAACTTGTGTGCGTCGTCGCCAAGGGGTTGTTCGCCCTCGAGCACGATCATCACCGAGCTGTTGGACTTGAATTCCTCGAACACCTCGCCGACGCGCTTCATCGCGATCATCGACGGCGCGTCGTCCGGCGTCATCGACACCGTCCGTAGCTTGCCCACCTCTTCGAGCTGGGGAACGCTCACATTGAGGAACGCGACGATGGCGACCCAGATCAGGATGATCGGAATCGCGAAAGTGCGGATCAGCTTGGCGATACCGCCGTGCTTGCTGTGCTTGGCGCCGGGCGTCGCGAAGGAGTCAGTGGGAGCGTCGTGGTTGCTCATGCAGATTTCACCAAGCAGAAGGTCTGGGCGTTCACGCCGTTGGAGGTTCTCTCGTCCTTGAGCTCGTCATCGACCGTGATGCGGCAGCTGATCGAACTGCCGTTGCCCTGCGCGACGATGTTCGGAAAGACCGAAGGAGCGGTCGATTCCAGCCGCAGCGACCAGGGCAGTGCGACCCCGTCGATCCGCTGAGGCTGCGCGTCGAGGTCGAGATAGTTCACGTCCGCGATCGCGCCCGGCTCGCCGTAGATCTCATAGACCACGACCTTGGGATCGAACGGCTTGGTGTCATCGACCTTCGCGCTGGCGATCCCGGTCCCGTCCCCGGCGCCGAAGAAGGTGCGTACCCGCATGACGGTGAACGCTCCGACTACCACCACCACCGTAATGAGCAACGGAATCCAGAACCGCTTCAACAGCCTCATGTTCGCTCGTGGGCCTTTCGGATGGGAGGTGTGCAGTCACGTACTGGCCGGCTGCGAAGCGCCACTGCCACTTCACGATCATGTCGGCGTCGGCGAAATCCCGCCAATCCTTATCCGCGCCGCACTGCGCCATGCTCGGGAACGGGTTGGCCGAGATCTCGGTGACGAGCCTGCTGCCCGCGGCGCTGAGCGCGGTGATGTCGACGACCATTCGCCGCTGTTCGTCGAAGGGGAGGTAGGGCAGCAGACCCTCGACGCTCCAGATCGTCGCCTGGTCGGCGCGGTAGCCGGCGCGCATCAACGGCGTCGTCCAGTCCCGGCCGAGATCGGCGGCGACCGGGCGTACCGTTGCCGTCGGGCGTGCGTCCGCCAGTGCCTCGGTCTTGACGTCGAGAATCGCCGGCTCGTCCACGACGTAGACGGTCGTGCCGGTCGGCCACGGGAGTACGTAAGGTCTAGGGTCGAGATCGGACGCCAGGAAGACGGCCTGACGGATGCCGGATTCAGCGGCTCTGAGCAGGTATTCATCGAGCTGCGGAGCTGCGGCGGGGCTCGCAACGCACGAATATGGCAACGGTGGCTCCTCCCCGCAGATGTCCTTGCCGGATGTCAAATGAAACCTATACAGTCGGCTAACTGCGATCAAGTCGCTCGGTAAATTGACGGTGTGATCTAGCCCGCGCTTGGGTACGCTCAGCGCGACGAAGGGACAGGTGTGGCGAAGACGGTGTCGCCGCGCGGGTTTGCGCGCGAGCGGGTGCTCGAAGCAGCGCTCGGCCTGTTTGCTGAGCATGGTGTGAACGGAACGTCGTTGCAGATGATCGCCGACCGGCTCGGCGTCAGCAAGGCGGCGGTCTACTACCAGTTCCACTCCAAGGACGACATCGTGCTGGCCGTCGTGCAGCCGGTCTTCGACGACATGATCCGTCTGGTCCGGATCGCCGAAGCGATGTCCACCCCCGAGGCCCGGCGCGAGGCCGCGGTGAGCGGCATGGTGGAGCTTTCCGTGCGGCACCGCCGCGTCACCGCGATCTTCCACGGTGATCCCGTCATCGACAGCCTCGTCCACACCCGGGCCGAGCTGCAGTCCACCATCGAACGGCTCACCGCGATCCTGCTCGGGCCCGACCCGGACACCGCGAGCCGGATCGTGATGTCGATGCTCATGTCGGGTGTCTACGGCAGTGCCACCGACCCCGAGCTCAACGACGTCAACGACGAAGACCTGCACCGCGTGCTGCTGGACTGCACGCAGCGGCTGCTTCGGGCGCCTGCCACGCCTGCGGTCACGAGCTAGTCGCGTCGAAAACCGCTAGGCGCCGCCCTGCTGGTTTTCGTGTGTGTACTTACGAAGCAGGTCGGCGGCCTCGGTCTGGTAGGCGTGCTCGGCCCAGCCCAGTGGTGTGCTTTCGAACCGTGAGTCGGTGATCGACGGATCGGCCCCCGCATCGAGCAGGCGCTGGACCGTCTCCAGGTCTCCCGCCCAAGCGGCGGTGTGCAGTGGCGTCGCGCCGTCCGCGTCCCTGGCATTCGGGTCGTCCGGAAACTCCATTGCGGCGACGTGCACTTCGGCGACATCGATTCCGTGCCTGGCGAGAAGATCGAGCCGGTCAGTGAAGCCGTGCGTTGCGGCCCAGTCGATTTGGCGCTGCCACATCTGGGCGCGGGTCTCCATCGCCTCGCCCAAGCGACGTTCCCATGGGCTCGGCCCGGCGTGGGTGAGGCCGTGTGCGAACAGCAATTCGAGGTGCGAGTCATCCGGGCGGAACATCCGGTTGTAGAGCGTCTGCTGGTCGACCGGATGTGCGCCGCGTTCCAGCAGTAGCGTCGCCAACCCGGTGGCGAAGGGGTGCCGTGGCTGCCGACGTGGCCCCTGTTCTCCTTCGCCGAAGACCCCGGTCAGCACCGTGAACGGTGTCGACATGCCGCACCAAAGGTATCCGGCGTTCGGGTCGGCGCCGGCGTCGAGCAGCAGGCGTGCTGCCGCCAGCACGTCGTCGCGGCCCCGATCCACTGGTGCCCGTGTGTAACTCAGATACATCAGCGGAACCCAGCCGAACGGGCCGCCGCCGGTGTCGGCCAACTCGGGGCGCGCATCGAGATGCCGGGCAAGCGCGTCGGCGTCGGCCGCCGAGGCGGCCGCCCACACGTGCCGGTCGACCACGCCGGGCTCGGCGGCCAACAACTCGGCGGCGGCCCGCCAACGGGGTGGCGCGTCGGTTTCGTTATAGCGCAACGACGCCCACGCACAGAACCGATCCGGCGGATCGAGCGACTCTTCGTCGAGCGCGCTCGGGTCGACACTGATCTCGCCAGTGATCTCCAGATAATGCACGAGCGCGGGCCAGCCGGTGAATCCGTAGGCCCGGGCGACGGTCAACTGAGCATCGTGAAGTGGGAAGCGGTCCTTCGCGACCGCAATGTCGGGCCGCGGGTGATGACGGTGGACGAGTTCAGTTGCACTGGGATCGCCTGCGATGACGCCACGTTGCAGCTTGCGGGACTCGTCGCGCAGACGGTCGAGGGACGGATTGTTGGGCAGGGTGCTGGCCATCACGGCCTCCTCTCATGTGCCCGCGTCCGCGAATCGGGCTGAGAAGAGGTCGGTCACAAGCAACTAACCAGCAGGGAGGCTGAGCCTCTTCGAGCGGACGTCGGGCGGTCCTGCGCGCCCGAACGTCACCCTACCGGCCCGCGAACGTGCGCGAAATGCCGACGCATTGCGGTGTGTTGGCCA
>NZ_JBONDW010000039.1:0-19024 GCF_054919535.1 Mycobacterium venezuelense
GCTACTCCAGCTGCTCGGACAGCTCGAGCCAGCGAGCCTCGAACTCGGCCACCTGCTTCTCGAGCTCACGCAGCTCCCCGGTGAGCCGGCCGAGGCCCACGTGATCGGACTGGTCATGTGCGGCGAGCTCGTCGTGCTTGGCGGCGATCCGGTCGGAGAGCTTGGCCAACGACCGGTCGATGGACGCGATCTCCTTCTCGATGCCGCGGAGCTCGGCTCCGGAGAGCCCTTGCGCGGGAGCCGCTTCCGTACGGTCGGCGGGCGCGCTCGACCGCTGCGCCGACAACCGCAGGTACTCGTCGACCCCGCCGGGGAGATGGCGAAGGCGCCCGTCGAGGATCGCGTACTGCTGATCGGTGACCCGTTCGAGCAGATACCGGTCATGGGACACCACGATCAGCGTGCCCGGCCACGAATCGAGCAGATCCTCGGTCGCGGTCAGCATGTCGGTGTCCACGTCGTTGGTCGGCTCGTCGAGCACCAGAACGTTGGGTTCGGACAGCAACACGAGCATGAGCTGCAGGCGCCGCCGCTGACCGCCCGACAGTTCGCCGACACGCGCCGAGAGTTGCTCGCGCGCAAAACCCAACCGCTCAAGCAGCTGAGCCGGCGTGAGCTCCTTGCCGTCGATCTGGTAGCTGGTCTGCAGCCGGCCCACGACCTCGCGCACCATGTCGCCGGCGACCGTATCGAGCTCGCGCGACTGCTGGTCCAGGATCGCCAGCCGCACCGTCTTGCCGCGTTTCACCCGGCCGGCCGTGGGCGCCACCGTCCCGGAGATCAATCCGAGCAGCGTCGATTTGCCCGCCCCGTTGGCGCCGAGGATGCCGGTTCGCTCACCGGGGGCGATGCGCCATTCGATGTCGCGCAATACTTCTCGACCGTCATAGGCGACCGAGACGTCGAGCAGATCGATGACGTCCTTGCCGAGGCGAGCCATGGCGGCCCTCGACAGCTCGACGGAGTTGCGCAGCGGGGGAACGTCGGAGATCAGTGCATTGGCGGCGTCGATCCGGAACTTCGGCTTGGAGGTCCGTGCAGGTGCGCCCCGGCGCAGCCACGCCAGTTCCTTGCGCATCAGGTTCTGCCGCTTGGCTTCCGCGGCGGCGGCCTGGCGGTCACGCTCGACGCGCTGCAGCACGTAGGCGGCGTAGCCGCCCTCGAAGGGCTCGACGATCCGGTCGTGCACCTCCCACGTGGCGGTGGCCACCTCGTCGAGGAACCAGCGGTCGTGGGTGATCAGCAAGAGTCCGCCTGCGCTTCGCGCCCAGCGCTGCTTGAGATGGCCTGCGAGCCAGGTGATGCCTTGAATGTCAAGGTGGTTGGTGGGTTCGTCGAGCGCGACCACATCCCAGTCGCCGATCAACAGCGCGGCCAGCTGCACACGGCGCCGCTGTCCGCCCGAGAGGGTTCCGACGAGTGTCTCGAACGGGATGTCGGCCACGAGCCCGCCGATCACGTCGCGCACCCTTGGGTCGCCGGCCCATTCGTGTTCGGCCCGATCGCCGACGAGCGACCAGCCCACGGTCTTGGCCGAATCGAGGGTGTCGGTCTGGTCGAGCGAGCCGACTCGCAGCCCGCCACGGCGCGTGACCCGGCCGGAGTGCGGCGCGATGCGGCCGGTCAGTAGACCGAGCAGCGTCGATTTCCCGTCACCGTTGCGCCCGACGATGCCGATTCGGTCGCCTTCACTGACGCCGACGGTGACCGAATCGAAAACCACCCCTGTGGGGTACTCCAGATGCAGGGCTTCGCCCCCGAGCAGGTGTGCCATCGCCAGCCGACCCTATCGTCAGCCGAGATGTGACCGCCAACAGGCCGCCCGGGCGGCGGGGCGGACGCGCCGCACGTCCGCTACGAGAGGTTGCGGTAGGCGTCGGTCTGCGTTTACTTGCAGTTCGTCATGCTTATCTAGACATGTAGACACCAAATGGCGGCATGAGAGATGGGAAGCCCGATGTCTGCACGCAAGATGGTCACAGGTGCGGTGGCGCTGTTGTCGGCGGCAGCGCTCACGGTCGGCTGTAGCAGTCCGTCGTCGGACTCGGCGCAGCCCGGCACCGTCCGGATGGCCGTGACCGATCTTCAGGGCCTTGAGGAACTCCAACGGGAGTTCGGCGCCTTCGAGAAGGAGTTCGAAAAGCAGTCCGGGCTGAATCTCGAGTTCTTCGCGGTCAACGACCGGACGGCCGCGGCGGCCGCGTTGGAGGCCGACCGCGTCGACGTCGTGTTCACCGGGCCTGCCGAATACGTGGTCATCCACGAGCGCACCGGCGCCCAGCCGATCGTCGCGATCGAACGCGACGGCTACCACTCATGCATCTACACCAAGGCCGACAGCGGGATCACCGAACTCGGGCAGCTGCGCGGAAAGAAAGTCGCCATGTCCGACGTCGGCTCGACGAGCGGTCACCTCGGACCATCGCAGATGCTGGTCGACGCGGGAATCCAGCCGACGTCCGACCTCGAGGTACTCACAGTCGGCGACGCCGTGCACGAATCGCTCAAACGCGGCGACGTCGCCGCGGTCGGCATCGGCTACCACGACTACGAGGAATTCATGGGCACCGACGACCCGGCGCAGTACCGGATGCTCGCCGAAGGCCCCACGCTGCCACCGGATCTCCTGATGGGTCGCGAAGGACTGGACGAACAGACCGTCACGACGATTCGTGACACGTTCAACGAGCACTTCGACACCCTGCTGCCGGCGATGCTCGAAGGCAAGGACAACGCCAAGTACGAGAACGCCAAACTGGTTTCGGTCACCGATACCGACTACGACGAGGTGCGGTCGATGTACCGCGCGGTCGGCGTGGACGACTTCTCCGAATTCCTGGGCGACTGACATGGGCGCGGGCACCGCACTATCCGACACCGACACCGTGACCGCAGGCGCCACCGCACTCGACGTGGCCAACCTGCGGGTCCGCTACGGGCGCGGCGGAGCCGAAGCCCTGCGCGGAGTGAACCTCAAGGTGCCGCAGGGCCAAACGGTCGCGTTGATCGGCACCAACGGCGCGGGCAAGTCGACCTTGTTGCGGTGCCTGGTGCGCCTGATCGAACCGACGGACGGTGCCGTCGTCATCGACGGCACCGACGTGACAGCGCTGTCGCGTGGCAAGCTGCGCGCGGTCCGGCGTGACGTCGGCTTCGTGTTCCAGCGCTTCCATCTCATCCCGCGGCTCAGCGCCTTCCACAACGTCGTCCACGGCGCGATGGGGCACCGTGGCACGCGTTGCGCCTGGCCGCTGACGAGCCCCCGTGACGTCCGGGCCGAGGCGATGAGTTCGCTTGAGCGCGTTGGGCTGAGTGCTTTCGCCGATCGCCGGGTCGATACGCTTTCCGGCGGCCAGCAGCAGCGCGTGGCCATCGCCCGCATGCTCATGCAGCGGCCCGGTCTCATTCTCGCCGACGAACCGGTGGCCAGCCTCGACCCGGCGTCCGCCCAAGCGGTCATGGAATTGATGCGCTCGATCGCCGCCGAACGCGATGTCACCGTCATCATGGCCCTGCATCAGATCGACCTCGCCCTGCGCTATGCCGACCGGGTGGTCGGACTGCGCAACGGTGTGGTGGAGTTCGACCGTCCGGCAGCCGAGTGTGACGCCGCACAACTGAATCCAGTCTTCGCCGAGGCGGTTTCGTGACACCCACCGCAACCCGGACGCCGAGCCCGTCCACGCAGCCGCCACGGGTGCGCCGCCCCAGCCTGATGACGCTCGTCATCGTGCTGGTCGTCGGGGGACTGTTGGTGCACGGATGGACCCAAGGTGCCACCGTACGGCCGGACTCGCTGCTGACCGGGATGTTCCGGCTCGGTGAGTTCGCGCAGGACGCGGTCCCGCCGGACGCCCACCGAATCGGCCCGATCCTCAAGGCCCTGCTGGTCACGGTCGAGATGGCATTGCTGGGAACCATTATCGGGGTTGTGCTCAGCCTGCCGCTCGCGGTGCTTGCGGCCCGCAACACCACACCGCACTGGTCGTTGTACGCCGCCAGCCGCGGCGTCATCACCGTGAGCCGCACGATCCCCGATCTCGTGTGGGGACTGATCTTCGTGATCGCGGTCGGTCTCGGCCCGGAGGCCGGCGTGCTGGCGATCGCGGTCGACGTTATGGGCTTCTGCGGTCGGTTCTTCGCCGAGAGCATCGAAGACATCGACCCCGGGCGTATCGAGGGGCTGCGCGCCCTGGGGGCGTCACACATCGGGGTGCTGCTCGGCGGGGTGATCCCGGCGTGCCTGCCGTCCTTCGTCACGACGTCGATGTTCGCGCTGGAATCGTCGGCGCGGTCGTCGGTGGTGCTCGGCCTTGTCGGAGCCGGCGGCATCGGCATCGAGCTCGCGACGTCGATGACGCTGCTGCGTTACGACGAGGCCCTGACCATCATCCTGGCGATCCTCGGTGTCGTCGTGGTGTTCGAACGGGTTTCCGCGGCGATCCGTCGGCGTGTTCTCGGGAAAGTCTCGGGGGAGAGGTGGGGAAGATGAGTCACGATCTGGAGATGATCAATCGCTACGCCGATCGGCCGATCTACCGTCAGCTCAGCGATCTTCTCGAAGCACGGTTGGCCGAGGAGGCCCGCCCGGGCGACCGGCTTCCGAGCGAGGCGGAGTTGTCGCGGCAGTTCGACGTCAATCGCCTCACCGTGCGGCGTGCGCTCGAGGAACTCAGCCACCGCGGCCTGATCGAAACCGTCCACGGCAAGGGTTCCTTCGTCGCCGCGCCGCGGGTCCGATATGACGTCTCGGCGGGGCGGGACGCGAGCTTCACCCGCAGCATGCGCGAGCTCGGACATCAGGTGAGTATCCGGCTGTTGTCGGCCGACATCGTCGAGACACCGGAATTACAAGCCGAACTCGACACCACCGGTGGCGTGCTCGTGTGCCGCACGTTGCGGCTCGTCGACGACGAACCGTGGTCGGTGTCGGTGACCTCGATCCACACCGACCGGTTCCCGGATCTGGTGGCGCAGTGGGCCGGCGATACGTCGCTGTTCGACTTTCTGCTGGAACGCCACGGCGTGCGGATGCAACGCGCGTACCGGACGTTCGCGGCGGGCCTCGCCGAACCGTTCGAGGCCGAGCAGCTTCAGGTGCGTGTCGGCGCGCCCCTGCTGGAGATGCGCGGGCTGAACGTCGATCAGAGCGGCGCCCTGGTCGCGGTCGTGGAACACCGATTCCGCGGCGAGCGGGTGCAGTTCACGGTGGATCTGCTGTGACAGCCGAACAGCGCTATGAGGCCCTCGCGGGTGCGGACGCCGCCGAGTTGGAGGAGCTTGCCGACGCCATACTGGCCACCGGCGTCGACATTTCGGTGACGGCAGGCCCGGAATCGATCAGCACACCCGTCCGCGTCGCGGTGCCGGGCTGCGCTGAGACGACGGTCGTTCTCGGCCACGTCGCCCTCACCCGGTGCACCGTCGAGCTGGGTGGCACGCGCGGCGACGGCATCCGCGCCGGCTACGACCTGACGGGCGCGGTCGCGGCCGCGGTATGCGACGCCGAATCGCACCGGGGCGGTCCGCTGGCTGATCGGGTGAAGCAGTTGTGTGTGGCTGCCGAACACGACCGAGCGACGCGAGCAGCAGACCGGGCCAGGCTCGTCGCCGCCACCGGACTGGACAACTCATGAGGTGGGATCCGGTGCACGACAGCCGGTCGGTCTTTCTGGCCTGCATGCGTGCGATGTGTGCGCCCGGGACGCCGGTCGAGCTGCCCATCCGTCCGGGAATCAGCACCGTGGCCGAACTCGACTGTGCCGCAGCAGTTCTTCTCGCTCTTCTCGACCGCGGGCTGACGCTCGGCGTGACCGGCAGCTCCGCCGCGTACGACATCACGACGACCGTGGCAGGCACGTGTGGTGCGGCGGCGGGCGATGTCGAGGATTCCGACTGGGTGCTGGTGCACGGCCCCGCCGCCGACGCGATATCGCGGGCCCGCCGTGGCAGCCGCCTGACACCGGAAAACGGGGCGACACTGGTGGTCGCGGCCAGCGGTGAGCCCGCACCCGTGGGGTTGAGCGGGCCCGGCATCGCCGCGACGACGACCGCTCACATCGCGCTGGACGCAGTGGCCGTCCACGCATTGGCGGCCGCGAATGCCGCGCCGCCCCGCGGCGTGGACGTGTTCATCGTCGACGGCGAATGTCTGATCGCGCTGCCGCGCAGCGTATCCCTGAAGGCGGTGGCCGCCTGATGTATGCCAGCATGCACGAAAATCCAGCACTGGAAGCTGCCCGCGCGATCGCGGCGGCACCGCAACCGCAAGCCGCGGTCAATCTGTCGGTGCTGGCCGAACAGGTGTGCGCCGAGGCCGGTTTGTGGGAGCCCGCCGTCGCACTGCGCGCGCTGAACCAGTCACGTGGCGATACCGCGCATGCGGTATCGATGCTGCGCGTATGGGCCGCCACGCAGCCGCATGCCGATTCGGGCACGGTCGACGCGGCCGACGTCGCACTGGTTCGGCGGGTGTCCTCGGCATACCCTCAGGTGCCCGGCGGACAATGGCTCGGCTTCGCGCCGGATCTGCTGCCCCGGCAACTCACCTGGTCCGAATCCGAGCCGGTGTCCCATGAACCGACCGAGGTGCGGTGTGCCGACGCGGAAGCGCCGGATCGCCGGTCGACGCCACGGGTTCGCGACCTGATCGGCGGCGTCGCGATGGTCACGCCCACCGAGGACGGGCACAGTCCCGATCCGGCTGCGAGCGTGCTCGTTGCGCCGTACACGCGTGCGGCACTGCTGTCGATGCTGGCGCGCGGCGAGACCGGAGCACTGGTGGCGATGGCGGCGATAGTCCTCGGCAGGCGCCAGGAAGCCGTTCTCGTCGAACTCACCGTCGGGGCGGCAGGTATCCGGATGCCGCATCCACGCACCGGCATCGGATGTGTGGTCGCCGAGGTTCCGATCACCGAAGTCGAGGTCGTCCTCGACACCGACGTCGACGGACGGCCCGCCCTGGCCATGGGGTGGGGCGCCACGCTGGGAACCGTTGAACGACGCGCTATCTCGTTGGCTCTGCTCGACGCGGCGATGCAAGCGGACAAGGAGCTGCGCGAGCAGTTGGTACTCGACGAGCAGACCTTGCTCGCTGCGACCGACGGATCGGCGACGGCGGGATTCGTCGAACATCTGCGGCTGCCGCACTACGCGGGATTCACCGCCTACCTGGCCCAGGCCGCCGCCAAGGAGACCCCATGAACCGCCCGCAGACGGTGGCTGAACTGGCCGCAGAGCACGGCAGGCCGCAGGCCTACGCCTACCTCGACGAAGACACCAAACGCAATGTGCGGCGCGCGATCCTCAAGGCGCTGGCCATCCCGGGTTGGCAGGTGCCCTTCGCATCGCGGGAAATGCCGGTGGCCCGCGGCTGGGGCAGTGGTGGCCTGCAGGTGACCCTGTCGCTGGTGGGCCCCACCGATGTGGTGAAGGTGATCGACCAGGGCGATGACCATTCGGTCAATGCCACGGCGATGCGCAGCCTCATCGCCGAGTCGGCGGCGTGCGCGGCCACCACCGATACCGCGCAAGCCACGATCGTCCAGAGTCGTCACCGCATACCGGAGGTCGAGCTGCGCGGCGACCAGGTGCTCGTGCTGCAGGTGCCCCACCCCGAACCACTGCGCCGGGTGGTGCCCGACGAATTGACTGCCAAGCATCATCACGCCGAAGGCGATTACACACCGGCCTGGCTCGATCTGTACGACGATCAGACGCGGCTGGGCGGGCCGCGAACCGGTGCCGATCATCCAGTGCTGATTGGAGATTCACGATTGATGAGCCCGAGCCCGATACCCCGCCACGACGTGCTGCGGCTCAACCAGCGTCCGTACCCCATCCTGCTGGGCGCGGGCCGCCGGGCCCGCCTCACCGCACTGCCGCCGTATACCTCGGTGCGGCCGTTGGCGTTCGACGACTGCCCGCTCGAGGGCGAGCGGGCAGACGGGCCCTGCAGCCGGTGCGGCAGCACGGCGTCGTATCGGGTGCCCACCGGTGGCACGAACGCCGCTCTGGTGTGGCAGTGCAGCGATGTCGATGCCTGCCGCGTGCGATCGAGCGGTGAAAGCCGGTGACGGCCACGGCAATCGCCGAGCGGGACAGCGAGCGGGCACTCGCACCACCTGACCCCGTGCTGTCGGTGCGCGGACTGTCGCACCGCTTCGGACCGGGGTGTGACCGGTGCGTCGATTCGACCGGCGAGGCTGCGGGTACCAACCGCTGCTCGGTATGCGGCTCGGTCGTCGCCGTCCACGACGCGTCGTTCGATGTCGGACCCAACGAAGTGCTCGGCATCGTCGGTGAATCCGGTTCCGGCAAGACCACGCTGTTGCGGTGCCTGCACCTCGATCTGACCCCCGCGCACGGCTCGATCCTCGTCGGCGACGATCCCATCGACCGGTCGGCGGTGCTGATGGTCCACCAGAACGCCCTGGCGGCGGGCCTGTACCCGCGGCTGGCCGCGGAGTCCAATGTGGCTGAACGTCTATTGTCCTCCGGTGCAAGACAATTCGCGGACATTCACGAACGGGTCGCGGAACTGCTCGGGGAACTCGGCCTGCGGCCCGAGCGTCATACCGATGCGCTCATGACGTTCTCCGGCGGCATGCAGCAGCGAGTGCAACTGGCGCGCGCACTGGTCGACCCACCCCAGGTGCTGCTGCTGGACGAACCGACCACGGGACTCGATCCGTCGGTGCAGGCCGATCTACTCGAAGTGGTCGGCCGGGTCACCGAGAATCTCTCGTCGGCCACGATCGTGGTATCCCATGATCTCGCGGCGGTGCGGATTCTCGCCTCGCGCATCGTGGTTCTCCATCACGGCCGGATAGTCGAACACGGCATCGCCGAGCAGGTACTCGAAGATCCGGGCCACCCCTACACGCAACTGCTCGTGTCCTCGAGGTTGATATGACAAGCGGCGCAATCGTCGTCAGCGAGCTCGCGAAGCGCTTCGGCGACGACATCGGACTCGGTCCCGTGCAATTGACGGTGCCCGCCGGAACCTTGACGCTGATCACCGGCGCACCGGATTCCGGCAAGTCCACCTTGGTCCGATGCCTGACGGGCGTATATCGGCCGGATGCGGGACGTGTCACCTTCCGGTTGGGCGTCGCCGATGAGATCGACCTGATCGGCGCCGACCCACGGACAGTGGCGTGGCTGCGCGACCGTCACATCGCATCGTTCAACGGCCCGCTCGCCGCGGCTCCGCAATTGCCTTCCGCCGCGGCCGTCGCCCGCGCCGCGCGCTGTGATCACACGTCCGCATTGGGAGCGCTCACGCGGCTGCGAGCGCAGCGGCTCGCGCCCACACCTGTCGGCAGGCTACGACCGGCCGAACGGCACACCGTCGCGCTCGCCGCAGCGCTCATCGCCGGGCGTCCGTTCGTCGTGCTCGACGAGCCGGAAGCGGCGGCGGATCCGACCAGTGTGACCGCCTGGATCCAGGGGGCCATCGAGGGCGGTGCCGCGGTCCTGGCGACGGGCAGACCAGACAGTGCGTTGGCATCGCTCGCCACCGCGACCGGAGAACTACGGAGAGGACGGATCGAATGGCGCAAACCGTGATCGAGGGTGTGACGTTGGTTCCCGGCGGTGGCCGGCCGATCATCGGCAACGCGGCTGTGGTGCTCGACGACGGCCGCGTCACCGAGATTTCGGAGCTCGGCGGCCAGGGCAGGCCCGGCGACATGTACCTGGTGCCCGCCGGGGTGGATCTGCATCTGGACAACCTCGTGCAGCGCCGCAGACCGCGCGCGACGGTATCGCTCGACCACGAGGCCGTCATCAGCGTGCTGGACGCCGAATGCGCGGCGGCCGGAATCGGCACGGTGTGCGTCGCGGCCCGGTGCGAAGACTCACCGCGCAAGGGCATCGAAATCGCCGATGCCGCGGTACTGGCCGCCGTGGTCGAGGAGCTCGCGCCTCATCTGGCTTGCGACTGGCGCATCCACGCCAGGGTCGAGCTCACCGACGATCGGTCGCTCGATGCGCTCACCGCGGTGTTGAGCGCATCGAGCCGGGTCGCATTGATCTCGATGATCGAAACCTCCGCGCAGCGCAGCCGATTCGCCACCCTCGCCGAGACCCGCGCCTTCTACGCGCAGGACTGGGGCGTCACCGAGGCCGAGGTCGAGGCCGTCTTCACGGTCGATCCAGGCCGGTTGAGCCAGATCGCCGAACGCCGCAAAGAAGTTGCGGCGCTTGCGATTGCCCGGGGAATCGCGCTCGCGAGCCACGACGACCGCACACCCGAACACATCGACGAGGCGTTCGAGCTCGGCGCGCGGGTCGCCGAGTTCCCACTGACCATCGAAGCTGCCCGACGGGCCGCGGATCTCGGCATGAACGTGGTGTTGGGCGCCCCCAACGCGATCCGGGGCCGATCGACGTCGTCCGGCAACGTGCTGGCATCCGACGCGGTGGCCGCCGGGGTGTGTGACGTGTTGTGCTCGGACTATCTGCCGTCGTCGTTGCTGGCGGCACCGCTTGCCCTCGCATCGGGTGGTGCAGCGCCCTTGTCTGCTGCCATCGATCTGGTGTCGGTCAATCCGGCGGCAGTCTTGGGCTTGCCCGCCGCCGTGATCGAGGTTGGTCAACCGCTGACCGCATCACTGCGGCGGATCGATTCCGGCGCGGCGCGCAGCCAGGTCGGCATGGCGTTATGGCGTGCCGGGCAGCAGGTATTCGGGCGTCAGTCGCTCGGAGCCACCTTCGCCGAAGCCGGCGTCTGAGCATCGGAGGGTCATTACCTGCAGGCTCCGGCCGGCCTTGTGCCATCATGACCACGTCAATCGGGGGATTGGTGCGCCACCACGAGGGCCATGAGCAGGGGAGCAAGCTTTGGTGGATTTCTCGGCAGTGACCAAGCCGGTTGAGCGGTTGCTGGCGACTGCGCAGAACGGTCTGGAGGTTCTGCGCTACGGCGGTCTGGAAACGGGTGCGGTGCCGTCGCCGTTCCAGATCATCCAGAGCGTGCCCATGTACCGGCTGCGCCGGTACTTCCCACCGGATGCCCGGCCAGGTGCGCAGAACCCCGGCCCGCCGGTGCTCATGGTCCACCCGATGATGATGGCGGCCGATATGTGGGACGTCACGCGTGAGGACGGCGCGGTCGGCATCCTGCACGCCGCAGGCGTCGACCCGTGGGTGATCGACTTCGGTTCGCCCGACAAGGTCGAAGGAGGCATGCGGCGGAACCTGGCCGATCACGTGGTGGCGCTGTCGGAAGCCATCGACACCGTCAAACAGGTCACCGGGCGCGATGTCCATCTCGCCGGCTACTCGCAGGGCGGCATGTTCGCCTATCAGGCCGCCGCCTACCGGCGGTCCAAGGACCTTGCCAGCATCATCGCGTTCGGCTCGCCCGTGGACACGCTCGCCGCACTGCCGATGAACCTGCCCGCCGGTGTCGCGGCCGGTGCTGCCGACTTCATGGCCGATCACGTGTTCAGCCGCATCGACATCCCCGGCTGGCTGGCCCGCACCGGATTCCAGATGCTCGACCCGATCAAGACCGCGCAGTCGCGACTCGAGTTCCTGCGCCAACTGCACGACCGCGAGGCGCTGCTGCCCCGGGAACAACAGCGCAGGTTCCTGGCCTCCGAAGGCTGGATCGCGTGGTCCGGTCCGGCCATCTCCGAACTGCTCAAGCAGTTCATCTCGCACAACCGGATGATGACCGGCGGCTTCTCCATCCACGGAGACCTGGTGACCCTGTCCGACATCGACTGCCCCGTGCTGGCATTCGTCGGCGAGGTCGACGATATCGGCCAGCCTGCGGCCGTGCGCGGCATCAAACGGGCCGCCCCGCAGGCCGACGTGTACGAATATCTGATCAGGGCAGGACATTTCGGTCTGGTGGTGGGTTCCAAGGCGTCGAGTCAGACCTGGCCGACGGTGGCGCAGTGGGTGAAGTGGCTCGAGGGCAGCGCCGACATGCCCGACGGCGTCGCGCCGATGGCATCGCAGCCCGACGATCATCCCGAGGGCGGTGTCTCCTTCAGCACGCGCGTGACACACGGGGCCACCGCCGCGACCGAGATGGCCTTCGGCGTCGCCCGGTCAGCTGCCGAGGCGTTGGTGGCGGCCAACAAGTCGGCCCGCACGCTGGTCATCGAGACCGCTCGCACGCTGCCCCGCCTGACCCGCCTCGGCCAGGTCAACGATCACACCCGAATCTCCTTGGGTCGCATCATGTCCGAGCAGGCCCGCAGTGCGCCCAAGGGGGAGGCGCTGCTGTTCGACGGACGCGTGCACACCTACGAGGCGGTCGACCGCCGCATCAACAACGTCGTGCGCGGTCTCATCGATGTGGGGGTGCGCCAGGGCGCACACGTCGGTGTCTTGATGGAGACCCGGCCCAGCGCGCTGGTCGCGATCGCCGCGTTGTCGCGGCTGGGTGCCGTGGCCGTGTTGATCCCGCCCGACGTCGACCTCGCCGAGGCCGTCCGCCTCGGCGGCGTGTCCGAAATCATCGCCGACCCAGGGCATCTGGACGCCGCCGGGGCGCTCGACGTGCGCGTGCTGGTGTTGGGCGGCGGGGAAAATCGCAACCTCGACCTTCCCGAACACGCCGACGTGATCGACATGGAGCAGATCGACCCCGACGTGGTGGAACTGCCCGGCTGGTACCGGCCCAACCCGGCCCTGGCTCGCGACCTGGCGTTCGTCGCGTTCAGTGCGATCGGCGGCGAACTGGTGCCTCGGCAGATCACCAATTACCGGTGGGCGCTTTCGGCGTTCGGTACGGCATCGGCGGCCAATCTCGGCCGCGGCGACACGGTCTACTGCCTGACCCCGCTGCATCATCAGTCCGGTCTGCTGGTGAGCCTTGGCGGCGCGGTGGTCGGCGGTTCGCGCATCGCGCTGTCGCGAGGACTGCAGCCGGATCGGTTCCTGCAGGAGATCCGGCAATACGGCGTGACTGTGGTGTCCTACACGTGGGGGATGCTGCGCGAGGTCATCGACGATCCGTCGTTCTCGTTGACCGGCAACCATCCGGTGCGGTTGTTCATCGGGTCCGGTATGCCGGCCGGCTTGTGGAAGCGCGTGGTCGACGTGTTCGAGCCGGCGCAGGTCGTCGAGTTCTTCGCCACGACCGACGGGCAGGCGGTGTTGGCCAATGTGGCGGGCGCCAAGATCGGCAGCAAGGGACGCCCGCTGCCCGGCGGCGGCCAGGTCGAGTTGGCCGCGTATGACCCTGACGACGATCTGATCCTCGAGGACGAGCAAGGCTTCGTCCGGCGGGCCGCGGCCAACGAAGTCGGTGTGCTGCTGGCCCACCCGCGTGGCCCGGTCGATCCGACCGCGGTGGTGAAGCGCGGCGTGTTCGCGCCTGCCGACACGTGGGTGTCGACGGAGTTTCTGTTCCGGCGCGACGAGGACGGCGACTACTGGCTCGTCGACAACCGCAGCGCGGTAATCCGCACCGAACGTGGCCCGGTGTACGCCACGACCGTCAACGACGCGGTGGGGCGGCTCGACGCGGTCGACATGTCGGTCACGTACGGGGTGGACGCCGGAGAACACCAGCTCGCGGTCACGGCGCTGGCTCTGCGCCCAGGCGGCAGTGTGCCGACCGCCGATCTGTCGCATTCGCTCGGCGACCTTCCGGTGGGCAATCCGCCGGACATCGTTCACGTGGTCGCCGACATGGAACTCGGTGCGTCGTACCGACCCCTCGTGAGTCCGCTGCAGGACGCGGGCATCCCGAAACCGGCGCGGCGTAACTCCTGGTACCTCGACACCGATACGGGTACGTACAAGAAATTGACCGCGGCCGTCCGCACCGAATTGGCCGGAGACCGAGAGCAGCACGACCCGGCGCTCGGGCACGAGCACTGTTAGGCTCCGGCTGGCGGCAACTGACTGGAGGATTGATGACATCGCGATCTGAGGTGCACACGGACGGCAACCGCTATGGGTGGCGTCGTGTAGTCGCTGGAGCGGTAGCGGGCAGCGCACTGGCCGTCGGTCTGCTCGTCGGCGCAGCCGCGCCCACCGCGTTCGCGGTGCCGACCACAGGGGCCGATGAGCCACCCCCGCCCAAGATGTCGACCGACGAAGCCTTGGCCATCATCGCCGCCGATTACGACACCGGCGCCGGTGGCGGCCAGATCTCTCAGTTGATCCACGAAGTTCTGGTGCTGCGCGCCCAGGGCTTCAAACCCTCGAACTCGAACGGACGGGCGCTCTCCGAGGCGCTCGACAAGCGGCCCAACCAGACTCCGCTGGTCGATGCTCTCAAGAGCACGGTTTCGTTCCAGCGCAAGCTTCAGGCGCAGGCCGCGGGCGCGGTCACGCCCGGTGGCTTCACGGCCGGTATCAACCAGCTGCCGCCCGGCATGGCCCCTGATCCGACGAACCCGGACAACACGGGCGTGTTCATCGGCCCGACCGGTGGTGGCGTCCAGCAGCCCATCGGCTAGCGTCGCCTTGTGGTCGACGAAAAGCTGCTGAGCATCCTGGTCTGTCCGCAGGACCGTGGGCCGCTGCTCCTGGTCGGCACCGATCGGCTGTACAACCCGCGGCTGCGGCGTGCCTATCGCATCGAAGACGGCATACCGGTGCTGTTGGTCGACGAGGCGATCG
The DNA here is from genome assembly GCF_054919535.1 of Mycobacterium venezuelense. Taxonomy (NCBI): domain Bacteria; kingdom Bacillati; phylum Actinomycetota; class Actinomycetes; order Mycobacteriales; family Mycobacteriaceae; genus Mycobacterium; species Mycobacterium venezuelense. Next base: position 14,596 of record NZ_JBONDW010000039.1, read on the forward strand.
CCATCGACGACGAAGCCGAGCACCAGAGACTATTGGAGCTCGCTCAGTCCGGGTAGGTCACCGGTGAGATAGCGCTGCAGGTTGGGCGCGATGGTTTCGGCGATCTGCTCGACCGGCAGTGACTTGAACGGTTCGAGTTCGAGTATGTAGCGCGCCATCACGACGCCGACGAGCTGGGACGCCACGAACTGGATGCGGATCCGTCCGCTACCGACCGGATCGTCGACGCGCGAGCCGACCTCGGCGACGATGACCTCTTGCAGGAACGACCGCACGAGTGAGACGTCGTTGCCGGCGAGGATCGAGCGCAGCGTGGCGATGAAGCCCTTTCCCAGCTCGGAATCCCACAGCGGCAACAGGATTGACGGCAGCGTGTGACCGATCTGTTCGACGGGTGTTTCCCGCAACGGCCCGATCACGGCCATCGGGTCGATGGGGATGTGGATCGCCGCCGCGAACAATTGCGTCTTCGTACCGAAGTAGTGGTGCACCAGGGCCGGATCCACGCCGGCACCTGCTGCGATCGCCCGGATCGAGGTTTTGTCGATCCCGTTGCGGGCGAACAACTCCCGTGCTGTCGCGAGAATTCTCTCCCGGGTGTCGGAGGTGCCGGGTGGCCGGCCGGGCCGTTTGCGTTCCTGCCCGGCAGTGGAGTTCGTGGTGGTCAAGGAAGTCCTATGGGGTCCGTCGTCGTAGCGTCGCCGCGGCCAGGCACAGCGCCAGCACCGCGAAGCCGACCACCACGGCGATGTCGCGGACCGCGGTGGCAGTCGGCTCAGAATATGCGCCGACTTCCTGCAATGCCTCAAGCGCGTAGCTGGCAGGCAGGACGTTGCTGATCCACTGGAGCCACTCCGGCATGGCGGAGCGCGGCACGATGATCCCGCACAACAGCAGCTGCGGTGCGATGACGAGCGGCATGAACTGCACGGCCTGGAACTCGGTGCGGGCGAACGCGCTGCACAGCAGACCCAGTCCGACGCCGAGCACGGCGTTGATGATGGCGATGACGAACACCAGGATGGGGCTGCCCTCGGTGTGGAACCCGAGGAACCAGAACGCGACGACGCACGCGAGGGTGGCTTGCGCGGCTGCCGCGATGGAGAACGCCGTCCCGTATGCGGCGAGCAGATCGAAACGCCGCAGCGGCGTGGTGAGGATGCGCTCGAGGGTTCCCGAAACCCGTTCGCGCTGCATGGTTATCGAGGTGATCAGGAACATCACGATGAGCGGGAAAACCCCGAGCATGATCAGGCACGCGGTGTTGAACGGGGTCGGCCCGCCGGGGCGGTGCGGCGCGTTCTGGAACATGAAGTACATCAGCGTGATGATCAGGCTCGGCACCAGCAGGATCATCGCGACACTGCGGTGGTCGGCCGCGAGTTGACGAAGGATCCGTCCGGTCGTGGCCAGGTAGGCCTGCGGGCTCAGCCGGCTGCGCTGGGTCAGGCCGCGGTGCTGTGCCGGATGACGGTCAGAAACGCTTCCTCCAGGGACGTGCATGAGGTGTCCTCTCGTAGCCGGGTCGGTGTGGTGTGGGCGAGCAGGCGACCCTCGCGCATGAGCAGCAGGTCACCGCAGTGGTCGGCCTCGTCCATGACGTGGCTCGACACCAGCAGGGTCGATCCCCGCTCGGACAACTGACGGAACTGTTCCCACAGGTCGACGCGGAGCACCGGGTCGAGCCCGACGGTTGGCTCGTCGAGCACGAGCAGTTCGGGTTCGGACACCAGCGCGCAAGCGAGTGAGGCGCGTGTGCGCTGGCCGCCGGAAAGATTGGCGCAGTAGGCATTTCGATGGTCGTCGAGACCCACCGACCGGATCGCATTGTCGGCGGCGGCAGCGGAGCTGCCGTACAACGACGCGAAATAGCGCACGTTGTCGATGACGCGGAGATCGTTGTAGATCGTGGGGTTCTGCGTGACGTACCCGACGCGGTGCCGCAGCGGTGCCGAACCCGCTGGATGACCCAGGACGGTCACCGTTCCGCCCGCGACGATCTGCGTGCCGACGATGCAGCGCATCAACGTCGTCTTGCCGCACCCCGACGGGCCGAGTAGACCCGTGATCGTGCCGCGGGCGATCTGCACCGTGACATCGCTGACCGCGGGGCGGCCCCCTCGGATCACCTGCAGATCGGCGATGTCGATGGCAGGCCCGGCGGCCTGGGTACGGAATTCATCAGACGATGAAGTCATCATGTGATGAATACTCCGCCTGCCGCCCACCGGTGTCAATGGGTGTCGGCCGCGGAGTGCAGAATCGCTCGGGTGAGTGCTGAGCTACTGGCGGGGGATCCGCTACGGGCGGCGCGTCGCCTGTTAGGCGCCCAGCTCAGCGGGCGTGGCGTGACGGCGACGATTGTCGAGGTCGAGGCGTACGGTGGCCCGCCGGACGGACCGTGGCCCGACGCCGCGTCGCATTCGTATCGGGGACCCGGCGGCAGGAACGCGGTGATGTTCGGACCGCCGGGGCGGCTCTACACCTACCGCAGCCACGGCATTCACGTCTGCGCCAACGTGGTCTGCGCATACGACGGCGTCGCCGGTGCGGTACTGCTCCGCGCCGCCGCAGTGGACACCGGTATCGAGGTCGCGCAGACCCGGCGTGGACCGGTGGCGCCCGTGGCCGGGCTCGCGCGTGGGCCGGGCAATCTGTGTTCGGCCCTCGGAATCACCATGGACGACAACGGAATCGACCTGTTCGAAGCCTCGAGTCCGGTACGGCTCGCGCTCGGCTCCGGGTGCGAGGTGGCCGAAGGCCCACGAGTCGGGGTCAGCAAGGCGGCCGATCGTCGGTGGCGGTTCTGGCTGGCCGACCGCGTCGAGGTCTCGGCCTATCGGCGCAGCCCGCGGGCGCCCGCGCCCGGAGGTAGTGACTGAACTCTGGCGATTGGGGGATGCGGCATGATCGTCCCCATGGCAACCGGAATCCTCGACGAGCTGGACTGGCGTGGGTTGATCGCGCAGTCGACTGACCGGGACGTGCTGGCGAGCGATCTCGCCAAGGGGCCCATGACCGTGTACTCGGGTTTCGACCCCACCGCGCCGAGCCTGCATGCGGGTCATCTCGTACCGCTACTCACGTTGCGGCGGTTCCAACAGGCCGGCCACCGGCCCATCGTGCTCGCCGGCGGGGCCACCGGGATGATCGGAGACCCGCGCGATACCGGCGAGCGGACGCTGAACACCGCGGACACGGTCGCCGACTGGGCCTCGCGCATCCGCGGCCAGCTCGAACGCTTCGTCGAGTTCGACGATTCGCCGACCGGTGCCATCGTCGAGAACAACCTCAACTGGACCGGCGAGCTCTCCGCGATCGAATTCCTGCGCGACATCGGCAAGTTCTTTTCGGTCAACGTCATGCTCGACCGCGACACGGTGCGGCGCCGGCTCGAAGGCGACGGCATCTCCTACACCGAGTTCAGCTACATGCTGTTGCAGGCCAACGACTACGTCGAGCTGCATCAACGGTATGGATGTGGGTTGCAGATCGGTGGTTCCGATCAGTGGGGAAACATCGTCGCGGGTGCGCGGCTGGTGCGGCAGAAGGTCGGTGCCACGGTCCACGCCATGACGACACCGCTGGTGACCGACTCCGAGGGCAAGAAGTTCGGCAAGTCGACCGGCGGCGGGAACCTGTGGCTGGATCCCGACATGACCAGTCCGTATGCCTGGTATCAGTACTTCGTGAACACGGCAGACGCCGACGTGCTCGGTTACCTGCGCTGGTTCACCTTCCTGTCGAGTGACGAGCTGGCCGAACTCGCGGATGCGACCCATAGCCGCCCGCACGAACGCGCCGCGCAACGGCGATTGGCCCGCGAGCTCACGACACTGGTTCACGGGGAGAACGCGACAAAGTCCGTGGAATACGCGAGCCAGGCATTGTTCGGCCGCGGTGATCTCGTCGACCTCGACGAATCGACATTGGCCGCGGCCCTGCGCGAGGCAGGCAATGGCGACGTCGCCGAATTGCGGCCGGGAAGTCCGGACGCGATCACCGATCTTCTCATCGCGACCGGATTGTCCGCGAGTAAAGGCGCGGCCCGGCGCACTGTCGCCGAGGGCGGCGTCTACGTGAACAACGAGCGGATCGAAAGCGACGAGTGGATACCACAGGCGTCGGACTTTCTGCATGAGCGTTGGCTCGTGTTGCGACGTGGCAAGCGCAACATTGCGGGGGTCCGGCGATCGGCCGCCCAGGCTTAGGCCGCGTACCACGATGACCAGGCCAAACGCCAGATCTACCAGGCGATTTGACTCGGAGTTAGCCCTGACGTAACTTATTCCAGGTCAGAGCGACACGGCCCAGCCGGGAAGCGAAGACAAAGTCCGAGAGAGTCACCCACTAAGGTGGGGGTTCCTCACTGTCCGCAGGAGCTAACGCGGCTTTTAGCCGCGGGATTTCTGCGCGGTCAGCTCGGGCG
>NZ_JBONDW010000040.1:0-16082 GCF_054919535.1 Mycobacterium venezuelense
AAAACCCCCCCACACCAAAAAAAAAAACCTCCCCCCCCCTTTTTTGGGGTCCCCCCGCGATGATGCGTCAGATCAACTACTTGTTGATCGCGTAGGCGAGCCTACTTGTTGATCACGTAGGCGAGCCTACTTGTTGATCTTCGTAACCCGGCCGGCGCCGACGGTACGGCCACCCTCGCGGATCGCGAAGCGCAGGCCCTCGTCCATGGCGACGGGCTGGATCAGCTTGACGGAGATGTCGGTGTTGTCACCGGGCATGACCATCTCGGTGCCCTCCGGCAGCGTCACCACACCGGTCACGTCGGTGGTGCGGAAGTAGAACTGCGGACGGTAGTTGTTGAAGAACGGCGTGTGGCGGCCACCCTCGTCCTTGGACAGGATGTAGACCTGGCCCTCGAACTCGGTGTGCGGGGTGGTGGTGCCGGGCTTGACCACAACCTGGCCACGCTCGACGTCCTCACGCTTGATACCGCGGAGCAGCAGACCGACGTTGTCACCGGCCTGGCCCTGGTCGAGCAGCTTGCGGAACATCTCGACACCGGTGACCGTGGTCTTGGTGGTGTCGGGACGGATGCCGACGATCTCGACTTCCTCGTTCACGTTGATGATGCCGCGCTCCACACGACCGGTGACCACGGTGCCGCGGCCGGTGATGGTGAAGACGTCCTCGACGGGCATCAGGAACGGCTTGTCGGTCTCACGAACCGGATCCGGGATCGACTCGTCGACAGCGTCCATCAGCTCCTCGACCGACTTGACCCACTTCTCGTCGCCTTCCAGCGCCTTCAGCGCCGAAACACGCACGACCGGGGCCTCCTCGTCGAAGTCCTGAGCGGCCAGCAGCTCGCGGACCTCCATCTCGACGAGCTCGATGAGCTCCTCGTCGTCCACCGCGTCCGACTTGTTCAGCGCGACCAGGATGTAGGGCACACCCACCTGGCGGGCCAGCAGCACGTGCTCGCGGGTCTGCGGCATCGGGCCGTCGGTAGCGGCGACCACCAGGATCGCGCCGTCCATCTGGGCGGCACCGGTGATCATGTTCTTGATGTAGTCGGCGTGGCCGGGGGCGTCCACGTGTGCGTAGTGGCGCTTCTCGGTCTGGTACTCGACGTGCGAGATGTTGATCGTGATGCCGCGCTGACGCTCCTCAGGCGCATTGTCGATCTGGTCGAATGCGCGCGACTCGTTCAACTCCGGGTACTTGTCATGCAGAACCTTGGTGATTGCTGCAGTGAGCGTGGTCTTGCCGTGGTCAACGTGACCGATGGTCCCGATGTTGACGTGCGGCTTCGTCCGCTCGAACTTCGCCTTCGCCACTGTGGTGTCCTCCTGGACTTGTTGGTGCTTTTTCTAAAGCAGTGTTGATGTGTTCAGTTGTGCGGTCGGTGCGAGCCGACGGGTCAGCTTACTGACCCGTCGCCTTCGCGATGATCTCCTTCGACACGTTCGCCGGAACCTCGGCGTACGAGTCGAACACCATGGAGTAGTTCGCCCGGCCCTGGGTCTTCGACCGGAGGTCGCCGACGTAGCCGAACATCTCCGACAGCGGAACCTGCGCCTTGACGACGCGCGCACCGCTTCGCTCCTCCATGGCCTGGATCTGACCACGGCGGGAGTTCAGGTCGCCGATCACGTCACCCATGTAGTCCTCGGGGGTGGTGACCTCGACTGCCATGATGGGCTCGAGAATGACCGGCTGCGCCGACTGGGCAGCCTTCTTGAGCACCTGCGAACCCGCGACCTTGAACGCCATTTCCGAGGAGTCGACCTCGTGGTAGGCGCCGTCGAGCAAGGTGACCTTGACGTTCACCAGCGGGTAGCCGGCGAGAACGCCGTACTGCATGGCGTCCTGCGCACCGGCGTCGACCGACGGGATGTACTCGCGCGGGATGCGGCCACCGGTGACCTTGTTCTCGAACTCGTAGGTCGCACCGTCCTCGCCGACGAACGGCTCGAGGTTGATGATGACCTTCGCGAACTGACCCGAGCCACCCGTCTGCTTCTTGTGGGTGTACTCGACGTTCTGCACCGCACGGCGGATGGTCTCGCGGTAGGCCACCTGCGGCTTGCCCACGTTGGCCTCGACCTTGAACTCGCGACGCATGCGGTCGACCAGGATGTCCAGGTGGAGCTCGCCCATACCGCCGATGACGGTCTGGCCGGTCTCCTGGTCCAGGTGCACCTTGAAGGTCGGGTCCTCTTCGGCGAGCTTCTGGATCGCCGTGCCGAGCTTCTCCTGGTCGCTCTTGGTCTTGGGCTCGATGGCCACCTCGATAACCGGATCGGGGAACGTCATCGACTCCAGCACGATCTGGTTGTTCGGATCGCACAGGGTGTCACCGGTCGTGGTGTCCTTCAGACCGATCACCGCGTAGATGTGGCCCGCGGCGGCGGACTCGACGGGGTTCTCCTTGTTGGAGTGCATCTGGAACAGCTTGCCCAGACGCTCCTTCTTGCCCTTGGTCGAGTTGATGACCTGGGCACCGGAGTCAACCTTGCCGGAGTACACGCGGACGTAGGTCAGCTTGCCGAAGAACGGGTGCGTGGCAACCTTGAACGCCAGCGCCGAGAAGGGCTCGTCGGCCGACGGCTTGCGGGTGATCAGCTCGTCTTCCTTGCCCGGGACGTGACCCTCGGCGGGCGGCACGTCGAGCGGGGACGGCAGGTAGTCGATCACCGCGTCGAGCATGGGCTGCACACCCTTGTTCTTGAACGCGGAGCCGCACAGCACCGGGTAGGCCTGGCTCGTGACGGTCAGCTTGCGGATGCCGCCCTTGATCTCGTCGATCGTGAGCTCTTCGCCGCCCAGGTACTTCTCCAGCAGCGCCTCATCGGTCTCGGCGACGGCCTCGATCATCTTGGTGCGGTACTCGTCGGCCCGCTCCTGCAGATCGGCCGGGATGTCGACGACGTCGTACTTCTCACCGAGCTTGGTCTCGCCGCGCCACACCTTGGCCTTCATCTCGACCAGGTCGACGACGCCTTCGAAGTCGCTCTCGGAGCCGATCGGCAGCTGGATCGGGATGACGTTCGCGCCGAGGCGCTCTTCCATCGTGCGCACCGAGAAGTAGAAGTCGGCGCCGAGCTTGTCCATCTTGTTGACGAAGCAGATGCGCGGGACGTCGTACTTGTCGGCCTGGCGCCACACCTGCTCGGACTGCGGCTCGACACCTTCCTTGCCGTCGAAGACGGCAACGGCACCGTCGAGCACGCGCAGCGAGCGCTCCACCTCGACCGTGAAGTCGACGTGGCCCGGGGTGTCGATGATGTTGATCTGGTTGTCGTTCCAGAAGCAGGTGGTGGCGGCCGAGGTGATCGTGATACCCCGCTCCTGCTCCTGCTCCATCCAGTCCATCGTGGCGGCGCCGTCGTGCACCTCACCGATCTTGTAAGAGATACCGGTGTAGAAGAGGATGCGCTCGGTCGTCGTCGTCTTGCCGGCGTCGATGTGCGCCATGATGCCGATATTGCGGACCTTCGTGAGGTCGGTGAGCACGTCCTGTGCCACGGCTAGATTCCCACTCTTTCGCTTGAATATTTGTTGGTGTTACGCCCGCGGCAGCACTGTCGCGGGCGTCGAGATCACCAGCGGTAGTGCGCGAAGGCCCGGTTCGCTTCGGCCATCTTGTGGGTGTCCTCACGTCGCTTGACGGAGGCGCCCAGGCCGTTGCTGGCGTCCAGGATCTCGTTGGCGAGGCGCTCGACCATGGTCTTCTCGCGACGCTGCCGCGAGAAGCTCACCAGCCAGCGCAGAGCCAGCGTGGTGGAGCGGTCGGGGCGAACCTCGACGGGGACCTGGTAGGTCGCGCCACCGACGCGGCGGCTACGCACCTCCAGGGCGGGCTTCACGTTGTCGAGCGCGCGCTTGAGGGTGACGACCGGGTCGGTGCCGGTCTTGTCGCGGGCCTGCTCGAGCGCACCATAAACAATGCGTTCAGCCAGCGATTTCTTCCCCTGCAGAAGAACCTTGTTCACCAGCTGGGTGACCAGCTGCGACCCATAGACCGGATCGTTGACCAACGGACGCTTGGGCGCCGGTCCCTTGCGCGGCATTAGCTCTTCTCCTTCTTCGCGCCATAGCGGCTGCGGGCCTGCTTGCGGTTCTTGACGCCCTGGGTGTCGAGCGAACCGCGAATGATCTTGTAGCGGACACCGGGCAGGTCCTTCACACGACCGCCACGCACCAGCACCATCGAGTGCTCCTGCAGGTTGTGACCCTCACCCGGGATGTAGGCGGTCACCTCCACCTGGCTGGTCAGCTTCACGCGCGCGACCTTCCGAAGCGCCGAGTTCGGCTTCTTCGGGGTGGTGGTGTACACGCGGGTGCACACGCCGCGACGCTGCGGGCTGCCCTTGAGGGCCGCGGTCTTCACCTTGGCGATCTTGTCGCGGCGGCCCTTGCGGACCAGCTGCTGGATGGTTGGCATGTACCGGCTTTCTCTGTGTTGCTTGTGTTGCTCGTTCTTTTTAAGTCTCTGTACTGCTGTTACGCACCGAACGCGTACCCCGCGTCCGGGCGTGTCGCACGCGCTCGCACCGGCGGAATTCCGATGCGTGTTAGACATGCGAATTGGCCCGGCGTGCGGGCACGCTTGCGAAACTCCTCAGCCGCATGCGCCTTTCCGGCCAGGCACGATCCACCACAATACCAGGGCCGACCGCGCCGAAACAAACTCGTGCGCAGTCGTCTAATCGCAGGTCAGAGCCTACGGTTGTCGACGCTCCATCCCGGAGGCCAGTCGCAGCAGCATGTCGGTGAAAACCGCATCGGTGTCAATATCGTCCATCACGCCGGTCATTTCCAGCAGGACGAAGCCGTGCAGCGCCGACCAGAATTCGAGCGCGGCGTAGAACGCGTCCTCCCCTTCCAGGCCGTACGACGCCAGGACGTCGATCACCGGACCGGCGGCAGCCTTGGTGGCGGCCGAGTACTCGGGGTCGTCACCACCGAAAGGCATCCGGGTGAAGGCCGAGTAGCGGCCAGGGTGGTGATGGGCATAGCTGCGATAGGCGCTGGCCATCGCCATGACGGCGTCGTCGCGCGTCCGCCCCTGCCCCACGGTGTTGAGCATCTCGATGATGTCGTCGACCACACGCATCCGCACCGTGCGGCGCAGGTCTTCGAGGCTGTGCACGTGGTTGTAGAGCGACGGCCCCTTGGTGCCGAGCTGGCTGGCCAGCGCGTTGATGGTCAGCGCGTCCCAGCCCTCACGGTCCAGAAAGGTCAGTGCAGCGTTGACGATCGCGTCGCGGCTGAGCCTCGTGGTCCGGGCCGAGCGCGAGCGGCCGCCCGCCGTCTGCGGCTCCGGCCGAACTGACATGTGCGCACTACCTTCGGGTCGAGGTGGAGACCCTGGTGTGGGTCGCCGTGAAACTCTAGTCCCTCGAGTGCGCAGAACCTGGCAGGTCAGTTCACTCGGTCCTGGCTGAGTTTGGCGAGCTGCTCGGTGATCGTGCACAGATCCGGCAGGACGGCCGGGTTCATCGTCTGGATCGACCAGGTGATGACGTCACCGCCCTTGGCCACATAGATGCTGCAGACGTTGGCGTCAGCAGCCTTGAAACCCTTGTTGCCGTCGATCGAGAGTTCGGTCAGGGTCCGCCCGGCCCGCTGCTCCAACGACCGCTCGGTGTCCATGTCACTGCCGCGGTACCACCACGTGGAAATCCCCATGCCCGCACCGAACGTGCCCAGCACCGTGTTCTCCTGCCAGAAGCAGCCCGAGTCGCTGACCACGACTCTCGTGAACATCGACGAGCCGACGGCATTGCGGACATCGTCGTCGGTGACCCCGTTGCAGTCCGCGCTCTGGAAACCGGGGCCCGACGGCGCCGGTGAGGCGGGGCTGTCGTGCGGTTCGGGCGACCCACACCCGGCGAGCAGTGCGGCGCCGGCGGCGAGACCGACGACGAATCTGACTGGTAGTGCGCGACGAGACACGTCAGAGTTCCGACTGCAGAGTTCGCGACAGCAGTTTCTCGGCGTCCTTGCACGGATCGCCACTGTTCTGACCACGCAGCTGCACCCACCAGCTGAGCACCCCCGGACCGGCGGCCGCGGTGGCCGAGCAGGCCGCGCCCGTCACATCGCGTCTCGCGAGAAAAGCCTGGTGTCGTTCGACGACGGTGTCAGTGATCTGCGCGTCACGCTCCTCGGCCACCGTGCGCTCCCGCTGCAGGGTGCCGGTTTCGAACCACGAGAAGATGACGTCGAGCATGACCGGCGGGGCATCCGGTGAGGCCTTGCGGGACAGCACGTACTGGCACACCGCGCCGCTGTAGGGGCGGACCACATTGTCGGCCGCGAGAATCTCCTGCACTGTGCTGTCGACGAGCAGCCCGCACCGGTCGTCGACGTAGCCGTAGCTTCGGTTCGGATCGGAGGGATCGGGCTGGGCGCGTTGCGCCGTCCCGGAGATCGTCTGCGAGCACGCCGCGGCCGTCACCACGGCTGTGACCGCGATGGCAGCAGCCTCGATAACACGCCGGTACATCGCAGAACACGCTACCGAGCACTGACAACTCCCGCGACCGATCAGCGCCAGCAAGCCGAACTTGCCAACAGTTGCCGTCACGCCGACACCGCCACGTACTCTTCAATCCAGCGGATCGGAAGGGGAGCACCGTGCATTGGAGACCGCGTCGGCGCACGCGTTTGAACACCGCGAGCCGGACACTCGCCGCCTGCCTCATCGCCATGCCGGTCGCACTGGCCGTCGGCGCGCCCTCTGCGGCGGCCAAGAACGGCGACACCCACGTCACGGGCCAGGGCATCGAGCAGACCATCGACTGCAATGGTTCGACTCTGTTCGTCAACGGCACCGGCAACCAGGTCAACGCACTGGGAACATGCTGGGCCGTGACTGTGCAGGGGTCGTCCAACGTGGTGATCGCCGACAACGTCATCAACGACATCACGGTGTACGGGTGGGACCAGACCGTGTTCTTCAAGAACGGTGCGCCGGCGTTGATCGACCGTGGCCGTGAACTGGGTATGACGAATCGACTCGATCGCGTACCCGCCTGAGTCAGGAAGTAAGGGAGTACATGCGCGCCCACATGACGAGAATCCTCGGCACAGCCGCTGCCGCCGTCGCCGTATTCGGCTTGGCGGCCTGCGGTTCGGAAAGTCAGGACACCACAAGCCCATCGGCGACGGCCGGCTCCTCGGGGCTCAACGTCGAGGTCGGTAACACGATCAACTACATGTCCGTCGGCACCACCGCAGACATCGATTGCGCCGACGGCAAGTCGCTGACCGTCGGCGGGGCGAACAACACGCTGACCGTCAAGGGCACCTGCGCCAACGTGAACATAGGCGGGTCCGACAACAAGATCAACTTCGAGAAGATCGACAAGGACCTCACCGTCGTCGGGCTCAACAACACCATCACCTACCGCGACGGCGACCCCAAGGTCACCAACACGGGCAGTGGCAACTCCGTCAGCAAGGGCTAGACCGCACTCGCCCCGTGCCTGCCTGCGCCCGCCGCGAAGCGGCCAGCGCCGTCCATCGCCTCGTCCTTGACGCGCGCGATACTCGCGAACTCGAAATCCATTGCCGTTTCCTCTGATTCGCCCCACTGGTGCAGCGCCGAAAGTCGGTCGGCACGCATGCACTGCTGAGGTAACAGGGCCAGCTGGGCTGCCAGCTTCTCGGCAGCCTGGCGGGCCTGCCCCTTCGGTACAACCCGATTGGCGAGCCCGATGGCATGCGCCTCGGCGGCGTCGACGGCACGTCCGGTCAGGATCAGATCCATGGCCCGGCTCTGACCGATCAGCCGCGGCAGCCGCACGGTGCCGCCGTCGATGAGCGGCACGCCCCAGCGGCGGCAGAACACGCCCATCACGGCGTCCTCCTCGACGACCCGAAGGTCGCACCACAACGCGAGTTCCAGGCCGCCGGCCACCGCGTGGCCGCCGATCGCGGCGATCACCGGCTTGGACAACACCATCCGGCTCGGCCCCATGGGCCCCGGCCCGGTGCGGTGTACCTGATTGGCCTCCGGCGTGCCGAAAGATTTGAGATCGGCCCCCGCACAGAACGTTCCACCCGCGCCGGTCAAAACCGCGACCGACGCCGAGTCATCGGCGTCGAACTCTTCGAACGCCGCGAACAGCGCCGCCGCGGTGGGCCCGTTGACCGCATTGCGGGCATGCGGACGGTCGATGATGACGGTCGTCACCGCACCGTTGCGTTCGATCCGGACGGGTTCGGTCACGTTGCCTCCATGAGTTGCGTGTGGTCGCGCCGCGCGACGAGTTCGGCGGCGAAGTCCTTGTAGGCCTTACGCAGTGCGGCGCCGGGCCAATCGGTCGGCAACAAGTCGTCCGGCAGGACCGGATCGGTGAGCAGATGGCGCACGATGCCAGCCGCAGCCTGGAACCGGCCGGGAACATCTGTGGGCGCGGACATTTCGTCGAGCAGCTGGTCTGCCGCGCCGGTCCAGTCGGGCAGGTCCCACAGTGTCGCCGCCAGTTCCGCGGGCGCGTCGTCACGGGTGCGCAGAACCCGCACCCGGTCGGTGATCTCGGTCGGCAACACCTGGTCGAGGTTGTCGGGCCGCATCCACACCCCTTCACGCAATTCGGCGAACCGGCACTGCTGCAGCGTATTCCGCAATGACGCCCGTGTACGCGCGTCGGTCCCGACACTGGTGATCACGAGAGTGAGCCAGGTGCCGTCGTACTCGCGTAGGTTGGGTTCGATCGCGTCGTCCTGTCGACGCTGCCGGGCCAACAGCCGGTCCGACAGCCGATACCCGTCCTCCGACCGCACCAGATCCCCGGCACTGACCATCCGCGTCAACGCGACCCGCAGCGTCGGTTCTCTGATGTCGAAATCCGCTGTCAGCTGGATGAGTTCGCTCGCGCTCGCCCAGGCCGGGTGCGCACCGAGCATTACGCTCAGCACGACCGAACGGGCCGTCATACGGTTGAGCGCGGGCACCTCACACCCCGGATGTCTTACGGCCGTAGTCCCCCATCGGCTCGTCACGGTGACGCACCGCCTCGCGGAAACCGTGTTCGCGGGCGTCGGCGACGAAGGCGTGCCCTTCGGGGGTGTGCCGTGCGATGCCGTCGAAAACCGTGCTGACCATCCGACTGGTCGCCACGCCCTGTTGCAGCAACGCCGAATTGCATGCGAGCTTGGCCATGATGAGCTGGTTGACCGGCATCGCCGCAATACGCGCGACGAGGCGTTCGGTGCGCTCATCGAGGTCTTCGGGCTCCGGCGCCTCGACGGCGAGCCCCCATTCGGCGGCCTGTGCACCGGTGATGCAATCCCCGGTGAACAGAAGCCGTTTCGCGCGCTGGTCCCCCAGCCGGTGTGCCCACAAGCCGGCGGCGGGCACGCCCCACACGCGCATCGGCGGATAGCCGATCTTGGCGTCCGCCGCCGCGATCACCTGGTCGGCATGCAATGCGATGTCGGTGCCGCCCGCCACGCAGTACCCGTGGATCTTGACCACGGTCGGCTTGTCGGCGTGCATCAGGCTGGAGAAGCCGCGCACGAACCGGCTCATCATCTGATAGTCGATCATCGGATCCCACGGCTGATCGGGCAGGTGATTGATCGCCTGAGTCTTGCCCGACAGCACGGTGTCCTGGTACGGACTCCCGCCGCCCGCCGACGACGAGCCCTCCGCGTACGCGCCGAGATCGAAACCGGCACAGAATCCTTCGCCCCGACCCGAGACGAGGATGACATGCACATTGGGGTCGAGGTCCGCGCGCTCGACGAGCGCCGATAGCTCCAACGGCGTGTCTGCGACGATCGCATTGCCCTTGTCCGGCCGGTTGAACGTGATACGGGCGACCCGGTCGGTCACCTCGTACGTCATGGTTTTCAGATTGTCGAAGTCCACCGGCCTGATCGCGTGAGTCATGCGCGGCCCCTTCCCGAGCGCGAGCAGACGTGAAAGCCCCCTGGAATGGGCATTTTCGGGTACCTACGTGTCTGTTCGGCGTGAGAGATCATCCCTTCACCAACGCCCGCTCGATGATCGGCGCGAGATCCAGTCCGGTCGGCAAGGTTCCGAACGCACCACCCCATTGACCGCCGAGCCGGCTGGCCAGGAATGCCTCGGCGACCGCCGGATGCCCGTGGCGCACCAGCAGTGAGCCCTGCAGCGCGAGCGAAATGTCTTCGGCGACCTTGCGGGCGCGGTACTGGATGGTCTCCAGGTCGCCCAGGTCGGTCCCCAGCACGGCGACATGTGCGTCCAGTCGCGGATCGTGACCGCTGGTCTTGGCCAGCTCGTCGAACAGCACCTCGACGCATTCGGGCCGGGTTGCCATGGCGCGCAGGGTATCCAGCGCACTCACGTTGCCGGATCCTTCCCAGATACCCATCAACGGGGCCTCACGGTACAGGCGCGGCATGCCCGAATCCTCGACATATCCGTTGCCGCCCAAACATTCCATGGCTTCCGCGGCGTGTGGTGTGGCGCGTTTGCACACCCAGTACTTGCCTGCGGCCAGACCGATCCGGCGCAGCAGTGTCTCGCGCTCATCGCCGCGAACCGCCTTGTCGGTGGCACCGGCCATCCGCATGGCGAGCATCGTGGCGGCCTCCGCCTCGACCGCGAGGTCGGCCAGCACGTTGCGCATCAGTGGCTGGTCGATCAGATAGGCGCCGAACGCTTTTCGGTGCTGGGCGTGGTGCACGGCGCGGCTCAGCCCGCTGCGCATACTCGTGGCGCTGCCCAGCGTGCAATCGAGCCGCGTGAGATTGACCATCTCGATGATGGTGGGTACGCCACGCCCCTCTTCACCGACCAACCACGCTGTGGCGCCGTCGTATTCGACTTCACTCGACGCGTTGGCGTGGTTGCCGAGCTTGTCCTTGAGGCGTTGCAGGAACATGCGGTTGCGGCTGCCGTCGGGCAGGATTCGCGGCAGGAAGAAACAGCTCAGACCTCCCGGCGCCTGCGCGAGTACCAGGAAGATGTCACACATCGGCGCTGATGTGAACCACTTGTGCCCGGTGAGCGAGTAGGTGCCGTCGGAATTCGGCGTGGCCTGCGTCGTGCCGGCGCGCACGTCGGAACCGCCCTGCTTCTCGGTCATCGACATGCCGGCGGTGATGCCGGCTTTCGTCGTCGCGAGCTTGAGTTCGGGGTCGTAGACGCGGCTGGTCAGCAACGGCTCATAGATCGCCGAAAGCTCCGGGTTGAACCGCAACGCGGGGACGACGGCGTAGGTCATCGAGATCGGGCAGACATGTCCGGGCTCTACCGTCCACACCGAAGTCTTCGCCGCGCGTACGACATGGGATCCCGCGCGCTCGTCAGCCCACGGGGCGGCATGCAGCCCATGGCCGACCGCGGCCTTCATCAGCTCGTGATAGGCCGGGTCGTACTCGACCTCGTCGACCCGGTGGCCGTAGCGATCATGCGTGTGCAGCACCGGCCGGTTCCGGTCCGCGAGCTCACCCCAGCGCTGGGCCTGCCTGCTTCCCGACAGCGCGCCGAGCGCATGCACCTCATCGAGACCCCACTCGCCGCCCTCGCGGACGAGGGCCTCGGTGAGCACGGGCGACGCGGCCGGGTTGTAGTCCTCAAGCGTCGGTACCTGATTGGTGACGACATGCGTATCAGCCATGCGCCCAGTGTTACAGTTTTCCGACAACCGCACAATAGTTGTAATAGACGCCTCGGGTCAGGGCCGCGCGTGCTTGTGGTCCGGCGCCGGGCTGTCCTCGGTGGAGCGCACGCTGTTCAGCACGCTCTGGCCCTGTTGATCGATGAGCCTCGTGAAGATCTGCTGCGCATACCCGAACACCAACGCCCACGCGATGATCTGGGCCGGGGTATCCAGGGCGTTCAGGCCGGGGACGAACTGACCACGCATCAGGAGGATCCCCAGGACGGCGGTGAGCGCCCCGGTCGGAAGCTTGAGCGCGGCCAACGCGACCGGGATGCCATAGCGCTCCGATGAGCCCCTGACGTGACTCAGCGTGGCGGCCGAGGCGATCGCTGCCGCGACGAGTCCGACGAGTGCGACGACGGTCATGTCCCACGGACCGGCGGTGTCGGCGATCTGCTTGCCGATCTCCAACGCTCCCTCGTCGGGCGGGTCCACGCCGGCCCGAACCGGTGCGAATGGCAGTGATTCTGCGGTGGGGCACACGACCGTCACGAAGTTGGCATCCTCCGGCGCGAAGCACAGCGGGATCAGTCTCGGGTCTTTGTAGCCGATGATCGCCAGCGCGATCACGAGCAATGTCAACACCAAGGTGGTGCTGACCACGATGTTGCGGAAGCTGCGTAGCCGCACGTTTTCCCGCAACGCTTCCGAGCTGGCCGCCCGAACGGTCGACACGATCGTGTCCCGTTCCTGCTCGACAACCGGCGCCAGGGATTCGCGATCGGTCGTGGTGAGGGTCTTGGCGAGCCGCTCCATCGCCTGACGGCCCGGATCGCTCGATTTGAGGTGGCGCTGCACATGCCTCAGCAGTGACGGCAGCTGTCCGGCCAGATACGAGGGCGGGGCGAGGTTGAGCAGCTGCGCTTCGGCGGCGTCGAGGTTGCTGATCGCACGTTCGAGCAGTGGGCCGTTGCGGGACAACCGGATTCGTTTGCCGAATTCGGGCCGCTTACCTCCCGCGGCGTCGCGAGCCGCGTCGAGATGACTCTTGATCGCCTTCGACAGCGAACCTCCGACGTCTCGCGCGTTGCCCAGGGCGAGGTAGCCGACCAGCGTCTCGAGTTCGTAGGCCCGCGTGAGCGTGCCTTCGCGCCAGGCCACCCACACCGGTCCGCCGACGGGTCTGACGGCATCGACGACGGGCATGCGGGACGGTGATTGCGGGGGTGCCTCCGTGATGGTCACGTTGCCTCCTGAGCTGGCAAGGCTGCTGAATAGGAGCGTAAGTTTCGCCTGCCGTGCTCAGCGCGAGTAGTCCGCTACTCGATTCGGCCGCATGCCGGGCGCTCCGCATACTGATCCGATGACACCGAACACGCTTGTGCCCGCGGCCGACCTCGATCTGACTCTCGAGCCGGTGCCTGCCGATCAATCGGTCAGCGGCGCGCCGCGAACAGGTGCCGTGGCGCTCGACGATTTCGGCGATCTGGAAATCGGTGTCTGGGAGATGACGCCAGGAGTGATGACCGATGTGGAAGCCGACGAGGTGTTTGTCGTGCTGTCCGGGTCAGGTTCGGTCGAGTTCGCCGACGGCAGTCCGACCATGCAGCTCGGCCCTGGCGCCCTCGTCCGGTTGAAGGCGGGCACCAGCACCGTCTGGACCGTCACCGAGACTCTCCGCAAGGTCTACCTGACCGGCGCGTGACCGGCGCCGCGCATCGAACCGGTTCAGCGCGAACACCACCACGGCCGCCAGCGCCCAGCCCAGCAGGATATCGACGACGTAATGCTCGGCGGTGTAGACGAGCGTGAACGCCATGATGAGCGGATAAGCGACGAGCAACGGCCGCCACTTGCGGTGCACGCGGTGCCACAGGAACGCGGCGACCGCCGCGGTGAGGCCGGCGTGTAACGACGGGATGGCTGCCACGAGGTTGACGCTTGCCTGTCCCTGGTCGATCAGGGCGGTCGCCGAGTGCAGGTTCAGCTTGCCCCAGCCGCGGGCGACGATCCGTTCGATCCAGTCGTTGGCCCCGTCCTGGCTCGTCTGCAAGGAGCCGAGCAGTCCGCCGTCTGGCACCTCACGGGCCGAGCGGAACATGCACCGCGGTCCCGACGGCCCTCCGTCGACGTCTGTCGCGGTGCAGCGGGCGGCCGCCCACGGCGGGGCGGCAGGCAGCAGCGCGTAGATCGCGAGCGCCGCGAACGACAATCCGACGAACAACCGCACGAATCGCTTCCATTCGTCGCGGTCCCGCAGCCACAGCACGCCCGCCACCACGTACGGCAGGATGAAAAACGACATGTAGACCGTGCTGATCACGACTTCCCACCACGGCGGATGAGGCAGCTTCAGCCGTTCCTGCAGCCACACGGTTGGCACCGTCCCGAAGAACAGCCAACGGTCGGCGTCGACCTGCCAGTGCCACAGCGTCGGCCGCCCGATCAGCGTCGCCGCTCCCCTGCTCAGGTCATAGGCGACCAGCACCAACGCGAACGGCAACCAGTCGCGGATGACGTAGAGCATGCGTTTGCCCTGACCGATGCTCGCCGCCAACAGGCCCGTGCTGATGTAGAGCAGCAGAAGCTCTCGGTTGAAGGCGAAACCGTCGGTGACCGTTCGATAGGCGACAACAGAAGCCCAAACGGCGATCGCGGTATAGCGCAGGATGCGAAGCCTGCGCGTTCGCCGGTCGTTGTCGTCTACGGAGGGTTCAACCTCCGACGGGGCGATTGACGGCTTGTCGTCAATCGTGGACACACACTTGAGCCTAGTTCACCTAGGTGTCACCCGTCGTTCGGCCGGTGTTCCGGGTGGCGAAGCTCAGCTGGCGTGCTCCCGGAGGAAGGCGATGTCGTCCTTGCGGCCTTCCTCGGCGGTCTCGCAGATCACCGGCGCGTCGGCGGCCTTGACCACCGCGGCGAGCAGCTGCGGATCGATCTGGCCGGCACCGAAGTTGGCATGGCGGTCCGCGCCGGAGCCGGCCGCGTCCCGCGAATCGTTGCAGTGCACCAGGTCGATGCGGCCCGTGATGGCTTTGATGCGTTCGACGGCATCGATCAATGCCTCACCCGCCGCCCACGCGTGGCAGGTGTCCAGGCAGAAGCCGATTCCCTTGTCGCCGATGTGATCCCACAGCCGGGCGATCGTGTCGAAGTGCCGGGCCATCGCGTGATCGCCGCCCGCGGTGTTCTCCAAGTAGACAGGCACGTCGCTGTTGAGTGCGTCGAGCGCCTTGACCCAGCGGACGAACCCGGCCTCCATGTCGTTGTCGTCGGCATGGCCGCCATGCACGATGACGGCGGTGGCGTTGATCTCGGCGGCAGCGTCGCATGTGTCCTGCAGGATCTTGCGGGACGGGATCCGCACGCGGTTGTTGGCCGACGCGACATTGATCAAGTACGGCGCATGCACATACAGCGGCACGGTCGAAGCCTTGAGCACCTCGGCGTCTTCACGAGGCTTGGGCTTCTTCCAGCTCTGCGGGTTGCCGAGAAAGAACTGCACGACGTCGGCGCCGTCAGCAGCGGCTGCGGCAAGCGGGTCGGTGTTGTCTACATGCGAACCAATGAGCACGCGGCCAGTCTAGTGAGACGGTGCGACAGAAAAGCCGCTGTGCGAATACATGGCCCGCCGTAGGACCTTGGTTCAAAAGGTTGATTCGTCGAGTTCCATCAGGTCGTCGTCGATGGTCTCGATGACCTGACGGGTGCTGGTCAGCAGCGGCAGGAAGTTCTTGGCGAAGAACGATGCGGCGGCGATCTTGCCCTCGTAGTAGGCGCGGTCATCGCCGGGGGCGCTCTGGCCCGATGTCGCCGGCAGCCCGGCTCCGGCGTCGAGCTTTTCGATCGCGACGGCGGCCTGGCGGGCCAGCAGCCAGCCGAGCAGCAGGTCGCCGACCGACAGCAGGAACCGGACCGAGCCCAGGCCCACCTTGTAGATGCTGGCCTGGTCTTCCCGAGTGGCCATCAGGTAGCCGGTCAGCGAGGCGGCCATGCCCTGCACATCGGCGAGGGCGGTGGCCAGCAGTGCACGCTCGGACTTCAACCGGCCGTTGCCGGACTCGTTCTTGATGAACTGCTCGATCTCGCCGGCGACGTAAGCCAGTGCCTGGCCCTTGTCGCGGACGATCTTGCGGAAGAAGAAGTCCTGGGCCTGGATGGCCGTGGTGCCCTCGTAGAGCGAGTCGATCTTGGCGTCGCGGATGTACTGCTCGATCGGGTAGTCCTGCAAGTAGCCGGAGCCGCCGAAGGTCTGCAACGACTCGGTGAGTGTGGCGTGAGCCCGTTCGGAGCAGTATCCCTTGACCACGGGAAGTAGAAGGTCGCTGACCGCTGCCGCGGTATCGGTAGCAACTCCATGGAGAACAGCAGCTATCTGGGCGTCCTGGAAGGTCGCGGTGTAGAGGTAGAGCGCGCGCATGCCCTCGGCGTAAGCCTTCTGGGTGATCAGGCTGCGACGGACGTCGGGGTGATGGGTGATGGTGACG
>NZ_JBONDW010000041.1:0-14073 GCF_054919535.1 Mycobacterium venezuelense
CCGCGCGGTACCGACATCGACCGAAGATGGGTCGACCGTGAGTTGATTGGATTGCGACACGATCCATTGTCTACCGTGGCGGTGACGGTCCGTCAAGACGTGGACCGTTATGCCTCCTGGGGCGGTGCGCAAAGTCGTTGATTGCGGGAACGTTTCGTCTGCCGATCGGCCGCGCGCCGACGGTTCAGGTATTGCCAAGCGTTAAGCCGTCTGATAAAAAGGCGCTCACCGAACTCCATTTAAGGATGTGCGATGCCGATCTACACAGTCCTTGGCCCCATCGAACCGTCCGAATTGGGCGAAACGAGCATGCACGAACACCTGCTGATCGACGGTCGCGTCTGGTTCGAACCAGCACGTGAACCCGTTCCGGAACCACCGGCGGTCAGCCTCGAGAACCTGGGATTCGTCCACTGGAACTTGGTCAGCCTCGAGGACAACCTGCTGATCGACGACGTCGACCTGGCCGTGCGAGAGCTCGAGTACTTCTCTGGCGTGCCGAATGCCGGCCTGGTGGACCTCACCAACATTGGCCTCGGCCGCCGGATCGATGATCTGGCGACGATATCTAAACGAGCCGGCGTGCACGTGATGAGCGGCTGCGGGTTCTACATCCACAACTCTCACCCCGACTACGTCGAGCAGTGGAGCGTCGATGAACTCGCCGAGCTGTTGATCGCTGAGCTCCGGGTAGGCGTCGACGGCACCGGCATCAAAGCGGCGCTCATCGGGGAGATCGGCACCAGTTCACCGGTCACCGAGCGAGAGAAGAAGGTGCTCGCCGCGGCCGGAACAGCCGCGGTGGAGACGCAGGCATCAGTGAGCATCCACCTGGAGCCACGTGGCGCGGAAGCGCTGAACGTACTGGAAGTCTTGTTGGATCAAGGCATCTCGACCGATCGCGTCATCATGGGCCATCTCGACGAACATCTCGATAAGGCCTACCACGCCGATGTCGCGCAGTCCGGCGTCGCCATGGCATTCGACACGTTCGGTTCCGACTTCTACTTCAGTGGACTGTTCAAGGATCCCACCGACCTCGAACGAATCGACCACCTGCTGCCCCTGCTCCACGAAGGCCACGCCGAGCAACTCGTCCTGGCCTGTGATGTGTGGACGAAGGCAAATCTCAAGCACTACGGCGGTTTCGGATACGACCACCTGCACCGCCGCATCCTGCCGCTGCTTCGTGACGAGCACGGAGTCAGTGACGACACGATCACGCAGATGATGGTCGACAATCCCCGCCGATTGCTGGATCGGCCTTGAGCCCATTGACCTAGAGGAAAGTAAGTTGTCCACAACATATGCCGATTCGGCGAGCGCCGCTGTCGTGAACGGCCTTCCGGCCGACGCACATTCAGTCGTACCACTGTTCCCGGACATCCACGGAAACCTGCGCGGGAAGCTCGTGGATCCCAAGGTGATCAGCTCAGACCGGGCACTCACGGACGGAATCCCGACGACCGATCTGCTGCTGGCGGTCGACCCCCTGGATGAGCCGATCACCACGCTGTCCACCATGGGTCTCAAAGGCGGCGCGAAAGACGTGCTCCTGCGTCCCGATCTCACCACGCTACGTCCGATGCCTTGGTTTCCGGCCGCCTATCTGCTGCTGGGCGACTTGTACGAGACCAGCGGCGCGCCGTGCGCAGTCAGTCCGCGCCAGGTCCTGCGTAAAGCCCTGGACGCGCTCGCAAGTCATGGATTGCAGCTCAAGGCGGCGTTCGAGTTCGAGTTTCGGCTGTTCCGCGACGGCACGTGGGAACCCGCAACCGCCGGCCTGAGTTACAGTCCGCTGACCCTCTCCCATGTCACCGACTTCATCGGCACCCTCCGCCGATATGCCGACGAGCTACGCCTAGGCCTCTCCGTCGTGCACAGCGAGGGGGCACCTGGCCTCGTCGAGGTCAACGTCGACCCACAGGACGGTCTGGCCGCGGCCGATACCGCCGCGTTGTTGCGGCTGGTCGCGGTCGAGGCTGCCCGCCGACACGGGCTGTCTGCCAACTTCATGGCCAAACCCGTTGCCCACGAGGAGGGCTCGAGCGCACACGTGCACTTTTCGATGTGGGACGAAGTCGGCGACAACGCGTTGGGTGCGGCCGCGGAGAATCGAGACGACGAGTTCTACCGGCGCGCGGCGTGGGGAATGCTCACCCATCTGCCCGCCCTCAGCCTGATCTACAACCCCACGATCAATTCGTACAAGCGACTCGTACCGGGCTACTTCGCACCGGTCAGTGCGGCCTGCGGCCCCGACGATCGCTCGTTCGCCCTTCGCGCACTGCTGAAGAGTCCGGCGGCGAGCCGATTCGAACTGCGACGTCCCGGCGCGGACTGCAATCCATACCTCACGCTGGCAGCCATCGCGGCGTCGGTGCATCTCGGCTTGATCGATCGCACTGTGCCCGACCGTGACCAACTCGACGGTCACG
The DNA here is from genome assembly GCF_054919535.1 of Mycobacterium venezuelense. Lineage (NCBI taxonomy): Bacteria > Bacillati > Actinomycetota > Actinomycetes > Mycobacteriales > Mycobacteriaceae > Mycobacterium > Mycobacterium venezuelense. The sequence continues at coordinate 2,439 of NZ_JBONDW010000041.1, forward strand.
ACGGTGCGCTGCCCACCAGCCTCGAAGGGGCGATAGGCGAATTTCGCAGGCGCGATGAACGTTTGGACACGATCCTCGGCGCTGAGTTCTGTACGCATTACCTGCAGACGCGCGAATGGGAATTGCACGCATGGCAGAACGCTGTCAGTGAATGGGAAAGGCAGCGCTATGCCTGAGTCGAGCGACACGACCGATGCCGTGGCGAAAGCCGAGCGCTATGAACAAGAACTGAGCCGCAGCCTTGGGCTCTGGGGCAACGTCGCGTTGTGCGTCGCCGCGATCACGCCTGCGGTCGGGGTTTTCGCGATCGCCCCGATCTTGCTCAACATGGCCGGGACAGGCGCGGTGTGGGCGTTGGTCATCGCGGGCATGCTCGGGCTGTCGATGGCAGCCTGTTACGGCGAATTGGGCAGCGCCTATCCGATCGCCGGTGGTGACTATTCAGTCGTGGCACGCACACTCGGCAAGGCTGCGGGTTTCGTATCCCTGATCTTCACCGGGCCGGTGTGTGCGTTCCTGATCCCCGCCGTCGTGGCCTTGACCATCGCCACCTACCTCAACGTCGTAGTGCCGCTCGATGCACGCTGGGTTGGTGCGGCGGTGATCGCCGTCGGGACCGTCATCGCGATCCTTGGCGTCAGGCTGAGTGCCCGGCTCGTCGGCCTGCTGCTCGCGGTCGAGCTGTTGGTTGTCGTCTTCGTGACGGTTCTCGGTTTCGTCAAGACTCAGCATTCGCTGGCCGAGGTGCTCACGCCAACCGTATTCGCGCCCGACGGTCCGCAGGCTCTGGCTGTCGGTACGCTCATGGCGGCCGTAGCCGTTGCGGCGTTTACTTACAACGGCTTTCAAGGCGCGTTGCTGTTCTCCGAGGAGACGTCCGGCGGCGGTCGCAACATTGCCCGCTCGGTGTTCATCTCACTCGCCGTCGCAGTGTCGTTCGGCGTAATTCCGGTGCTCGGCGGCCTCCTGGGCGCCCGCTCGCTGGAAGAATTCACCACGTCGCCAACGCCATGGCAGCAGTTCCTCACCGATACCGGAGGCGAGCTGTTCAACACGATCGTCAGCCTCGGGATCGCACTGGCGGTGGTGAACGGTGTCATGGCGCTGACCCCGTACTTCGCTCGGGTCATCTACAGCTCGGGCCGCGACATGATGTGGCCGGCGCCGATCAGTCGAGCGCTGGCAAAGGTGCACCCGCGGTTCGAGACACCTTGGGTCGCAACGCTTGTCATCGGATTCGCCGGCGTCATCTTGATTCTGACGATGGATGTCGAGGCCATGGCGACCGTGATCGGTACGGTCATCGCGCTGGAGATGATCCTCGTCGCGCTGTCGGCGATCGTCAGTAGGGTCCGATTTCCCGGGCTCATCCGGCCGTATCGCATGCCGCTCTGGCCGGCGGCGCCCGTGGCGGCCATCGCACTGTGCCTGGTCGTTCTCGTCGAGCAGACGCGCAAAGACCAGATCACGGCCGTTGTCATCGTGATCGTGTCCCTCGCGTACTACGTCGGCTACCTGCGGACCAGGAACGCGACACACATGAAAATGCTCGACCCGGCCGAGTCCGACTGAGGAACGCGCCGGTCATGACGAGCGGTATCGGGTGGGTAGCATTGTGCGATGAGCCATCGCAGGCGAGCGGGTCAGCTGAGCGCATGAGTCTGCTGATCAGCGGCATATCGAGCGGGACCGTGTCGCTCCCGCCGACCCACGTGGACGTCAACCGGTACGTGGCCGATCTCGTTCGCCGGGAGATCCGCCTCGGCCTGCTTCCACCCGGTTCGGCCTTGCCATCCGAACGGGACTTCGCCGAGATGCTCGGCGTCGGCCGGACTCCGGTTCAGCTGGCATTTCGCCAATTGCAGTCCGAAGGCCTCATCGAACGCCGCCGCGGTCGTAACGGCGGAGCCTTCGTCCGCGGCGCCGGGGAGGACGAGTCGCGTTTCCACGACGTCATCATGGAAGCCATCGAGAACCGCGACGAGATCCGCCTCGCGATGGAGTACCGGTGCCTCGTCGAACCCTCGGTGTCACGGCTGGCAAGCGAAAGGCGCACGGCAACAGAGCTCAATGACTTGGAGGCCGCGCACGCGTTGCTGCAGGAGGCGTCCGACGACGCTTCGTTCATGAGAAGTGACGCGGTCTTCCATCTGACGCTGGCGCACATCACCGCGAACCCCTTCTTGATCCGCGGTATCGAGGAGTCGCGGCAGTGTTGTCACCCCGCCTTGGCGCTGCTGCCCGAGGGCGGCACATTCCACGAAGCCACCATCGCAGAGCACCAGGAAGTTCTGGAAGCAGTGCAGGCTCGCAAGCCCGACGAGGCCGAGCGCGCGATGAGCGCGCACGTTCAACGCAGCATGTGGAGCGTGCAGAAACTCCTTGCGACGCTCAAGGATCGCCATGTGGAGGCTTCGGCAGGGTGACGATGCGTGGCTTACTCGCCGGAGTAGCCGGCGAAGTAATCGGCGAGCATTCGCCTGGCTTCGGCGATCGTGGCCGGATCGCCGTCAGGGTCGTCGGTGAAAGCCAGTTGGAAGAGCCGTTCGACCGCGTGCATGGCGACCCGGCACTGTAACTGGGTGAGTGAGCCGAACAGCGGAGTGTGCCTGCGGAATTCGGTCAGCACAACGGCTGCGAAATCGTCGATCGCCTGGTGGTCGAGCTGCCTGACCCGATGCGTGAGGTTTTGGCGAACCCATAGTTCCCGGATCAACGGAATCCGGTGCTCGGCGGTGTAGAAGTCGATGACGGCGTCGACGATCTCGATCCAGCGGTCGCCGGGCCTGCTGCGCAGTGCCTCCTCGAACGCGGCGGCCGACTGTTGGATGCGCTGGTATGAGAGTTCGTCGAGCACCCGCTCCGGAGTCTCGAAAAATGCGTAGAACGAACCGCGGCTGATCCCCGATTTGTCCAATAACAACGTCGGCGACCCGACGACCGCTTCGTAGCCGACCTCTTCGACCAACTCCGCAGCGGTGTCGAGAATGCGCTGGATCATCGCTCTTGACCGCTCCTGAAGCGGCCGTTTGCGCAACCCGCCGGCAAGTTCGTGATGCCAGGCGGTGCCGACCGTCGGACTCACGGACTGTGTCACCCATGCCCCCTTGTTGATCGCTAGCCCGCTCCGCAATGGTGCCGGCAACGCGAGTGTAACCGGGTCGCGATCTGAGTCGCGTTACCGGTCGGTTGGCAGGGCCGTCGAGACTTGGCTGCAGATGCGTAACCGGCGTGTAAACGCTGCTTGCCCCTATGGACACGTCCGGCCTTCGGAATTAATGTGTGAAATACGCGACTGAAGTCGCGTCTCTAGTCTAAATTCAGGTTCGACCGACTTTCGGCCACTTTTCCGAGGTGAACCAATGTACGACCCAAACCTGGGCGCAGCCCCAGCATCGGCTTCCAATCCGTTACGACCGGCGATTGCGGTCGTCGGCAGCGGTCCGTCCGGCTGCTATGTCGCTCAGTTCCTCGCCAAGCAGTGGGCGGACGCGGACATCACGGTCTTCGAATCGCTGCCTGCGCCGTACGGCCTCATCCGCTACGGCGTCGCCGCTGACCATCAGGGTGCGAAGGGTGTGGCGCGGCAGTTCGATCGCATGTTCACGAAGGGTGCGGTGCGGTTCGCCGGCAACGTGTCGGTGGGGCGAGACATCGATTTCGATCTCTTGGCGAGCAGCTTCGACATCGTGGTCCTGGCGACCGGTCTTCCCGAAGATCGGCCGTTGGACATTCCGCAAGAACCAGGGACGCGCGTGATCGGCGCAGGAGCACTTCTGCGTGCCCTCAACGGTTTTCCGTCCAAGACGTTGCCCCAAGACGCGACCGGCTCCCACGTTCCCCTCGGCAGGCGGTTGGCGGTCGTCGGAATGGGCAACGTGGCCGTCGACGTGATTCGATTGCTGTCCAAGGACCGTGACGGCTTCGTCGGATCCGACATCGACGATGAGTTACTCCGCGAACTGCGTCCGGCCGCACCGGCGACCATCGATGTCATCAGCCGATCGGGAGTCACCGACGCCAAGTGCGACACGGCGATGCTGCGTGAAGTGGTGTCCCTGAACAACATCGACCTTGAAGTGACCGGGCTGCATGAACGCGACAGCGGGGCGACGGCAGATTTGTTGCGTCCGTTCGCTTGCTCGCCGATAGCGGCGACGGGCGCCGACGCCCATCGCACGCGGGTGCGGCTGCACTTCGGTGTCGCGCCCGAACTCATCGAGAACAGCCATGGCTGCACGCTTTTACGTGCCCGCCGTCGGTACGGCGACCATCGCCCCGTCGAGTTCGCCGTGGACACGTTGATCACCGCGGTCGGCTTCACCTGCGGTCCGTCCGATGATCGATGCTGCCCGTCCCGGGCGTGGGCGGGTGCCCACGTCTATCGCGTCGGCTGGCTGAGCCGCGGCGCAAAAGGGACGATCCCGGAGAACCGCAAGGACGCGCAGCGGATCGTCGGCGAGATCGTCAGGGACGCCGAAACTCGACGAATTCAGCTGGGAAGGCCTGGTTTTCGCGCCGTCGAAGCGCTCGTCGGCGACCGCGTCGTCAGCTTCGAAGACTGGCAGCGTATCGAAGCCTACGAGCGTCGATCCGCGCACCCCGACCGATGTCGCCGCAAGGTCGTAGATCTCGACAAGATGATCGAGATCGCAACCGCACCGGTGACCAGCAATCTCTAGCCCATCGAACACGAACAATCCGACAGGAAGGCCAACGCATGGACACGGTGACGATTCTCTTCGGCACGGAATCCGGAAACTCGGAGATGGTGGCCGACGACATCTCCAAAGCTCTGGAAGACAACGGAATCAAGAGCGAAGTTTTCGACATGGAGGGTTACGACGTCGGTGACCTCAGCATGCAGGAGATGGTCATCATCGTCTCCTCGACGTATGGCGAAGGCGAGCTGCCCCAGACCGCGCTGCCATTCTTCAACGCGCTCAACCAGCTCAAGCCTGACTTGTCGTCCACGCGATTCGCCGCGTTCGGCCTGGGCGACAGCACATACGACACCTACAACCGCGGTATCTCGACCCTCGTCTCGGCGTTCACCGAACTCGGCGCAACACAAGTCGGAGAGACCGGCCGCCATGACGCCGACAGCGGACTCGACGCCTCCGACATCGCGGTTCCCTGGATCAACGACCTGTTCACCGCCGCGCGGGTCTGACGCGCCCAACTCCCTTCAACCCAAGAAAGACAACGGATATGACCGAAAACCAGTTGGCGGCCGACCCGCCCGTAGTGCCGGCCGGCGGCGGAACTTCTCAGTCCAACCTCACCGGGAACATGGGCGTGGGCTCGCTGATGCTCACTGTCCTCGCATTCTCCGCTCCCATCGCCGCCGTCGCCGGCTTCATCCCGTTCAGCATCATGTTCGGTGGCGAGGGGGCGACTCTCGTGTTCGCCATCGCGACAATCAGCATGCTGTTGTTCGCCGTGGGCTATGTGACGATGACCAAGTCACTCCCCAAACCCGGCTCGTTCTACGCGTTCATCAGCGCCGGTATCGGCAAGGCAACCGGACTGGGCGCCGCGTTCATGGCGGTCGTGTCCTACCTGTTGATGCTGAGCGGATGTTTCGTGTTCACCGGTCTGACCGTCACCGAGCTGGTTTCCAGCATGGGCGGTCCCGAGACCCCGTGGTGGCTGTGGGCCATCGGCTGTTGGGTGATCGTCAGCATCTTGTGTTACTTCCACATCGAGGTGTCGGCCAAGATCCTCAGTGTCGCCATGGTTCTGGAAGTGGCAATCGTGATGGTGTTCAACGTGGCCGTGTTGCTGCACGGCGGTGGCCCGGACGGATACTCGGCCACCCCACTCAACCCGGCGAGCCTGTCGCACGGCGACTTCGGGATAGCGCTGCTGTTCGCGATCATGATCTTCATCGGGTTCGAAGCGACGGCGCTCTTCCGTGACGAGGTTCGGGACCCGGACCGGACGATTCCGCGGGCGACCTATGGCGCGGTGCTGTTCGTCGGTGCGCTCTACACGGTGTCGTGTTACCTGCTCACCACGGCGTATGGCGCGAATGCGGTGCAGGCAGCGACAGACGATCCGAAAATGATGTTCCCTGGTGCCATCGGCGCTTTCGCCGCACCGGTGTTCACGCAGTTGACCTTCGCTTTCATCATCACCTCCGAGATGGCCGCGGCGATCTCGGTCCACAACGTGACCGCCCGCTACATCTACAACCTCGGCGTCGACAAGGCGCTGCCTGCGGTATTCGCGCAAGTCCATCAACGGCACGGTTCTCCAGCGCGTGCGGCCGTCGCAGTCGCGGTCGTCGTTGCTCTGTTGATCCTGCCGCTCGGTCTGGCCAATCAGGCAGGTGTAGGGCTCGACGCGCAGCTGTTCGGGCTGGGAACAGTCGGTGTCTTGGTGTTGATGACCCTCGTCAGCATCGCGGTGATCGTGTGGTTCAGCCGTAGAGGAATCCCGCCGGGAGCCAACTGGTTCAAGTGCTTCGGCGCGCCGGCCCTGGCCGTCGCCGCCCTGGGACCCACCATCGTGCTCGCCGTATTGCACTTCGATCTCGTCGTGGGTGGCGCACCCGGGCAGAACCTCGGGCTCCTGCTGGTGCTCGGCGCTTCGCTCGTGGTCGGTGCGGGGCTCGCGCTGTACTTCCGTTCGGCCAAGCCTCAGGTGTTCGCCCGTTTGGGCCGGGCCGACACCGGCGAGGTGGAGAAGGCTGACGCCGTCGTACCGACTCGCATGTGAACTGAAACATCAAGGTACACAGCCTAGTTGAAAGGATTTGTCATGACAGTGACCCAGACGCGGTCGACGAGCGACTGTCCGGCCACCCGGGATTATCTCCCGTGGAAGGACCCGGAGCTTCGCGTCGACCCCTACCCCTTCTACGCCCGAGCGCAAGCCGAGGCGCCCGTCTCCCGGGACGAGGACGGAACGTACGTCCTCACCAAGTTCGACGATCTCATGCACTACGGCCGGCTCCCGTCGGTGATCATCGCTCCGGAGTGGGAGAAGGCCGGAGCGTGGAGAATCCTCAAGGACATGGCCCTCGGCCACGATGAGCCCGGCCATACCCGGCTACGCCGGATGACCAGTAAGTGGTTGACCCCCAAGCGGATACAGGACTGGGTAAAGATCACCGCCGCGGTCACCGATGAGATCCTCGATCGCGTCGGCGAGGACGGTCTGGTCGACGGCTCCGACGTCGCGGTCGAAGCCACCCACATCACGGTGTGCCGGCTACTGCAGGTGCCCGAGGACGAGATCGAATCGGTGCGCCGGGAAATGCGCAAGGCCATGCCCGTTCTGAGTGCCGTACCCGATGCCAGTGACTTCGAGGCATGCGAAGAGGCACACGAGTATCTGCGGGCGCGCACCGCATTCCTGATCGAGTACAAGCGGGCGAATCCAGGCGACGGGCTCCTCGATCACCTGCTGAGTCTGCAGGACAGCGGCGAGATGACCGCAGCCGAAGTGTTTTCGACGACTTTGTTCTTGTACTTCGTCGGCCACATGGACGCCAGCTATCTGATCTCGTCGGGTCTGCACATGTTCACCCGACGGCAGGACATCTTCGACGCCTTCCGTGCTGAGCCGGACGTCCGGCAGGCGATTGTCACCGAACTTGTCCGCTTCGACGCGCCAGAACCGGTGATCACCCGAACAACCACGGAGGACTTGATCATTCGGGGCGTTCACGTTCCCGCCGGAAGCGTCCTGCGCTTGGTGATGGGGGCGGCCAACCGTGATCCGGATATCTTCGACAATCCGCACGAGTTCGACTTCAGGCGGCCCCCTGAGCAGTCGCGCAACCTGACGTTCAGCTTCGGAAGCCACAGCTGCCAAGGGCGATTGCTGGCCGAAGCCGAGGTCCGGGTCGTATGGGAACGGATCGCCGCCCGCTACTCCCGCATCGAACTCGCCGCCCCGCCGGTCATCAAGAACACCGACGCGTCACGGCACTACTACTCGTTGCCACTACGGCTGTGCCCATAACGGATTCAACCAACCAGAAAGGTAATCAATGACCACGTCAAGCACATCAACGGAGAACGCAGTCATCGTCAGCAATGTCGACTCGGTCGAATTGGAAGACTGGGGCCCACTGCCCGAGGCGACCGGTGAACCCATGGCCACCGCGGGGAAGAAGCTGTGGACGGGTGACGGCATCCGGGAATTCGGGATCTGGAAGTGCGCGCCCGGCCCGTCCCGGTGGGTGTTCGAGACCCACGAGAGCATCACGATGCTGTCGGGCCGGATGACGGTCACCGAAGACGGCGGCGAGCCGTACGAGGTCAAGGCGGGCGACAGCGCCGTCTTCCCGAAAGGCTGGACGGGCACATGGGACATCCATGACACCGTCCTGAAGGTCTACACCGTTTTCTGAACCGCGCGATCTTCGGCCGGTCGGATACCCACAAATCCGACCGGCCGCCGGGCACCAGACATCGAATGCGCGGCGGATGTGTAGAAGCTCGTCGCGGTTTCGTCCCAGGGGTGAAGAGACCACTGGGGCACCCTCCCAGCTGCCTGAGCAGTCAGTGCATGCAGAGGTCGGATGTCAACAGCAGGCCCGGCCACATCACGGTGATCTGGCCAAAAGCCGCGAGGTCGGCACCCGCGGGAAGCTGCGTGTTGAACTGTGCAGCGAGCATGTCGATGTAGTCGGCGTGCAAGAACGCCACTACGACCCCCACGATGATGTACGGGATCGCCAACCACATCGCCGTCTCCAGCACGCCGGCGATCGTCACTTCGTGGTTGAGCACGCGCTTTACGACATCGGGCACGAGGGTCACGCCATGCACACGTCGGCGAACAACAGGACGGGCCATGACGCGATGGATCCCAGGAACGACACCGCGAGGTCCGTGCCGCTCATCCCATAGAGATGCTCGGTATGAGTCGCGGACCAGACGCCACCGATGATCAGGTACGGGATACCCAACAGCACCCCCATGGAAATCAATTCGGCGATGGTGAGTCGGTAGTTCAGGAACTGCTGGACGCGTGTCTTCAGCATGGAACGACTCCCTGTTCGTCAACCCTTCTGTGCGAGTTATGTTAACGGCTGTTCTGTCGCGCTGTCCGGAGATTCGGCCCGAGCCGCCATACCGCGAGTGTTGGCTAGAACAAGATCTTTTGAGTTCGCCGGCATCGAATTCGAGGCCGATGTCGAGAACCTCGTCGCGGTTCCGTCCCAGGGGTGATGCGACCAACTAGGGTCGCGAACCTGAAGGGAGAACAACATGGCCAAGTATCTGCTTCTCAAGCACTATCGTGGCGCGCCTGCGGCCGTCAACGACGTGCCGATGGACCAGTGGGCGCCTGATGAAGTTCATGCTCACATCCAGTACATGAACGACTTCGCGGCCCGGCTGGAAGCCAGCGGCGAGTACGTGGACAGCCAGGCCCTCGCCCCGGAGGGCGTCTGGGTCCGCTATGACGGCGAAGGCAAGTCCCCGGTGACGGACGGCCCCTTCGCCGAGACCAAGGACCTGATCGCGGGCTGGATGATCATCGACGTGGATTCCTATGACCGCGCAGTCGAATTGGCGGGTGAGCTTTCGGCCGCACCAGGCGCGGGCGGCAAGCCCATCCATGAGTGGCTGGAGGTCCGGCCGTTCCTGCACGCCGCGCCGACGGTCACCGAGTAGATGACCGCGGTGGACGACGCTCGCCTGCGCGACCTGATTCCCGCGGTCCTGGCGACGCTCGTCCGCCGCGGGGCAGATTTCGCGACTGCCGAAGACGCCGTTCAGGAGGCGCTGGTTCGAGCCGTGAAGACGTGGCCGGACCAGCCTCCTGATGATCCGAAGGCGTGGTTGATCACCACTGCCTGGCACTGTTTCGTCGATCTCGTTCGATCCGATGTCGCTCGGCGCCGCCGCGAAGACCAGGTCTCCTATGAACCGCCGCCCGGTCCGAGCGTCGCGGTGGACGACACGCTGGCGCTCTACTTCCTGTGCGCGCACCCGAGCCTGAGCCCCGCGTCGGCCGTCGCTCTCACGCTGCGAGCCGTGGGTGGACTGACCACGCGCCAGATCGCCCAGGCCTACCTCGTTCCCGAATCGACCATGGCACAACGGATCAGCCGCGCCAAACGCACCATCAGCGATGTCTCGCTGGATCAGCCGGGAGACCTTCGCACGGTTCTGAAGGTGCTGTATCTCGTTTTCAACGAGGGCTACAGCGGCGATGTCGACCTTGCTTCCGAGGCGATCCGGTTGGCCAGGCAACTGGCCGGGGGCACCGACCACCCTGAGGTCGCCGGGTTGCTTGCGCTGTTCTTGTTGCACCACGCCAGGCGCGCGGCCCGCACGCGTGCCGACGGCAGCCTGGTCCCGCTGGCCGAACAGGACCGCAGCCTGTGGCGGCGGGATCTGATTGCCGAGGGCGTGGCCGTGCTCCAGCAGGCGCTTGCTCGTGACCGGCTCGGGGAGTACCAGGCGCAGGCCGCGATCGCGGCGCTGCACGCCGATGCGCCGTGTGCCGACGAGACCGACTGGGTGCAGATCGTCGAGTGGTACGACGAGCTCGTCCGGCTCACCGACAGTCCGGTGGTTCGGCTCAACCGCGCCGTCGCGGTCGGCGAGGCGGACGGACCTCGGGCCGGCCTATCGGCGCTCGCCGAGCTGGACCCGGCGTTGCCGCGCTACGCGGCCGCGGCAGCGTACCTGCACGAGCGCGCAGGTGAATTCGACACGGCGACACGTCTTTACGTCGAGGCCGCCGCGCAGGCGCACAACATTGCCGAGCGCGATCACCTCACCCTGAAGGCGGCGACCCTGCGTCACAAAAAGCAATGAGGCCCCGGAAAATCCGGGGCCTCATCGGTTGAGCGGTTTAGAACGCGGCCTCGTCGAGTTCCATCACGTCGTTGTCGATGGTTTCGATGACCTGACGAGTGCTGGTCAGCAGCGGCAGGACGTTCTTGGCGAAGAACGATGCGGCGGCGATCTTGCCCTCGTAGAAGGCACGGTCGTCACCGGTGGCGCCGGCGTCGAGCTTCTCGATCGCGACGGCGGCCTGGCGGGCCAGCAGCCAGCCGAGCAGCAGGTCGCCGACCGACAGCAGGAACCGCACCGAGCCCAGGCCGACCTTGTAGATGCTCTTGGCATCTTCCTGGGCGGCCATCAGGTAGCCGGTCAGCGAGGCAGCCATGCCCTGCACATCGGCAAGGGCGGTGGCCAGCAGCTCACGCTCGGACTTCAACCGGCCGTTACCGGACTCGTTCTTGATGAACTGTTCGATCTCACCGGCGACGTAAGCCAGCGCCTGACCCTTGTCGCGGACGATCTTGCGGAAGAAGAAGTCCTGGGCCTGGATGGCCGTGGTGCCTTCGTACAGCGAGTCGATCTTGGCGTCGCGGATGTACTGCTCGATCGGGTAGTCCTGCAGGAAGCCGGATCCGCCGTAGGTCTGCAGGCTCTCGGTGAGCTTGGCGTAGGCCTGCTCCGAGCCGAAGCCCTTGACCACAGGCAGCAGCAGATCGTTGACCTTGTGGGCGAGCTCGCCCTCGATGCCGTGCACGGCCTTGGCCACCGCCACGTCCTGGAAGGTCGCGGTGTAGAGGTAGAGCGCGCGCATCCCCTCGGCGTACGCCTTCTGGGTGATCAGGCTGCGACGGACGTCGGGGTGATGGGTGATGGTGACA
>NZ_JBONDW010000042.1:0-12938 GCF_054919535.1 Mycobacterium venezuelense
AGGATCGCCGCCGCGACGATCAGGCCGAAGGCGAGGTAGGCGGCCGTGATCACCAGGACCTCGGGGGTGAAGGTCTCCTGCGCGAGTACCCGGCCCATGTCGATGCCCTTGATCGCGCCGATGAGCCGCACCGAAAATGCTTGTGCCGCAATACCCAAGAGGCCGAACACCAGTGTCATGATGAGACCCTGGATCAGATCGCCCGATGACGCGTAGATCGCGAGGACGATGATGATCGCCATCGACAGCACACCCGAGGCGGCAACCGCCGCGGCATTGGGGCGCCCGGCCTGGACCAGTACCCGCAGCGGTCCCGGCGTCGTCCAGTCGATCACGTAGAAGCCGAGAACCATCAGGGCGATCCCGACGATGGTGTACAGCACGATGGCCGAGACGCCATGGCCGAGAACCGACCAGTAATCGGAACTGAGCGCGACGGTGGTTGAGGTCACAGGGTTGGTCCTTCCGAGGTCAAGTGGGAGGTCACAGTGGGAGGTCACAGTGGGAGGTCACAGTGGGAGGTCACAGTGGAATACGGTGTGGCACAAAGGCGGCGCCGTTGTCGGTGACAAGGCCCGAGGTCTCGCGGATCCCGAGGCCCGCCGACTCGTCACCGACGATCCAGGCCCCGAGCGCCGGGCGCATGTCGTCGAATTGCGGCAGCGGGTCCAACAGCTGGTACACGTACCCCTCTTCGCCGTACACGCCGCCGGTCTCGGTTTCGTATCCCGCGCCGACGATGGTGATGTTGGCGCCTTCACGCCCCAGTTTCGGCTTGCGGACGTACTCGGTCAGTTCATGGGGATCGTCGACGTAGGCGGGCAGGAGGTTGGGGTGACCCGGGTACATCTCCCACAGGATGGCCAGGATCGCCTTGTTGCTCAGCAGGGTCTTCCACAGCGGTTCGACCCACATGGTGGTCGGCAGCTGCTCGACGGCGTGGCGGCCGAAGTCGTCGTCGAGCATCCATTCCCACGGGTAGAGCTTGAACACCGACGCCATCGGCGCTTCCTCGAGATCGACGAACCGGTTGAGGTCTTCGTCGAATCCGATGTCTTCGATCGCCAGCCCCACCGTGTGCAGGCCGGCCTCGGCCGCGCACTCCTGCAGGTAGGCCACTGTCACGTTGTCCTCGCCCGTCAGCTCCGCTCCCGACCAGGTGAAGTGTGTTTCCGACCCCGGCAGGCGGTCACGGATCTCGGCCCATCGTGCCACCAGGCGCTCGTGCAGCGAGTTCCACTGGTCGTCGTCGGGAAACACGTCGGTCTTCCAGTGCCACTGCAGGATCGCGGCTTCCAGCAGCGTCGTGGGCGTGTCGGCGTTGTACTCGAGCAGAACGGGCGGCCTGCGGCCGTCGTAGCGCAGGTCGAAGCGCCCGTACAAATGCGGATCGCTTCGCCGCCAAGACTTCTCGATGTGCTCCCAGCTCCATTCCGGAAGCCCGAAGTCACGGTAGCGCTCGGTCAGCACGACCTGCTCGACGGCCTCCAGACACATCGAATGCAGCACTTCGACCGACGCCTCGATCGACAGCACCTCGTCCATGTCGAATACGTAGTGCACCGATTCGTCCCAGTAGGGCCGGTCGGCGCCGGTGGCGTCACGCGCCGGCGTGCCGTAGCACATGCCCTGGTCGGCGACGATCTGTTCCCAGCCGGCTCGCGGGGAACTGCGCTGGCGCCGCACTCAGCTACCCGAGCTTCCGCCGTAGCTCGACGATGAGCCGAACCCGCCCCGGGATATCGAGGAGCCGGACTTCGTCTTCGCCGTGGTGCCCTTGGGGAGCTCCAGCGTCCCGCCGCGGGCGGTGGTCCCGACGCCGCCGTTGGAGCCGCCGTAGTAGTAGCGGTACGGCGAACCGGCGTAGATGAACGTGCCGCCCGAACTGCTGTACCCGCTCGAGCAATACGAGTCCGGCACCACCTCGTTGGTGCCGTCCTTGACGCACGCGGCGTCGACCTCTTCCTTGTGCAGCAGGTGATAGCCGAGCGCCACGGCGCCGACGACCCCGACCACGGCCACCGAACCCATCAGGATCTTGCCGTTCCTGGCGGACCGCTCGCGCGCCTTCTGCTCCTGCAGCTCGGCGAATCGGGCCGCGGCCTCCCGCGCCTTCTGGGCCTTGTCCCGCTGGCGGGCCTCGGCGACCGTCGGTTGCCGTGGCCTGGTCTTACCCGGCTCCTGCCAGCGAATCGAGCCGCGCTGGTCACCCGTCTCGTTGTCCGGCCCAGAAGTCATTCACACCCCCACAACAGCGCCACTCGCCTGCCGCAGACGAGCATAAGCCCCCGCCGACGCGACGACAGCACCAATGTGCCGGTTTGCCGGTGACGGCGGGGGCTGCCCTCGCTCTCAGTGGTGGTGGCAGGCCGCCGGCGGTGACGGCGGCAGATCGAGCGCCGGATTGCCGTCGAAGAAGCCAACCGGTTTGAGCTTGAAGCCCGTGTAGTGGCACGGCATCACCGGCCAGTCCTCCGGGCACACGACGTGGTGGGCGCCCACGGTGTACCAGAGCACGATGTCGGTGTCCTCGAGCGGAGCGTCGTCGGCCACGTACTCGGGCAGTCCTTGCGCCTCGGCGCACTGGTACATGTAGTCGCCCGCCGCGTAGAGTTCCCTCGGGTCGTACTTCGTCACCCACAGGTTGTGCTGGACGAACCGGGCCCGGTCGTAGATGACCGATCCCTCCTGCACCATGACCGGCACGATGTCCTTGGGCATCAGCTTGTAGGCCACCGGGGCGCCGAACTCGTTGAGCTTCGACGGGTTGACTACCTTCCAGTACCGGCCCGTCGCGTGGTCCCAGTCCCGCGCACCCTCGGACTCCGAGGCCACCAGGGTGTCCTGCGTGATCCAGGCATTGTGGTGCGGATTGAGCGCGGGGTCCGGCTCCGGGATCGAATCGACCTCGTACACACTGTTTCCCGGGCCGTCGACGCTCATGTCCATGCGGAAGTTGAAGAAGTGCTGGTGGTTCGGCCCGTACATCCCTGGCGCGACCATCTTCCCCCACCGCGGGGACTCGCCCTCGGCGATCGCACCGGTGGTCAGGACGCCCGTGAGTTTGACCTCCATCTCGATGGACGCGTCGTTGTAGAGGTACCAGAAGAACCCGTACTCGTAGTTCCCGACGGTGCAGATCATCGAGATGACCAGGCGCCGCGACCGCCGGACCTCGACCTCGCCGGTCCGGAAATCGGTGTGTTTCCACGAGATTCCGAAATCTTCTTCGTGCATGCAGATCGCGTTCGGGATGGTGACCGCGTTGCCGCTCGAATCGTTGACCGTGCCGTCGAAGTAGTAGATCTCGCCCAGACAGTCACAACCGAGGGTCAACGGATTGGCGGAGAATCCCATGCCGACCTCGCCCATGTCGAAGACGTTCTTGTTCCAGTGCGTCGGTGACGAGTCACCGTACGGGACCACCATTTCCGACAGCGCCGCGCGGTACATGATGGGCCGCACCGTGCCGCGGTCGTTGTAGGTGAGCTCGTGCAGAACGAGACCTTCGCGAGGGTTGAAGCCGACGCGCAGTGACCACTTCTGCCACTTGACGTTCCACCCGTCGACGGTGAAACTGGGCCCGTCCGGCTGGGTGATGTCGATG
Organism: Mycobacterium venezuelense; assembly: GCF_054919535.1. Taxonomy (NCBI): domain Bacteria; kingdom Bacillati; phylum Actinomycetota; class Actinomycetes; order Mycobacteriales; family Mycobacteriaceae; genus Mycobacterium; species Mycobacterium venezuelense. Next base: position 3,608 of record NZ_JBONDW010000042.1, read on the forward strand.
GTCTTGACATCGGAACGGAACTCCGTGAACGCCGGGCGGTTGTCGGGATCGAACATGAACTTCCCGGCATAGTTGCCGCCCTTGGCCGGCAACGCCACGACGCCGTGGTCCTCGACGTCGACGACGGTCATGGTGTCCAGGTCGAACGTGACGATCAGGCCTTCCACCGGACGCGCATAGCCGTTCTCGGACGGGGCGGCCCGCATGAACGTCAGCGGGCGGCAGATGAGCGGCGAGTTGTCGTAATGATCCTGCGTGCCGTAATAGCCGGCAGGCCAGGGGTCGATCATCGCGAGACCGAAATCGGTGACGCCGCGCTTGCGCATGGCCTCCTGCCAGCGCGGGTCCTCACGAACCTTTTCCTCGACACCGGTCATGTGCTCGACGAGGTAGGAGGGGAACCGGCCGGGAATCGGTGTCCACGAGTCGATCACCCGGGCGCCGAGGTCGACGATGGCTTCGTAGATCAGCTTGGCGTCATACATCGTGACGAACGCGCGGCGCGGAACGTCGTCGGAGCCCTCGAACGTCAGCGACGCGGTCTTGGCGGGTTCGGCCAACTGGATCATGACGAACTTCAATGTCGGTGTCGCATAGTCCGATCCGGTGATGACCGCGGCTGCCGCCTCGATCTCCGCGCCGGTCAGCGGATCGAGCGGGTACCGCGTGGCGTCTTCGGTGGACTCGGTTCGCAGCACCGTGCTGTCCATGGTCATTTGGTCGCGTCCTCCGCTTCGGTCTTGTTGAGGTCGAATACCGCGAGATGGGCGAGCGCATCCTCCTGCGACATCTTGTGCGCCGAACGACGTCCGAAGATGTACACGACGAGTCCGAGGGCGAACATGCCGAGGCTGATACCGCCGACCCACGTCATCCACGTGCCCGACGGCACGTCCAGCCAGGGGGTGACGAACGAGTAGTAGATGCCGCCGATGGTGCCGAGCGTGCCGACAACGACGGTGATCCACACCCCGGCCGTCCCGCCGGGGATCCGCCAGAATTGCTCGTTCGCATAGCGATCCGCGTACTTCTTACGCGCGACGATCACCGGAATCAGGAAGAAGAACCCGGACAACAGCCATACCGTGGAGAGCCCGCCCTGCAGGTAGATGGTGACGTTGGCCATGCTGCTCTGCGAGTACAGCCCCACGAGGATCAGCGACGAGATGACGCCCTGGATGAGGATGGCGGTCACCGGGTTGCGGGTACGCGGGTTCAGATGGGTGAAGATACGCGGCAGGTGACGTTCGAGTCCCGACACGAAGATCAACCGGGAGTAGGCGACCTGGTAGGTCATCAGAGCGACGACGATGATGAATGCCAGCACGATCGCGCAGACCTCCATCAGGCCGGGGAAGCCCGCGACGTCCAACATGCCGATGACGCCGGTGACCGGGTCGATCTCATCGCCGGGCAAGGCCATCATGGTGCCGAGCGTCGTCAGCAGGTAGATGGCGACCAGCGCGGCCGAACCCCACAGGATCATCCGCGGACCGCTCTTGCGCACCGAAAGGAACTCGGCGCCCATGTTGTACGGCGTCTCGACGCCGAGCAGGTACAGCAGCACCGTGCCGTACAGGAAGCCGGCAACCGCGAAGTTCGGAATCGTCGCCTCGGCCCAGCTGAATGGCGTGGCCGAGCCGTTGTTGACCGCGAACAGCAGACCCGAGACGAAGATCGTCAACGAGAGGATGCCGTACACCACGAAGACGACGTTCATGATCTTCTGGTTGGCAGCGAGTTTCGCGAGCGCCAGCCCGATCACCGTCCAGAGAATCACCAACTGCAGGATGATGCTCGTCGTCAGGCCCAGCTCCGCATGAAAGGCCAGCAGCAGGAACTGCAGCACCACCGCCGGCGATGAGGCGGCATTGAGGATCACCGGCACCCAGGACAGATAACCGCCGATGAATCCCCAGGTTTCGCCCATCGTCCTGGTGGCCCAGATGTACACACCACCTTGCCCCGGCCACAGGTTGCCGAGTTCGACCACGGCCATACCCGCCGGGATCAGAAACGTGAGGATGCCCAGCACCCACATCGGGATCGCGGTCCAGCCGCCACCGGCCATCACCGACGATCCGGTGACCCAGCAGATGATGAACACGTAGGCCGCGGTCAGGCCGAACGTGCTCATGACTTTGGGCAGGATCTGCTCGGGCACGAGCTCGGTGGTCATGAGTTTGTCGCGCTCAGCCGCGCCGGCCATGCCGTTGGTGTCAGGGCCCAACGGCGACGCGGCCTCTAATTCTTGGGTCATCGCTAATCTCCCAAAGCCATTAGTTCAGTTGATGATTTGTCCGTCTCGCATCCGGACGACACGGCTCGCTTCGTCGGCCACCGTGGGGTCGTGGGTGCTCGCGACGACCGTGACGCCCATCGTCGAGCACAGGTCGCGCAGCATGCGCACCACCGTCTCCCCCGTGCGGTGGTCCAGATTGGCCGTCGGCTCGTCTGCAAGAACGAGGGTCGGGCTGCTTATCAGCGACCGCGCGATCGCGGTGCGCTGTTGTTCCCCGCCGGACATCTTCGTCGGCTGGTGATGAACGCGATGGCTCAGCCCGACCATTTCCAGCAATTCGATCGCACGTTTACGCAGCGACTTTCGGTCGTACGGTTCGAACATCAATGGGAGCTCGACGTTCTCGACCGCCGACAGGAACGGGATGAGGTTGTAACTCTGGAAGATGAACCCGATGGTGTCGTGGCGCAATGCGGCGAACTGGCTCTCGGTCAGCTGCGCGGTATCGCGACCGCTGATCTTCACGGTTCCCTTCGTTGGCCGGTCCAGTCCGCCCATGATGTTGAGCAGCGTGGATTTTCCGCTTCCGCTCGGCCCCATCAGACACACGAATTCGCCTGGCATGACCTGTAGTTCGGTGGCGACAAGCGCCTTGACCACCTCGTCGCCGAGTTTGTGCAGCTTCCAGACATCGCTGATCTCGATGACCGGTTTCTTGATGTCAGCTGACGCCGTTGTCGGGGCGTCGTCCAGCGCGGTCATTGTCAGCCTCCTGCAGTCAGGGATCGGATGGGTGGACGCGACGCGGCGTTCCATGTGGGGACGATGCTGGTGGCGACAGCGGCGACGATGCTCACGCCGACCGCGATCAACGCTCCGAGCGCCAATCCGACGTACGAGACGCCGGTGGGCGCGAAACCGGCCAGTGCCACCGCGATCCCGGTGACCGCGGCCAGCACAGCGCCCATCAGCGCACCCAGGATGGCCGCGACAACCGGTTCGACGAGCAGGGCCGCCACCACGGGGCCGCGCGGGATGCCGTTCGCGCCCAGCACGCCCAGCTCACGGGTTCGGTGCGCAACCGTCCTGGTGGTCGCGACCGCCACTTCGACCACGCCGACCAGCAGGACGGTCACCGCGATCAGGATCACGGCGCGATTGATGTCCTCGGCGTGACCCAAAGCCGCAGACTGCGAACGAATTCCCGACATCATCCCGAACACCAGCACCACCAGAAACGCTCCGGTGGCAGTGGTGAGCACGGGCAACACCATTTCGCGGATCCGGCGGCGCGCGGACAGGACACCGTAGGACAGGCCTTTACTGATCATCGTCTGTACCCTCTGTTCTTCGCGCAAGCGCTCATCACCTACCTCCGAGGAGATCCACCGGACGCTGCTGCAACAACCGATGCACGGGCACCAGGGCGCCGACTATCGCCATGGCCGGCAGAAATGCCGCGACCATAGCCGCGGCCTGAGCCCACGCGGTCGGTGTCGCAATCCCCGGAATCACCAGCGCCACCGCGACACCCGCGCCGACGACACCGACCACATACGCGGCCACGAACACCATCGCCGACTCGACCAGGAAGAAATAGAGCACCTCGTCGGCCAGACCGATGCTGCTCATGATGCCGAACTCGCGTTTGCGTTCGGCCACCGCGGCGAGGAACGACGACACTGCGATCACGAAGCCGAGCACGAGTCCGACAGTCGAGATCAGACCCAGGGTCGAGCTCGTGACCTTCCCGGAGAACAGGGCCGAGAATTTCTGCTCGAATGTCAGCGGACCGGATCCGCCCACGGTGTCGTAGATCAGGCCGGAGCCACCGGGTTCGGGCCGTACCGACGGATCGGCGGTGGACGGCAGACCGACTGCCGCACCGAACGTCTTGGCGAGATCGCGACTGTGTTCTTGACCGGACGGCGCATAGACCGTCCACCACCCGTGATCGCCCACCAGCGATCTCGCCAAGTCCGACGACACCGTCATCGACTGACCGGATCCGGCGACATTCACCGTGAGCGACTGGCCGCCGAGATCGACAACACCGCCGGATGAGACACCCAGTCGGTCCGCCAGAGCGGCACCCAAAACTGCTTGACCAGAGGGTGTTTCGTCGTTGCCGCGCAGCGACACGCGCGTGTCGCCGACCATCGCGACACCGGATAGGGTCTGTACCACACGCCAGCCGCCGGGCACCGTGATCGCCGGTGCCGGGCCGTCGGCCACGAGCGCCTGGACATCGCTGTCATAGTGCACACCGGCCGCAGGCACCGCCCACAGCTGGGCACCGCCGAGAACATCGGTGACCGAATCGGCGCCGGTGATCGCGAAGCTCGATGAGATGGTTCGGACGACCGTCACGCAGGCGATCGCCAGGGCGATGCCGAGCACCGACAGCACGAACCGTTCCGGCCGGCGGCGAATGTTCGCCAGTGCGAACCGGATCAGACATCCGAAGGTGTTTCCGGTTGTCGTTGCGATCTCCGGCGATCGGGGGGCCGAAGTAGCCGTTTCCACAATGAGCGATGCTGCGAGCCGCATGTTTCACCCACAGCAGTTCAGGGTGTCGCGTGAGTTAACAGGGCACCGTCGGCGTTACGACGTCATGTCGCCGCGACGACGAAATCCGTCGCCGTCTTCCGCGGAGAGGCGCAATAACCGCTTAGTTGACCGCTTTTCGGGCCCGTTTACGTCGGGGCGCCACAACCGAATCCTGGATACGACGCCACGGCTGCGCTTCCTCGAGTTCGTAGGCGAGCTCAAGCAGCCGCGCCTCGCGGCCCACCGTCGTCGACAACATCATTCCGACCGGAAGCCCAGTTGCCGTCTGCGCCAACGGCAGTGAGATGGCGGGGTCGCCGGTGGCGTTCTGCAGCGGCGTGAAGGCCACCCAGTCGATGAGGCGCTCGATGATCTGGTCGTAGTCCGCGGTCGGATCGAGCCGGCCGATCTGCAACGTCGGTTCGGCGAGCGTCGGCATGAGTACCGCGTCATAACTGTTGGACAGCCGCTCGGTGATGTGCCGGGTCCGGGCCAGCCGGGTGATCGCCACCGGCAGGCGATAGAGGTTGCGGCCGGCGAAACGTTCGAGCCCGAGGGTGAGGTTGTCGAGGCGGCTGCGGTTGAAGCTCGGACCGAACGTGCGAGTTCCGCCGCGCACCAAGGCATACGCGAGAAATGCCCAGTAGAGCAGGAAGTCGTCTTTGAAGCTGGCGGGCACGGGATTGCCGATCGGCGTGATCCGATGGCCGAGTTCTTCGAGCAGCGCCGCGGTCTTGAGGGTGAGCTCACGCATCTCCTGGCTCGCCTCACGGGCGATCGACTGCGTGCACACCGCGATACGGAGCCGCTGCTTACCGGGGCGGCTGACATCGCCGATCGGCGGCAGCTTGGGATTGCGGTACACCCGCTCCATCTCGCGATAGAGCGCAGCGGTGTCGCGGACGGAGCGGGTGACCACGCCATCGGACACGATGCGCAGCGGCATCCTTCGGAGGTCCCTGTCCTGCGGAAGCCGGCCACGTGACGGCTTAAGCCCCACGAGCCCGTTGCACGCCGCCGGGATGCGGATGGAGCCACCGCCATCGTTGGCATGCGCGATCGGTACCACGCCGGCGGCGACGAACGCACCAGATCCCGACGACGATGCACCCGCGGTGTAGTCCGGGTTCCACGGATTGCGCACCGGTCCCAGCCGGGGATGCTCGCACGACGCGCTGAAGCCGAACTCCGACAGTCGGGTCTTGCCGAGCGGCACGAGGCCGGTGGCGAGGTAGGCGCGGGCGAAATCGCCGTGGACCCGCTCGGGCCGCGGCTCCCAGGCATCGGTGCCCGACATGGTCGGCATGCCCTCGACCGCGACGTTGTCTTTGACGAACGTGGGCACCCCGTCGAAGAACCCGCCGTACGGGCTGGGCGCCGCGCCGCGAGCATGGGCCCGGTCGAAGGCCTCGAACGCCAGCCCGTTCAGCGTGGGGTTGACGGCTTCGACACGGGTCACGGCCGCTTCGATCAGGTCGGCCGCCGACACCCGGCCTGCGCGCAGCTCCTCGACCAAGCCGACCGCGTCATGGTCGCCCAGAGCATCGTCGCCGAAGGCGCTGATTACACTCATGCGCCGACGGTACCAAGTGGTACCGCTGCCGCCACCCTCTCCAACGCGGCGAGATGGGCGTCGACGGTGCCCAGACCGGAGCCCATGGTGTTGACCGAGACGTGCGTGGCTCCCGCCGCCGCCCAAGCCGACAACTCGCCGGCCGCTCGCTCGGCGTCACCGGCCCAGGTCACGCGGCCTTCCATCCCGATGGACGCGGGATCGCGGCCTGCGGCAAGGGCGGCCCGCTCGACGTGCGCCCTGGCTTCGTCGAGCTTGGCCGGCGCCACCATCGGGAACCAGCCGTCGCCGAGCCGGCCCGCGCGCTCAAGCGCACGCTCGGACGCGGCGCCGAACCACACCGGGATCGGGCGCTGGACCGGCAGGGGTGCCAGCCCGGCCCCGGTAACCCGGTGGTGCCGGCCGTCGAAGCTCACCGTCTGCTCGGTCCATAGCTGCCGCATGAGCTCGACCTGCTCTTCCGACCGCTTGCCGCGGTTGCCGAACTCTTCGCCCAGCGCCTCGTATTCGACTGCGTTCCAACCTAATCCGATACCGAGGCGCAGCCGGCCGCCGGTGAGCAGATCGACTTCGGCGGCCTGCTTGGCCACCAGCACGGTCTGCCTCTGGGGCAGGATGATCACGCCGGTCACCAGTTCGAGCGAAGTCACCGCGGCGAGATAGCCGAACATCACGAACGGTTCGTGAAACGTCGTGCGGATGTCGTAGGGGCCTGCCCAGCCCTGGTGGACAGCCGGGTCGGCGCCGACGACGTGGTCGTAGGCCAGGATGTGGGCGTACCCCAGTTCTTCGACCCGCTGCCCGTAGGCCCGGACGGCACCGGCATCTCCGCCGAGTTCGGTTTGGGGGAAGACGACTCCTATGCGCATGGCATCACCAACAACCGGCATCTTCCCCACCATCCCATACAAAGGCAAAACCCCGCGTCTCCGGGATCGCCGGATCTGACGCGGGGTTTTACGTGTGAGCGGTTGGTGCGCCGCTCAGGTCTGACTAGGCCTGACCGACCTCGAACCGGACGAACCGGGTCACGGTCACGCCTGCCTCGTCCAGCAGAGCCTTGACGGACTTCTTGTTGTCGGACACCGACGGCTGGTCGAGCAGCACGACGTCCTTGTAGAAGCCGGTCACGCGACCCTCGACGATCTTGGGCAGCGCCTGCTCGGGCTTGCCCTCCTCCTTCGCGGTCTCCTCGGCGATGCGGCGCTCGTTGGCGACGACGTCCTCGGGCACGTCCTCACGGGTGAGGTACTTGGCCTTCAGCGCGGCGATCTGCAGCGCGACCGCGTGCGCGGCCTCCTGCGAGTCCCCCGTGTACTCGACAAGCACGCCCACAGCCGGCGGCAGGTCAGCGGCCCGCTTGTGCAGGTAGGTTTCGACCTGACCGTCGAAGTAGGCAACGCGCCGCAGCTCGAGCTTCTCGCCGATCTTGGCCGACAGGTCCGCGATGGCCTGCTCGACGGTGGAATCACCGGTCTTGGCAGCCTTCAGCGCGTCCACGTCGGCGGCCTTGGAGGCAGCCGCAGCGGCCACGACCTGCTCGGCGAGCGCCTGGAACTCGGCGTTCTTGGCGACGAAGTCGGTCTCGGAGTTGAGCTCGATCAGCGCCCCGTCCTTGGCCGCGACCAGACCCTCGGCGGTCGCGCGCTCAGCGCGCTTGCCGACGTCCTTGGCGCCCTTGATGCGCAGGAGCTCGACGGCCTTGTCGAAGTCGCCGCCGGCCTCGACCAGCGCGTTCTTCGAGTCGAGCATGCCGGCGCCGGTCAGCTCCCGCAGTCGCTTGACGTCGGCAGCGGTGTAGTTAGCCATGTAAGCCTTCCCCTGAAAAATTACGAAGCGTCAGTGGATGATTCGGTGGTCGCCGCACCACCGGCCGCGCTGTCGGCAGCACCGGCGGTCGCACCGGCCAGCAGCTCCTGCTCCCATTCGGCGAGCGGCTCGGCGCCCTCCTCGGGCTTCTCGCCGCCGCCCTGGCCGGCCCGGGCCTGCAGGCCCTCGGCCACCGCGGAGGCGATCACCTTGGTGAGCAGGGCTGCGGAACGGATGGCGTCGTCGTTGCCCGGGATCGGGTAATCGACGACGTCGGGATCGCAGTTGGTGTCCAGGATCGCGATGACCGGGATATTCAGCTTGCGGGCCTCGCCGACGGCGATGTGCTCCTTGTTGGTGTCGACGACCCAGATGGCCGAAGGCACCTTCTGCATGTCGCGAATACCGCCGAGGCTGCGCTCAAGCTTGTTCTTCTCACGCGTGAGCATGAGGATTTCCTTCTTGGTGCGGCCCTCGAAGCCACCGGTCTGCTCCATCGCCTCGAGCTCCTTGAGGCGCTGCAGACGCTTGTGCACGGTGGAGAAGTTGGTGAGCATGCCGCCCAGCCAGCGCTGGTTCACGTAGGGCATGCCGACGCGGGTGGCCTCATCGGCGATGGACTCCTGCGCCTGCTTCTTGGTGCCGACGAACAGGATGCTGCCGCCGTGGGCGACGGTTTCCTTGACGAACTCGTACGCCTTGTCGATGTAGGTCAGCGTCTGCTGCAGGTCGATGATGTAGATGCCATTGCGGTCGGTGAAGATGAACCGCTTCATCTTGGGGTTCCAGCGACGGGTCTGGTGCCCGAAGTGGGTGCCGCTGTCGAGCAGCTGCTTCATGGTTACAACAGCCATGAGTCCATGGTTCCTTTTATGTCGGTTGTCGCCCGGCGTCGGGTGATGCCAGGCCCTGGTGCCTACTGGTTGCCGGACCCGACTGGGAGTTCCCAGGTCAGGACCGCCGGCATCCGGGTACGGCCCCGATAAGGCGGCCGTGGCGCAGACACGCGAAGTCAGCCCGCTCGGGCGAGCTGCGGATAGAAGTTTACACGCTGAACAGGGCTGCTTTTACCACGCAGCGCGCCCGCCCTGCCCTGGTCGGTACTGTCCCAGGGCGGGGCGGGCGCGTGTGAACGAAAGTCGGGGCATCAGCCCCAC
>NZ_JBONDW010000043.1:0-12362 GCF_054919535.1 Mycobacterium venezuelense
CGACTGTCAACCAGCCTGATTCACCCGACGGATGCCGCTGATAACTGAGCGTGGCAGGCGGCCGGCTTTGGAGTGCCCGGACATCTGGTCGCCGGTCACGCTGACGTCGAAGTCGAGGTTGAGACGCATGGGCTTGGTGATCGACTGTTTCCACCTGATCCGCTGCGCATCAGGCTGATTGGTGACCATGATGTCCTCCAGTTGGACGGTCTCGCCTTTGCCTTCCGCCGATCCGTTGACAATGCCGTCGCTCTCCGAGAACCGGTAGATGACGGCCAGTGAACCGATGGGAGTTTTGATCTTGACGTCCCAGATTCCGTTGATGCTCATCACACCGCCTCCGCGTGACGGCCGGTGTCGGTCCAGACGGTTCCGCGTCGTTCGTAGTCGAACAGCGACTCGACGGCCAACGCGATGCGCGGGCCATAGGTTCGGTGGAGGAGATACAGGGCGAGGTCGAGGCCGGAGGTCACCGCGCCCGACGTCACCAGATCGCCGTCGTCGACAACTTTCGCGCTTATCGGTGTCACGCCGGTCGCCTCAAGCACGTCCATGCCGAGGTGATGGGTGACGGCCCGCCGGCCGTCCAACAGGCCCGCCATTGCGAGGGCGAGGGAACCGCCGCACACGCACGCGACGACGATGTCGGGATTCGACATGGCCCGGCGCATCAACTCGACCGCGTCGGTTTCGCCGAATCGGGCAAGGAGCACCGGAATGGTCACCGCACCTTCATCCGGGTCGCCATCGACAGGCCCGGCCACGCCGGGGACGACCACGAATCCCGGTTTCTCCGGATCGAGGCGGCCCGTCGCCTGAAGGGTGAGTCCGCGGTTACCGCTGACGACGGGCCGCGGCCCTTCGGCCGCAACAAGTTCCACGATCAGCTCGCCGCCGACCGAGTCACTACCGGCGCTCAATACCTCGAATGGTGCGATGACATCCAACGGGTCGAATCCGTCGAACAACAGAATCTGCGCATACACGTTGCCATCGTTGCGATGCCGGACCCGCCTTCAACAGTGGCCAGATGGCCATGTGCCGACGGAATCTTGCCACTCACAGGTTGCCGGGAACGACGCACGGCCGAGCGAGTAGCTCAACCAGCGCGTCCGTCACTTCTCTCGGTCGTTCTTCCATGACGTAGTGGTCGGCGCCGTGCAGGCGCGTCAACGTCGCATCGGGGATGCGTTCGGCGAGTTCCAGGGCGGTGCGCACCGGTATATAACGATCGCGGTCACCCCAGATGATGGCGGTCGGGCAATCGATGGAGGGGAGTCCTTCGGCGAGCCACGCGACCACGGGCAGGTGATAGTGCGTGAAGAAGTCGACGAATGTGCGCCGTCCCTGTGGGGTGTCCATCCAGTCCAGGTACTCGTGCTCTAGCGCGTTGTCCCAACAGCCGAGCCGGCGATACGGACGAAGGACGAGTTGGTGGATGCGACCCAACGGAAGTCGCCGTGCAAGGCCGGGTGTGCTCGTGACGGCCCAGCGCTGGCCGCGGGAGAACTGGTAGAACCAGGGCCGAAAGATGCTGTGGGCCCGCGTGTTCAGGAGGGCCAGCCGCAGCACCCGCTCCGGGTGACGCAGGGTGTAGCCGAGGCCGAGGAAGCCGCCGTAATCGTGCGCGACCAGATTGAAACGGTCCAGCCCGAAGCGGTCGGCGATTTCGCCGATACGCTCCACCTCGGCATCGTAGGTGGCCGGCGTGGGAGGTGGATCCGACCGGCCGAAGCCCGGCCAGTCCGGCGCGATGACGCGGTGTCGGGCCGCGAGAGTGGGGATTTGATGACGCCAGCAGGATGCGCTCTGCGGGTATCCGTGTAACAGGAGAACCGGCTCACCCTCGCCGGCTTCGACGTGGTAGATGCTCATTTTGTGCAAATTAGTATAAAATTCCGGCCGTGACCAGTACTCAACCGAAACGGCGGGGACGTCCGCGCGCGTACGACCCGGCGCGTGCGCTCGGCCTGGCGCGTGACGTGTTCTGGCGCAACGGCTATGCCGGGACATCGCTGGATGACCTGGCGTCAGGGATGAACATGAACCGCCCCAGTATCTATGCGGCGTTCGGCGACAAGCGGGCGCTGTATCGGCAGGCGGTGACCGACTACGCCGAGACCAGCCGCGCCGTGGTGGCCGAAGCGTTACGGCGTCCGACGCCGCTGCGCCAAGCGTTACGTGAGGTCTACCGCGGCGCGCGAGACTTCTACCTGGCCGACGACTCGCGCGGCTGCTTCCTGATCGGCACTGCCGTCACAGAAGCTATGGGGGACAAGGATATTTGCGCTATCGTCGAGGTGACATTCGACGCGTTCACCGTCGCATTCACCGAACGGTTCGAGCGTGCGGCCCACCAGGGTGAGCTGGCCGACCATCCGCCGGAGATGCTAGCTCAGATCGCGACGGCTGCGTTGAACAACCTGGCGGTGCGTGTCCGCACCGGCGCGTCAGCCGACGAACTCGACGCGCTGATCGATGCGACGGTGGAGGTCATCTGCGCCAGCCCCGATCATCGGAAAGACTCCAGTGCGGACGTGACGTCGGGGGAGTAGACGATCGACGGGTCGACCGCCGCTGCGGTGCGCAGCGTGGCGACCAGTGCGGCGGTGGCCAGCTCGACCAGAGCGTCAATGTCGATGTCGCGGTTGGTGATCCGGTCGATCATCATCTCGTCGAGGTAGCCGACCCAGCCGTGCATGGCCGTGCGCAATGCTGCCGTGACGGGCTCGACAATGCCGAGCGCCGACAGGATCCGCTGCGCGCCCAGCCAACGGAGGCGTTCGATGGCAGCCTGGTGTTCAGGGTCGGCGCCGAGTGCGCCGCGGAGCAGCGCGACGAAACTGTCTGAGTACGAATCGATGTAGGTGATGTGGTTACGCAACGCGTGGCGCAGCTGATCGACCGGGGTGGCATCGGGTGGCGGCGGGGCGAGTTGCGCGGCGGCGATCTCGACGGCGATCTCGTTCATGACAGCCAGGTAGAGCCCACGTTTGTTGTCGAAGTGGTGTGCGATCAACCCGTAGGCCACGCCGGCGTTCTTGGCGATCTCCGACGTGGTGACCTGATCGTACGGACGTGTCGCGAACAGCTTCCTGGCCGCGTCGATGATCAGCTGACGCCGATCGGCGACGGCGGCTCTTGCAACCATCAGTTCAGGTTAGCGGGACCGGTTGCCACCGGATTGGTCAGCGTCCCGATGCCGTCCACCTCGATCCGGACCGAGTCGCCGGGTCGCAGGAACCGGCCGACCGGCCAGCCGGTGCCGCCGAACGTTCCGCACGCGACCACGTCACCGGGTTGCAGCGCGCAGAACCGGCTCAGTCGGCTGACCACCTGTGCCGGCGAGAGCAGCAGCTCACTGATCTTGCCGTGCTGACGCTGCTCGCCGTTGAGGAATGTGCGCAGCTCCATCGTCGCCAAATCGAGTTCGTCCGGGGTCACGAGCCACGGTCCCAACGGGCCGTGGGTGGGATGACTCTTGGCCAACGACGTGGCAGTCGGGTTGTCGGTCTGCCAGTCACGTATCGAAACATCGTTGGCGATCAGGTAGCCCGCAATGGCATCCCGCGCGGCCGCGTCGTCGACATCGTGGATGCCGGCACCGATGACGACGGCGAGCTCGCCCTCCCAGTCGACCTGACCGGCCCCGCGCGGCAGCAGGATGGGTTCGTCGGGGCCGACGATCGACGACGGCGCCTTGGCGAAGAAGAACGGATACCTGGGCCGTGGGTGCGCGAGCAGGTAGCCGGCGGCGATGCGGATGAGCTTGGGTTCGCGCATCAACCATCTCGCATTGATGTCCTTGCGATGATCGGGTGCGTTGAGTCCGATCGCCATGAAGAGCGATGGCGCGGGTACCGGGGCACGGAGTACGGCGCATTCGACCGGAATCCGCGGCACCCGGGCGAGCATCGGCGTCAGTGCGCTGGCCCAGTCCCGGCGCCGAAGCAGAGCCGCCATCGACTGGGGACCGTCGTCACCCGAGCCCACATCGGCGATCTCGTCGCCGAGCACAACTCCCACACGGGGGGCATCACCGGCGGTGGAGAAGGTGGCAAGTCTCATATCGCGTTCTCCTACAGGGTTTTCCAGCGCAACGCGCGCAGACCAGCCCGGGCGGGCCGGTCGTCGGGTGGTGCGGATCCGCGTCGGGTGAGTCCGGGATGACCCGCCGCTGCCAGCCGCAGCAAGACGTCCGGATCGAACTCGACACCGATGGGGTTGGCATCGAACTCTCCACCGGTCAGCCAGTCCAGCAGTTGCTGATTGGTCGTGAAGTTGTCCACCTGCAATTCGATTCGGTTACCGTCCGGGTCCTCGTAATACATCGACGTCGTGGGACCGTGGTTGATGCACCACACGGGCGCGATGCCGATGTCGGCCAGGCGCCGGTACGTGGACAACAGCGCGGTGAGGTCAGGGTAGGTGAACGCGATGTGGTCGACGCCGTAGACCTTGCGGTGCAGTTTCCACACGAGTCCCGGAAACCGCAGCAGGCGAGGCACTTTGATGAGGGCGACACGGTGATGCTCGTTGTCGTAGGTCAGGAACGTGATCCGGCTGTCGTCGAACACTACGACGGCGTCCAACACGTGGGCGTACCAGTCGGCCATCGCCTCGGCCCGAGGCGTTTTGAACACGATGTGGGCGAGCTTGCTCGGTGCGCCGGGCCGCGGCGGTTGGTCCAGATCGGCGGCTGTCACGCGCACGCCGGGGTGGCCGCTCATCGGTCGAACTGCCGGGCCAGCACCAACCCACCCAGGCCGAGGACCAGATCGCTGACGATGACGAGCACAGACAACGGTCCCTGACGCTTTCTGCGCATCGTGGCCACGGTGCGGACCGCGGCCATCAGCAGACCGCTGATCGCGGTGCTGCGCACAAAGGTGGCATCCCGCTCACCGTGGAATATGCGGTACAGGCCGTATGCGAAACCGGCGTTCACAGTGCCGGTTTCACGACGGAACCAGGGATCGGCGGTCAGTCCGAGTCGTTCCTCCAGCGACCGGGGCACCGCGAAATGGGCGATGAGCGCCACCACCACGTGTGTGATGGCGAGCGTCGTGCCGACGCGGATCTGCCGGTCGGTAATGATCAGGCGGTTCATCGATTGCTCTCCAGTTGCAGGGCGCCGAGGGTGTTCACCCGCCGGCCGCCGATCGCGGCGACGAGCCGGCCGATAGCGGGGATTTCCAGCGGCAGTAGTGAGTAGCCGGGATAGACGACGCGCGTCGCGCCGCGCTGCAGTGCGCGCACCACGGCAGCGGCGGTCGCCGCAGGCGAGACCGGTGGCAGTGTCCTGGGTGGTGATGTCTTCCAAGGCAATTCGTCGATGTCACGCAACGCGGTATCGGTGGAGCCGGGAACCACCTCCATGACCCTGATCGGGGTCTCGGCCAGCTCAAGCCGCAACGAGCGGGTGGCCTGGGCCAGTGCGGCCTTCGATGCCGCGTAATAGCCGAGCAGGGGCAGCGGGACAGCCTGCACGGTCGAGGTGACGTTGACGATCGTCCCACTGCCTTCCGAGTGCATGGCAGGCAGCAGTGCTGCGGTGAGTGCGAGTGGTGACCACAGGTTGATTTCGAACACGCCGCGCGCGGCGGCCGAGTCCGCGACGGACGACTGTGCGCCGGTGAGATTCGCCCCGGCGTTGTTGATGAGGATATCGACGCCGCCGAGCGCCTCCAGTGCCCGGGCGCCGAGGGCGGCGGCTGCGCCCGGTTCGGCGAGATCGGCGCGCAGGACGGTGGGGCGGACCGGCCCGGCGTGGGAGATTTCGTCTGCCAGCAGATTGAGCAGGTCTTCTCGGCGAGCCGTCACTGCCAGGGTTGCGCCCTTGTCCGCCAGCGCCAGCGCCAGTTCGCGCCCGATGCCGCTGGACGCGCCGGTGAGCAGAATTCGCTTGCTGTACAGGTCTATCCGACGTTTCCTCATGTCCTCACTCCGATTGACTCCCGTGGTCGGTAGGCCTACCGTCGCATACTGATTGATAATCAGTCAATAGGAGGTGGGTATGGAGGCGAACAACAGAAGCACCGCGGAACTCGTCCTCGGGACCGGCGCATTGGCGATGGCGCTCGGCGCGTTCATCGGCCACGCACTGGCGCCGGACAGGGTGGCCCATCACTATGGATGGGTGCATGACCGGTGGTATCAACGTGAAATCGGCGCCTTCAACGCCGGGCTGGGGTATGGGGTCGTGGCCTACGCGACGGGGCGGCGCACCGAGGCGTTCCTCGGATCGTGGTCCGTCGCGGCCCTCCTGCTGGCGCTGACCCGCATGGCTGCGATCCGCAGTGGGGACCGGCGCGGACCATGGAACATCGCGACGGTGGTCGAGGACGCCGCGCTGGGAATCGGCGGGCTGCTCCTTATGCGCAGGCGCTCATGAGCACCGGCGCGGAGGTGGTGCTGCAGCGTCTGCTCGCCGAGGGCGTCGACGTGTGTTTCGCCAACCCGGGAACCTCGGAGATGCACTTCGTCGCGGCGCTCGACTCGGCACCCGCGATGCGGCCGGTGCTGTGCCTGTTCGAGGGCGTCGCGACCGGGGCGGCCGACGGATATGCGCGCATCGCGGGCAGCCCCGCGGCGACCCTTTTGCACCTCGGTCCAGGCATGGCCAACGGGCTGGCGAACCTGCACAACGCCCGGCGGGCGCACAGTCCCGTCGTCAACGTCGTCGGCGATCACGCCACCTACCACAAAAGCCTTGACGCACCACTGGAATCCGATATCGACGCGCTCGGCACGTGGCTGCACGGTTCGGTGCACCGGCCGGCTTCGGCGGCCGATCTCGACGCTGTGGTGCGCGATGCTGTCCGCAGCGCAGTGGGTCCGCCAGGACGCGTGGCCACGGTGATCCTGCCCGCCGATTATTCGTGGGGTACGGCAACTCAGACCGAGCCGCCCGATACGGTGGTGCCCGAGGCGCATGACGCTGCCGGCCTGGAGATCGTGCAGGCCGCCGATTTAGCGCGAACCCATGGTGACGGCGTGACCATCCTGCTGGGCGGGGCGGCGACCGACGCCGCCGGTCTGGTCGCAGCCGCGCGAATTCGTGCGGCCACCGGTGCGCGCACGTTGGTCGAGACATTCCCGGCCCGCCTGGCCCGGGGTCGCGGCATACCCGCGCTCGACCGACTGCAGTATCTGGCCGAGCTCGCGACCCAACAGCTCGACGGCACAACGCATCTCATCCTCGCAGGCGCCCGAGAACCGGTGTCGTTCTTTGCCTATCCGGGCAAGCCGAGTGGGCTTGTCCCGGCGGATGCCCAGGTGCACACACTGGCGGTCGCCGACCTGGAGAAGCTCGCCGACGAACTCGGTGGCGCGGTGCCGGCCGCACCCGACAACGGCCCCGGCACGCTGCCCACCGGACCGCTCAATGTGCAGAACTGGGCACAGGTGATCGGCGCCCTGCTGCCCGAAAACGCCATCGTCTCCGATGAAGCCAATACGAGCGGGGTGCTGCTTCCCGCGGCGACCGCATCCGCCGCCCCGCACGATCTGCTCACCCTTACCGGCGGAGCCATCGGACAGGGTCTGCCGGTCGCGATCGGCGCCGCGATCGCCGCACCGCACCGCCCTGTCATCGCGTTGCAAGCCGACGGCAGTGCCGCATACACGATCTCGGCGCTGTGGACGATGGCTCGTGAGCAACTCGACGTCACCGTGGTGATCCTCAACAACCACGCCTATGCCATTCTGCAGATGGAACTGCAGCGAGTCGGAACCAGCGCCAGCGGCGAGCGCTCGCAGTCGCTGCTGAACCTCGGCAATCCTGACATCGACTTTGTCTCTGTTGCAACGGGTTTCGGAGTGCCGGCCACCCGGGCCACGACCGCCGAAGAACTGGCCGCGCAGTTCAGCGCCGCGCTCGCCGCACCCGGACCGCATCTGATCGACGCCGCGATCTCGGCGAGGTAACCGCATGCACACCGTCGCCGTTCTCGCGCTGCCCGACGTCAACACCTTTGATCTCAGCACCGCCGTCGAGACATTCGGCCGGGCGCGGTTGGCGTCCGGGGAGCCGGCCTACCACGTCGTGGTGTGCAGCGAGAAACCGGTCGTGACGGCCGGGCCCGTGCGCATCGGCACCGATCACGACCTGAGCCGGCTTCCTGAGGCGGACACCGTCGTCGTACCCGGTTGCAACAATGCCGCCACGACGCCGTCCGACGCAGTCCTTGCAGCGCTGCGCGACGCGTACGCGGCGGGAATCCGGATCGCTTCGATCTGCACGGGCGCGTTCGTGGTGGCCGCGGCCGGTCTACTGGACGGCAAGCGGGCGACCACCCACTGGTTGGCGGCCGACGCCTTCCGGTCCGCGTTCCCCGGGGTAAACCTCGATCCCGACGTGCTCTATGTCGACGAAGGGCAGTTGTTGACGTCAGCCGGCGCATCGGCGGGAATCGACCTGTGTCTACACATGATCGGGCGGGACCACGGCGCCGCGGTCGCCGCCGACGCGGCCCGCCTGGCGGTCGCGCCGTTGCACCGCGACGGCGGTCAGGCACAGTTCATTCGCCGAAACAGCTTGACAGCCCGTCACATCGGTGAACGCACCGAACTCGACGACGTCTTGCGCTGGATCGAGCATGAGGCGCATCGCGATCTGACGTTGGCCGACATAGCCGCGCGCGCAGCCGTCAGCGTGCGGACACTCAATCGCCGGTTTCAAGCCGAGACCGGCCAGACTCCGATGCAGTGGCTGGCCGGGGTGCGGATCCGGCACGCGCAACAGCTGCTGGAATGCACGTCCGACGGTATCGAGCACATCGGCAGGCAGGTCGGCTTTTCCTCGCCCGCGAACTTCCGCGAACAGTTCCGCAAACTCACCGGGGTGACACCGCAGAACTACCGCAACACTTTTCGCGATCGAATCGCCGGCTGATCAGGCGCTCTGACGCTTCTCCAACACCAGCTGGGCCACCGGAATCCGCATCTGCTCGGGTGCGGCGGCCAGCCGGGCCGCAATGCCGGCGTGCAGTCGCTCGAAAAACCGCAGTCGGCGCTGCGGGTCGTCACCCAGTGCGTCAGCGAGATCGTCCAACGCCGTGAACCGGCAGAAATCCGCCCATCGCAGACCGAAGGCGGCGGCGTCCTTGTCTTTTCGATACTGACTGAAGATCACGTCCTCGGCATCGAACACCTCGAGGTGGCTGATCGAGAGCTTTTCGAACCGGCCCGACGGCGCGAACGGCGCCGTGAAATCGGCCGCGCGGCGGCCCACGATGGGCAGTGTCATCCGCTCGACCTCATCGGCGGTCACCACGCCGTCGGCGACCAACTCCTGCAGCCCGTCGATCACCGCATCGAACAGCGGCCGGTAGCCGAAGTCGCCGTCGTCTCCCAACGCCATCGTCATCACCACCAACTGGCCACCCGGCGACAGCTCGCGGCCGCGGAACGCGACGAACTCGTGCCAATCGTGGGCGGCCTGCCGGGCATAGGCGGTGCGGACGTGGGCGTCGCCGCTGTATGCCACCGCGATGTGGTCCCCGATGCGCATGGGCACCTTCCCGAGCCGAACCAGGGCCCATGCAGACCAGCCGAGATGGACTGCGTTCGACGGCAGGATCTGGGTGTAGAACGAGCGGCCGACAGCTGACGTGAACGTGGCGGAATCCTTGCGCAAGTAGGACTCCGGGTCTTCGGACAGGCCGCGGAACATCGTGGTGAAGTCGTTCTCGGCGGTGTCGGTGTGCGTCACGAGCACGCACTGGGCGGGACGGGTACGACCGCGCAGTGCGGCGATGCCCGCCGCGATCGGCCGCATGGAGTTGTGGCCCGAGCCCGCACCGTAGTCGGCGATGACGATCGGGTACGGCGCCGCGGGCAGCGGAACGCTTCGAGCGGACTGCTCGAACAGCTTGATCGCCGAATCCAGACCCGCCGTGTGCTGGCGCGGTGGTGATTTCTTGCGCTTGCCAACAGCCGTGGATTCCGACCGGGCGCTGATCCTGGACTCCGGCATGACTAACCCCGCCGCCGGCGCAGCAGCAGACCGATGAAAAGTCCCACGACGAAAATGATGACCAAGATGAACCACATCGGCGACTCGACGGTCACCCACAGCACGTGGATGCCAACGCGGCCACGATTCTGCGCGACGAATATCGCCGCGAGCCCGACGAGGATCAGGGCCATCCAATAACGCAGCGTGAACCGGCGCTTCGGACCGGCGGTCGGCGCCGGCGCCTCGTCGCGGGCCATGTGACCTCCTGGCGGTAGCAACCTCATCCCGACGGTAGTCGGCGGCGACCCGACCGTGACACACTTCGCCCATGAACAGCGCCCGGACCGCGCCGCGTGTCGCGATCGCGGTGTCCATCTGCAGCATGGTGGCCGCCGTCGTCGGCTTCGTGGTCATGCTGGTGCTCAACGCGTTCGTCCTCGACGAGTTCGATGCCTACGGCGAGGTCCCCATCCCGGGAACCGGCAGCGTCGAGCTTCCTGCCGGTGAAGTCACCGTCAGTTTCCACACCCTGGTCACCGGATCCAACGGCGGCCTGCCGGTGCCGCCGCTGCAACTGGGTGTCGAGCCGCCCGACGGGGCGCCTGACCCCGTCGTCACCGAGAGTTTCGGCGGCACAACGACGGTGAACAACGACGCCCGCGTGCGGGTATGGGTCGTGCAGGTGGCCGAGGCCGGTACGTATGGCATCAGCACCGACGGTCAGGTGCAGGGCTACATCAACCCACGTCTCTCGTTCGGACACGGCAGCGAGTACGGCTGGCTGCTCTGGCTCTTCGGCGGGCTGTTCGCGCTCAGCGTGCTCGAGCTGACCGCCAGCTTGATCTGGTCGGCTCGAGTACGCAGACGCGTGCGGCCCATCGTTCCGGTGCAACCGGTCGAGATTATGTCGAGCTACCAGCCGAGCGATCAGGGAATTCGCATCGAGCAACTCAAAACGATTGCCGCGCTGCGCGATTCCGGGGCGCTCACCGAGGCTGAGTTCGAATCGGAAAAGCGCCGGATTCTGGAGAGCTAGTTCGTCGCCGTCCCGACCATGGCGAACAGTGGATCGTCCGGCCCGATGTCGAGGGTGCACTCGGTGGGACGCGGATCGGGCACGAACGCCCAGAACATCGCCCCCGCCGCGCCTTTGGCCCGCATGCGGTAGATCGCGTCGCCGAGCACATGCGTGCGCTCAGCCTCCGTTGCGCACGAGCCCGCCTCCATGCCGATCTCGGCGACGAGCAGCGGCTTGTTCACCGTCCGTGCCTGGTTCACGCGGCGCTGCAAGCCGTCGTACACGTCACCCGGCAGATAGTCGGTTTCCTCGTAGTAGTGGTACTCCAAGACATCCAGACCGGGTGAGGCGCTCACCATCTCGAACTCGTCACCGCGCGATCCGCACTGCCCGCCGCCGGCGTGTCCGCTGAAGATCAGCGCTCCCGGGTCCAACTCGCGGATCCGGGATCCCGTCGCGTCGAAGAACGCGCGGAGCACATCGGCGGAGTTGGGGTCACATGTGCGATCGGTCCAATGGCAGTGGTGGTCAAAGCAATCCGACGGTTCGGGTTCGCCGACCGCGGTCCAGCCGGCCAGCACCGGTGAACCGCCCCACCGCTTGACCGCGGTATCCAGCCACGCGGCGAAGGTCATCGGCAAGCCATGGGAAACATCGGTCCGCCAGCCCCCGGCGTACCAGGCGTGGTCCTTGAAATAGTCGTTCTCGCAACCACCTTCGTCGCTCGTGAGCACCGCGATCAACAGCTGTCCGTGCCGCTCGGCGACCTTGAACACGGCATCGAGCGCAGTGAAATCGAGTTGGCCGGTGTGCTTGTTCACCGCCATCGTCGAATAGACGTTGAACCGGGTAAGTGAGTGCGGTTGGAGGCGGCGGAAGTAGTCATCGAGATCCACCTGCGCGCCGCACCCGGCGTTGATCGACCAGTTCGTGCCGAGTTGATAGGCGTTGATGCCGATGGGCCACCACGGCTTGCCGTCGAGCGTCAGCGACGTTCCCGACACGCCCATGCGCGGTATGGGTTGGATCGGCGCGCCAAGAGCCGGTGTCGTCTGCGACGGAAGCGGCGGCATGGGCGGCGGGGTCGGCGCTGAACACGCGACGGCAACCACCATGGCCAGGCAGACCATCACGACGCGTATGCATCGTGATGGCTGCGCCCGGCGCGGCCCTTCGGCCATGTGCTCAGGCTAACCCGAGAATGCCATTGCGCAATGGCAGAACCCGCGGATCAGTGGCCGCGTCGGTTCTGGCCCTTCCTCCTCGCCGCTCGTTCCTCGCGGCGCATCGTCAGTGGCCGCGTTTGACCCAGTCGTCGTAGTGGACGATTTCGTCGCCGATGGTGGTGGTGTCGCCGTGGCCGGTGTAGACGATGGTTTGGCT
>NZ_JBONDW010000044.1:0-8854 GCF_054919535.1 Mycobacterium venezuelense
AGTCATCTTCCAGAACAACGTGCGGCCTGATGTCGCACTCGACGGCGTCAGCATCGAACCGGTGTCGATGGTCACCCGCACTGCCAAGTTCGACCTCGATTTCGATATGCGCGAGGTGCGGGCCGAGGAGTCCGGTGCACTGATGGCGGCCGGCTCGGTGACTTACGCCACGGATCTGTTCGATCGGTCGACGATCGAACGGTTGGTGGCGTGGTTCGGCCGGGTTGTCGAAGCGGTGGTGGCCGACTCGTCGGCGGTGGTGGGCGAGGTGCCACTGCTCGACTCCGATGAGCGGGATCTGTTGTTGGGCAAGTGGTCCGGCGCTGACACCAGTGCACCGGTGGGTGTGGCGACGCGATTGTTGGCCGGCGCGGTTGCTGATGACGCGGGTGCGGTGGCTGTCGTCGACGGGTCGCGGGTGATGTCGTATCGGGAGTTGGACGACGCGTCGAATCGGTTGGCACGGCTATTGATCGACTTGGGAATCGGTCCCGAGCGTGCGGTCGGCGTGGCGATGGATCGGTGTGCTGAGCTCGTGGTGGCATGGTGGGCTGTGCTCAAGGCCGGTGGGGTCTATGTGCCCTTGGATCGGTCGCATCCGCGCGATCGCATCGCCACGGTGCTGGGCGCGGTGGATGCCGTGTGTGTGTTGACCTGTGGTACCGACGGTTTGGCGGGTGCGGGTACGCGCCGGGTTCTGCGGGTCGATGGACTCGACCTGACCCGCTACCGCAGCGATCCGGTTACCGATGTGGACCGCGTCGCGCCGGTGAGTGTCGAGGACGCGGCTTACGTCATATTCACGTCCGGATCGACCGGGACCCCGAAAGGTGTTGCGGTCAGCCACGCCGGACTACTCGGCGTCGCCGCCGCACAACGTGACCTGTTCGACTTGAGCGCTCGTTCTCGGGTACTGCTGGTGGCGGCTCCGACCTTTGACGCATCTGTATTCGAGATCGTCCTGGCGGTCGGTTCCACTGCGGCGTTGGTGGTCGCAGGGCCGGATTCCTATGCGGGAGAGGCGCTGAACGCGTTGGTGCTCGGGCAGTCTGTCGACGCAGCGGTTATGACACCGACTGTCCTTGCGACGCTGGATCGGGACGCTCTCGACGGGCGGCTGGACACGTTGATCACTGCCGGAGAGGCTTGCCCGGCCGAGCTGGTGGCCTCCTGGGCGCCGCACCGGAACATGTTCAACGCCTACGGTCCGACTGAAACCACGATCTGGGCCACCTGCACGCCTCCGCTGGCGGCCGGGGAATCCGTGGACATCGGCACTCCGATCGCCGGAGTGCGAGGACTGGTGCTCGATGCGCGGCTCAAGCCGGCTCCCGTGGGAGTCGTCGGCGAGTTGTATCTCAGCGGGCCCGCGCTAGCCCGCGGCTACATCGGCCGGCCGGATCTGACCGCGGATCGCTTCGTCGCCAACCCGTTCAGGACGGGTTCGCGGATGTACCGCACCGGCGATCTGGTGCGCTGGACCGCGGCGGGCACGCTGGAATACTTCGGCCGGGCGGATGCCCAGGTCAAGCTGCGCGGTCAGCGGCTCGAACTGGGTGAGATCGAGAACACCCTGTTGTCCTGTCCGCAAGTCAGCCGGGCCGCCGCGGCCATGCATCACGGCAACACCGGATCACATCTCATTGCCTATGTTGCCTTGGAAGACACCAGTACCGCGGCGCACGATGCCGAAGTCGTCGATCAGTGGCAGCAGATGTACGACGAACTGTACGACGCCGAGGCCGAGGCGTCGGAGTTCGGCAGCGATTTCCGGGGCTGGAACAGCAGCTATACGGGTGAACCGATTCCGCAGCACGAGATGCGGGAATGGCGCGCGGCCGCGGTCGATCGCATCCTCGCCTTACGTCCGCGGCGGGTGCTGGAGATCGGCGCAGGATCGGGACTGATCTTGTCGGAGATCGCGCCACACTGCGAGCACTATGTCGGCACCGATATGTCCGCCGTGGCTGTCGACACCCTCAGCCGCTCGTTGGAGCGGATGCAGATCCCCTGGCGCGACAGGGTGGAACTACTTGCCCAACCTGCGCACGTCACCGGGCCACTGCAGCAGGGTTACTTCGACACGGTGATCATCAACTCGGTCATCCAGTACTTCCCGAATGCCAGATACCTGGCCGAGGTCGTCGACAACGCCGTCAACCTGCTGGCCCCAGGTGGTTCGTTGTTCATCGGTGATGTTCGCAATCACAGCCTGCAGGGCGCGTTCCAAACCGGAGTGGTGCTGGCGCGTCATGCGAACGCCGACGCCGACGATGTCCGTCAGCGGGTGCAGCGGGCCGTGCTCGGCGAGCCCGAATTATTGCTGGCGCCTGAGTTCTTCACCAATCTGGCGGAATCGCTGCCCGCGGTGAACGGTGTCGACATCCGGGTCAAGCGCGGCGATGCCGACAACGAGTTGAATCGCTACCGCTACGACGTCGTCATTCACAAGGCACCGCGATCGGTCCGCTCGGTGGCCGACGTACCGGTCTTGACGTGGACCGAGTGTGCGGGGCTGAGCGGGCTGCACGCGGAATTGAAGACACGACGTCCAGCCGAGCTCCGTGTCGCGACGATCCCACGGACCGGTGTGATCGGCGATGTACAAGCCGAACAGGCATTGGCCGGTGTGCCGGTAACCGAGGCGTGGACCGACACCGTCACTCCAGAACAGCTGTATCGCTTGGGTGAGTCGCTCGGCTATCAGGTGGCGGTCACTTGGGGTGCGCAGGCCGGCACGCTCGACGCCGTCTTCATCGGTCCCATCGCCTCCGAGACCGACCTGATACTCACCGACGTGTATCAGTCGCATGCCGGCGCCCATCAGCGCAGCAGCTTCGCCAACGACCCAGACACCAATACCAAGCTCAGTGCGGTGCGGCAGTGGTTGGGTGCGCGGTTGCCCGAATACATGGTGCCAAGCCAGATAGTGGTGCTCGACGAGTTCCCATTGACGTCCTCCGGCAAGATCGACCGTAAAGCGCTGCCCGAACCGGTGTTTGGGGCCACGGCGTTCCGGGCACCGCAGACACCGACCGAGAAGACAGTCGCTGAGGTATTCGCCGAAGTGCTCGGGTTGGACCGGGCCGGACTTGACGACGACTTCTTCGCCCTTGGCGGCGATTCGCTGACCGCCACCCGTGTCGCTGCGCGCCTGCAAGTGGCGTTGGGCTGGGACGTGCCCGTCCGCTACTTGTTCGACGCGTCGACCGTCGGAGAGCTTGCCGGATGTCTGGATTGCAATCAGGGCGATACGACCCGTCCGCCCTTGCAGGCCATGCCACGCCCGCACGAGCTTCCGCTGTCATACGCCCAGCAGCGGCTCTGGTTCTTCGAGCAGCTGCAGGGGCCGTCGCCGGTTTACAACATGGCAGTGGCGTTGCGGCTCAAGGGCACACTGGACACCGACGCACTCGGACAGGCACTCGCCGATGTGGTGGCCCGGCACGAGAGCCTGCGCACGCTGTTCATCGCGCCCGCCGGGACACCCCAGCAGCTGGTGCTACCGATCGACCGGGTACACCTGCGCTGGCAGGTCGTCGACGCCTCGGGTTGGGGTATCGAGCGGCTGATGGAGTCGGTCGGCGCGGTAGCGCGCCACACATTCGATCTCGCGAACGAGATCCCTTTACGCGCAGATCTTTTCCGCGTCTCGGACAGTGAGCATGTGCTCGTCGCCGTCGTGCACCACATCGCGGCCGACGGCTGGTCGATCACGCCTCTCGTGCGTGACCTTGGCATGGCCTATGCCGGCCGGTGTGGCGGGCAGGCGCCGGACTGGGCACCGTTGCCGGTGCAATATGCGGATTACACGCTGTGGCAACGCGAATACCTGGGTGATATCGCCGATGTCGACAGCCCGATATCCGCGCAGCTGGCGTATTGGGAACAGGCGCTGGCGGGGCTTCCGGACCGCCTGTCCTTGCCCACGGACCGTCCCTATCCGCCAGTGGCCGATTACCAGGGCGCCAGCGTGGCCGTGCGGTGGCCGGCCGAGCTGCAGCGGCAGGTCGACCGCCTGGCTCGTGAGCACAACGTCACCAGCTCCATGGTGGTACAGGCCGCACTGGCTGTGCTGCTGTCGAGATTGAGCGCGAGTTCCGAAGTCGCGCTGGGACTCTCGATCGCCGGCCGTAGCGATCCGGCGCTCGACGAGCTGGTCGGCTTCTTCGTCAACACGCTTGTGCTGCGGATCGACCTGGCGGGTGACCCCACGATCGCCGAACTGCTCGACCAGGTCCGTCAGCGCGGCTTGGCTGCCTTCGAAAACCAGGATGTGCCGTTTGAACTGGTGGTCGATCGGGTCAAGCCGACTCGCAGCCTCGCGCATCATCCACTCGTACAGGTCGTCTTGTCGTGGCAGAACTTGTCCTGGCAGCACACCAGCGGCCCCGCCGCGGGGCTGGTACTGGGCGATGTGGAGGTCACCCCGATGGCAGCCGAAACTCACACCGCGCGAGTGGACCTCACATTCTCCCTGGGGGAGCGCTGGACCGATACCGGCGAACCCGCCGGTATCGATGGAACGGTCGAGTTTCGTACCGACGTATTCGACGCGGCGAGCGTTGAGCGGCTGATCGAGCGACTACGCCGGGTTCTAGTAGCGATTACCGCCGAGGCGGAGGGGTAAATCATGACCGCTGACCTGACCCGGCGTCTGTCGTCGATGGACTTCTTGGAAGAAGACGAGCACGACAGGCTGCTCGGGTGGGGGAACAAGGCGGTTCTCACCGAACCGGAGCCGGTGTCCGAGTCGATCCCCGTGTTGTTCGCCGCACAGGTGGCAACGGCTCCGGAGGCGGTAGCGGTCACCTTCGAAGGTCGCTCGATGACCTACCGAGACCTCGACGAGTCCTCGAATCGGTTGGCGCACCTGTTGGCCGGCGAGGGGGCAGGCCCCGGACAGTGCGTGGCGCTGTTGTGTGCCCGCTCGGCTGAGGCGATCGTGTCGATCCTGGCAGTGCTCAAGACGGGGGCTGCGTACCTGCCGATCGACCCGATGCATCCCGATGCGCGAATACAGTTCATGGTGAACGACGCCCGACCGATCGCCGCGATCACGACCGCGGGACTTGCCTGCCGGTTGGACGGGTGTGAATTACCCGTCGTCCAAGCGGTGGACCCGCGCATCGAAAACCATCCGTGCACTGCGCTGCCGGCGCCGGGATGCGATGACATCGCCTACCTCATCTACACGTCCGGCACCACGGGTGTGCCGAAAGGGGTTGCGATCACTCACCGCAACGTGACGCGACTGCTCGAGTCGGTCGACGGCAGCGTCGAGCTCGCGGGACAGGTGTGGACGCAGTGGCATTCGTTGGCGTTCGACGTCTCGGTATGGGAGATCTGGGGCGCGCTGTTGTACGGCGGACGGCTCGCGGTGGTGCCCGAATCGGTGGCGCGCTCGCCGCAGGATTTTCATGCTCTACTGGTGGCTGAGCAGGTCACGGTACTGAGCCAGACTCCGTCGGCGTTCTACGCGCTCCAAAGTGCCGACGCACTGCAGCCCGAGCTCGGACGCCGGCTGGAGCTCGAGGCAATCGTGTTCGCCGGGGAAGCTCTTGAGCCGCAACGTCTTCGCCCCTGGCTGGATCGGCACCCGGGCACCCCCCGCCTGATCAACATGTACGGCACCACCGAGACGACGGTGCATGCCTCGTTCCGTGAGATCTCGGAGGGCGACACCGACAGCGCTGTCAGCCCGATCGGGGTACCGTTGGCCCACCTCGCTTTCCTGGTGCTGGACAGATGGATGCAACCCGCGCCGGCCGGTGTGGTCGGCGAATTATATGTGGCCGGAGCGGGATTGGGATACGGGTATGTGCGCCGAGCTGGGTTGACCGCATCGCGGTTTCTGGCGTGCCCGTTCGGCGGCGCGGGTGCTCGCATGTATCGCACCGGCGACCTCGCGTGCTGGGGCGCTGCTGGGCAGTTGCAGTATCTTGGTCGGGCTGACGAGCAGGTCAAGATCCGCGGGTACCGCATCGAGCTCGGCGAAATCCAAGCCGCGCTGACCGAATTGGATGGCATCGATCAAGCGGCGGTGATCGCCCGGGAGGACCGTCCCGGTGACAAGCGCCTGGTCGGTTATGTCACCGAATCTGCCGCCGGGCCGGTCGATCCGGCCAAGATACGCGCCGCGCTGGCAGAGCGGTTACCGAGTTACATGGTGCCCACCGCGGTCGTGGTGATGGACACGTTGCCGCTTACGGTCAACGGCAAACTCGACAAGCGGTCCCTGCCTGCACCGGAATACATCGATGCCGACGGATATCGTGCACCGGCGACCGCGGTGGAAGAAATCCTGGCCGGTATCTACGCCCAGGTGCTTGGGTTGGAGCGAGTCGGGGCCGACGACTCGTTCTTCGATCTGGGCGGCGACTCCCTCTCCGCGACAAGGGTCGTCAACGCGGTCAACACCAGCCTCGAAGCCGCACTTGCGGTACGCACGGTGTTCGAGTCACCCACGGTGGCCCAGTTGGCGTCCCGTGTCAGCGAGGGCGCCAGTCAGCGGTCACCGCTCGTGGCGGGGATCCGGCCGGCCGTGGTGCCGTTGTCCTATGCCCAACAGCGGTTGTGGTTCCTCGATCAGTTGCAGGGTCCGTCGCCGATTTACAACATGGCAGTCGCATTGCGGCTGAGCGGGCGCCTTGATGCGGAGGCGCTGGGCCAGGCGCTCGCCGACGTGGTCTGCAGGCAGGAAACCCTGCGTACCGTCTTCACCGCAGTGGACGGGATCCCGCATCAAGTCGTGCTGCCCGTTGAGCAGGCCGACTGCGGTTGGAAAGTTGTCGATGCCGCGGGCTGGACAGCGGAACAGATGAGTACGGCCATCCACGCCGTGGCCCGCCACCCATTCGATCTGTCCAGCGAAATCCCGATCAAAGCAATACTTTTGCGTGCCGCAGCTGACGAACATGTGCTGGTCGTGGTGGTGCACCATATCGCCGCCGACGGGGCATCGGTGACGCCGCTCGCGCGCGATCTGGGAGAGGCTTATGCCAACAGGTGCGCGGGACAGTCGCCGGATCGGGCACCGTTGCCCATCCAATATGTCGATTACACGTTGTGGCAACAGGAGTGGCTGGGAAGCGAGACCGACCCCGACAGCGTTCTCTCCGCGCAGTTGGCCTTTTGGGAACAAGCGCTGACCGGTTTGCCCGAACGGCTGGAACTGCCCACCGATCGGCCTTACCCCCCGGTCGCGGATTTCCGTGGGGCGACCGTGACCGTGGATTGGCCGGCAGAACTCCAGCAACAGGTCCGTGTGTTGGGGCGCGAGCACAACGCGACCAGTTTCATGGTGATGCAGGCCGCGCTGGCATTACTGCTGTCCCAGTTGAGCAGCAGTTCCGATGTGGCCGTGGGATTTCCGATCGCAGGGCGTGGCGATCCGGCGCTGGACGACCTGGTGGGCTTCTTCGTCAACACCTTGGTGCTGCGGGTCGACATCGACGGCGACCCCACCGTCGCCGAATTGCTGGCCCAAGTGCGTCAGCGTAGCCTGGCGGCCTTCGAGCACCAAGATGTGCCATTCGAGGTAGTGGTCGACCGGCTCAATCCGACGCGCAGCCTGGCCCATCACCCACTGGTGCAGGTGATGTTGGCGTGGCAGAACTTCGCCGGAGATACAGCCACCGAATCGGCATTGGGCGACGTGAAGGTCACTCCGTTGCACGCAGACACCCTGGCCGCCCGAATGGACTTGACATTCGCACTGTCCGAGCGATGGACCGCGACTGGTGATCCCGCGGGAATCGGCGGAACTGTGGAGTTCCGTACCGATGTGTTCGATGCGGCCAGCATCGAGAACCTCATCGGGAGACTGCGCCGGGTGTTGACGGCGATGGCTGCCGACCCGGCGCGGTTGTTGTCGTCGGTGGATCTGCTCGATGAGGGTGAGTACTCCCGGTTGGACGGACTCGGTAACCGTGCAGTCCTGACCGAGCCCGCCCACGG
Organism: Mycobacterium venezuelense; assembly: GCF_054919535.1. NCBI lineage: Bacteria > Bacillati > Actinomycetota > Actinomycetes > Mycobacteriales > Mycobacteriaceae > Mycobacterium > Mycobacterium venezuelense. The sequence continues at coordinate 7,960 of NZ_JBONDW010000044.1, forward strand.
GGAGTCGATTCCTGAGGTGTTCGCGCGGCAGGCGGCACGTGTTCCGGATGCGGCGGCGGTCAGCTTCGCGGGCCGCTCGATGACCTATCGGCAACTGGACGAGGCGTCGAATCGGTTGGCCCGCTTCTTGGCGGCTGAGGGGGTACGGCCGGGTCATTGTGTGGCGCTGCTGTTCGATCGGTGCGCAGAGGCGATCGTGGCGATGCTGGCCGTGCTCAAGACAGGCGCGGCTTACGTCCCGATCGACCCGATACTGCCCGATGCACGTATCGAGTTCATCGTGTCTGACGCCGCCCCGACGGCCGCGGTGACCACCGCGTCGTTGGCCGAGCGGCTCGCGGGCGCCGATCTGATGATCGTCGATATCGACGACGCTCGGATCGATGCGCAGCCGAGCACCGGACCGGCTGCGGCCGAAGCCGACGACATCGCGTACCTCATCTACACATCCGGTACCACAGGGGTGCCGAAACCCGTTGCCATCACACACCGCAACGTTACCCAGCTGCTGGCACCGCCGATCACACATCTGCCGGCACACGTGTGGGCACAGTGGCATTCTTACGGCTTCGACGCGTCGGTGGAGGAGGTTTGGGCCCCCCTCCTGCATGGTGGAAAGCTCGTGGTGATCCCCGAGTCGGTGACCGGCTCGCCGCGGGAGTTGCATGCACTGCTGGTGGCCGAGAACGTCGGCGCATTGAGCCAGACGCCCTCTGCGTTGGCGCTGCTGGAGCCGGCGGGCCTGGAGTCGATGGCGCTTCTCGTTGCCGGCGAGCCATGCCCCGCTGATGTGGTGGATCGGTGGGCGCCGGGTCGGGTGTTGGTCAATGGTTATGGTCCGACCGAGACCACGATATGTGCGTCCAGGACTGGGGCACTCCGGTCCGGGTTGAGT
>NZ_JBONDW010000045.1:0-5391 GCF_054919535.1 Mycobacterium venezuelense
TAATTTGTGTTCGGCGGTGTCCTACTTTTCCACCCGTGTGGGTAGTATCATCGGCGCTGGCAGGCTTAGCTTCCGGGTTCGGGATGGGACCGGGCGTTTCCCTGCCGCTATGGACCGCCGTAACTCTATTCACTCGTTTTTGAGTGTGAAAATTGTGGTGTGTTTTGGTGGTGGGGTGATCGGTTTGATCATCCGTGGATGTGGTTGCGAGGCAATTCCCACTCATGTGTGGGTGTTGTAAGTTTTCGGCCGGTTAGTGCCAGTTCCCTGAACCCATTGCTGGGTGTATAGGTCTGGTCTATCGATCCCGTGGTCTGCGGGGGGCCTTATCCCTCTAAAAGGGTGAGAAGCCTGGTCTTGGAGGGGGTTTCCCGCTTAGATGCTTTCAGCGGTTATCCTGTCCGAACGTGGCTATCCAGCGGTGCTCCTGGTGGAACAACTGGTAGACCAGAGGTTCGTCCGTCCCGGTCCTCTCGTACTAGGGACAGATTTCCTCAAGCTTCTGACGCGCGCGGCGGATAGAGACCGAACTGTCTCACGACGTTCTAAACCCAGCTCGCGTGCCGCTTTAATGGGCGAACAGCCCAACCCTTGGGACCTGCTCCAGCCCCAGGATGCGACGAGCCGACATCGAGGTGCCAAACCATCCCGTCGATATGGACTCTTGGGGAAGATCAGCCTGTTATCCCCGGGGTACCTTTTATCCGTTGAGCGACACCCCTTCCACTCAGAGGTGCCGGATCACTAGTCCCGACTTTCGTCCCTGCTCGACATGTACGTCTCGCAGTCAAGCTCCCTTGTGCACTTACACTCAACACCTGATTGCCGTCCAGGTTGAGGGAACCTTTGGGCGCCTCCGTTACATTTTGGGAGGCAACCGCCCCAGTTAAACTACCCGCCAGGCACTGTCCCTGAACCCGGTTCAGGGTTCGAGGTTAGAGGCCCAATACGATCAGAGTGGTATTTCAACAACGACTCCACAACCACTGGCGTGGCTGCTTCACAGTCTCCCACCTATCCTACACAAACCGTATCGAGCACCAATACCAAGTTGTAGTGAAGGTCCCGGGGTCTTTTCGTCCTGCCGCGCGTAACGAGCATCTTTACTCGTAGTGCAATTTCGCCGAGTCTATGGTTGAGACAGTTGAGAAGTCGTTACGCCATTCGTGCAGGTCGGAACTTACCCGACAAGGAATTTCGCTACCTTAGGATGGTTATAGTTACCACCGCCGTTTACTGGGGCTTAAATTCTCCGCTTCACCCCGAAGGGTTAACGGGTCCTCTTAACCTTCCAGCACCGGGCAGGCGTCAGTCCGTATACCTCGTCTTGCGACTTCGCACGGACCTGTGTTTTTAGTAAACAGTCGCTTCTCACTGGTTTGTGCCACCCACTCACGCTCACCACCGCAAAGATGGATCACGCCATGTGGGTCCCCCTTCTCCCGAAGTTACGGGGGCATTTTGCCGAGTTCCTTAACCATAGTTCACTCGTACGCCTTAGTATTCTCTACCTGACCACCTGTGTTGGTTTGGGGTACGGGCCGTGTATGTCCTCGCTAGAGGCTTTTCTTGGCAGCATAGGATCACCGAATTCGCCTCACTCGGCTATGCATCACCTCTCAGGATATGTGAAACCCGGATTTGCCTAGGTTTCTCCCTACCGGCTTGCCCCAGTATTACCACTGACTGGTACGGCTACCTTCCTGCGTCACCCCATCGCTTGACTACTACCAACGAAGGTCCCATGCAGCCCCACCAACGCCGCACCCCGAAGGGATTGGTCACGGTGGTTTTGGATGGTTAGTACCGCTGATTCATCAGGGACGCACATACACGGGTACGGGAATATCAACCCGTTGTCCATCGACTACGCCTGTCGGCCTCGCCTTAGGTCCCGACTCACCCTGGGCGGACTGGCCTGGCCCAGGAACCCTTGGTCTTTCGGCGGGCAAGGTTCTCACTTGCCTAATCGCTACTCATGCCTGCATTCTCACTCCCACACCCTCCACAACTAGATCACTCTGCTGCTTCACCGGATGCAGGACGCTCCCCTACCCAACGACACAAAGTCGTTGCCGCGGCTTCGGCGGTGTGCTTGAGCCCCGCTACATTATCGGCGCACAATCACTTGACCAGTGAGCTATTACGCACTCTTTCAAGGGTGGCTGCTTCTAAGCCAACCTCCTGGTTGTCTTCGCGACTGCACATCCTTTTCCACTTAGCACACGCTTAGGGGCCTTAGCCGGCGATCTGGGCTGTTTCCCTCTCGACGCACGGAGCTTATCCCCCGCCGTCTCACTGCCACACTCTTAGACTTGTCGGCATTCGGAGTTTGGCTGACGTCAGTAACCCTGTGGGGCCCATCGGCCATCCAGTAGCTCTACCTCCAACAAGAAACATGTGACGCTGCACCTAAATGCATTTCGGGGAGAACCAGCTATCACGGAGTTTGATTGGCCTTTCACCCCTACCCACAGCTCATCCCCTCAGTCTTCAACCTAAGTGGGTTCGGGCCTCCACACGGTCTTACCCGCGCTTCACCCTGGCCATGGGTAGATCACTCCGCTTCGGGTCCAGAACACACCACTACACCACACACTCCTGTGTGGATACGCCCTATTCAGACTCGCTTTCGCTGCGGCTACCCCACCCGGGTTAACCTCGCGACATGTCCCTGACTCGCAGGCTCATTCTTCAAAAGGCACGCCATCACCCCACGACAAGTCGAGGGCTCTGACGGATTGTAAGCGCACGGTTTCAGGTACTCTTTCACTCCCCTCCCGGGGTACTTTTCACCATTCCCTCACGGTACTAATCCGCTATCGGTCACTGAGAAGTATTCAGGCTTACCGGGTGGTCCCGGCAGATTCACAGCAGATTCCACGGGCCCGCTGCTACTCGGGAACACCGTCCAAGGCAGATGTCAGGTTTTCACGTACCGGGCTCTCACCGTCTACGGCAGGCCATCCCAAGCCACTTCCGCTAACCACAACATTTTTTCACTGCCCTCCAGCCAGGTAGAACCGGACAGACGAATCCCACAACCCCGCACACACAACCCCTACCCGGTATCACATGCATACGGTTTAGCCATCCTCCGCTTTCGCTCGCCACTACTCACGGAATCACAATTGTTTTCTCTTCCTACGGGTACTGAGATGTTTCACTTCCCCGCGTTCCCCCCCACTACCTATGTATTCAGTAGTGGGTGACACGACATCACTCGTGCCGGGTTTCCCCATTCGGACATCCTCGGATCCACGCTCGGTTGACAGCTCCCCGAGGCATATCGCAGCCTCCCACGTCCTTCATCGGCTCCCAGTGCCAAGGCATCCACCATGCGCCCTTAAACACTTACAACACAAAACCAAAAAATGAGTCAAAAAGAAATTGCACATCGACACACAACAAATCCCCCGAGAAAGCAAAACTCCCTCAGAGAACCCTTGCGTGCCAGATGCTCGCAACCACTATCCACAAATCAAACACCACACCCCACCACCAAAGTGAGGCAACAACACGCCGACACCCCCACCGGGATGCCACCCCCCGAAAGGGGCACGGGCCTGTTGTCTCAAAGCCCAATAGTGTGCCTGGCAGTTTTCAAACGTTTGTTGTGCACCAAGCCGGCGCCACTACAGCGCTCCAGCTCCTCACGGCTACACCATCCCCAATGGACGATGTTTATCGTGGTGCTCCTTAGAAAGGAGGTGATCCAGCCGCACCTTCCGGTACGGCTACCTTGTTACGACTTCGTCCCAATCGCCGATCCCACCTTCGACGGCTCCCTCCCACAAGGGGTTAGGCCACCGGCTTCGGGTGTTACCGACTTTCATGACGTGACGGGCGGTGTGTACAAGGCCCGGGAACGTATTCACCGCAGCGTTGCTGATCTGCGATTACTAGCGACTCCGACTTCACGGGGTCGAGTTGCAGACCCCGATCCGAACTGAGACCGGCTTTGAAAGGATTCGCTCCACCTCACGGCATCGCAGCCCTTTGTACCGGCCATTGTAGCATGTGTGAAGCCCTGGACATAAGGGGCATGATGACTTGACGTCATCCCCACCTTCCTCCGAGTTGACCCCGGCAGTCTCTCACGAGTCCCCACCATAACGTGCTGGCAACATGAGACAAGGGTTGCGCTCGTTGCGGGACTTAACCCAACATCTCACGACACGAGCTGACGACAGCCATGCACCACCTGCACACAGGCCACAAGGGAACCGACATCTCTGCCGGCGTCCTGTGCATGTCAAACCCAGGTAAGGTTCTTCGCGTTGCATCGAATTAATCCACATGCTCCGCCGCTTGTGCGGGCCCCCGTCAATTCCTTTGAGTTTTAGCCTTGCGGCCGTACTCCCCAGGCGGGGTACTTAATGCGTTAGCTACGGCACGGATCCCAAGGAAGGAAACCCACACCTAGTACCCACCGTTTACGGCGTGGACTACCAGGGTATCTAATCCTGTTCGCTCCCCACGCTTTCGCTCCTCAGCGTCAGTTACTGCCCAGAGACCCGCCTTCGCCACCGGTGTTCCTCCTGATATCTGCGCATTCCACCGCTACACCAGGAATTCCAGTCTCCCCTGCAGTACTCCAGTCTGCCCGTATCGCCCGCACGCCCACAGTTAAGCTGTGAGTTTTCACGAACAACGCGACAAACCACCTACGAGCTCTTTACGCCCAGTAATTCCGGACAACGCTCGGACCCTACGTATTACCGCGGCTGCTGGCACGTAGTTGGCCGGTCCTTCTTCTGCACATACCGTCACTTGCGCTTCGTCTGTGCTGAAAGAGGTTTACAACCCGAAGGCCGTCATCCCTCACGCGGCGTCGCTGCATCAGGCTTGCGCCCATTGTGCAATATTCCCCACTGCTGCCTCCCGTAGGAGTCTGGGCCGTATCTCAGTCCCAGTGTGGCCGGTCACCCTCTCAGGCCGGCTACCCGTCGTCGCCTTGGTAGGCCATCACCCCACCAACAAGCTGATAGGCCGCGGGCCCATCCCACACCGCAAAAGCTTTCCACCACAATCCATGCAGACCGTGGTCCTATCCGGTATTAGACCCAGTTTCCCAGGCTTATCCCAAAGTGCAGGGCAGATCACCCACGTGTTACTCACCCGTTCGCCACTCGAGCACCCCGAAGGGCCTTTCCGTTCGACTTGCATGTGTTAAGCACGCCGCCAGCGTTCGTCCTGAGCCAGGATCAAACTCTCCAAACAAAAACCCCCGGACAAACCGGGCAGAATTCGAATCAGAAAAATCCGATCACAAAAACAAGACACCAAAAACTGGCATCAAAAAAACATCCACCCCTAAACGGGAAAAAGAGGCGGACAAAAAACAACAAACAAAAACCACCAAACACACTATTGAGTTCTCAAACAACA
>NZ_JBONDW010000046.1:0-4622 GCF_054919535.1 Mycobacterium venezuelense
GCCGCGCACTGTCTGAGGCATGGTGAGTCCTTCCTTTGAGTTCGATTGGTGGGCTTGCCTTCTCCGGTCGAACGAGTTTCCGGGCGTGGTCGAGCAGGCGACGCTGGCGTTGGTTGAGCAATCTGCCGCTGCCCATGGTCAAGGCGCTGACGAGTTCGATGAACCGAGCATTGAGCCGCTGTGCGTCCATGCCGAATCGCGGCAGGATATCTTCGTCGAGTGGGCCGCCGTACGGGGCCCACTCGACCACATAGCGGATGATGTCCCAATCGAATTGATCGACTGTCTCGCGTGCCATTACCGCGGCCGAGGTGCGTCTAGGGCATGGTGTTGAAGAAGACGTTCTTCACTTCGGTGTAGGCATCGAGCGCATCCGGACCGAGTTCGCGACCCAAACCTGACTGCTTGAAACCGCCGAACGGCGTCGTTATCCGCACGGAGGTATACGAGTTCACGGCCAGTGCCCCCGCCGCGACCCCGCGCGCAACGCGCATCGACCGTGCGGCGTTCGACGTCCAGATCGATCCGGCCAACCCGTAGATGGTGTCGTTGGCCCGGGCAACCGCCTCGTCCTCGCTGTCGAAAGCGAGGATGGAGACGACGGGCCCGAAGATCTCCTCACGCGCCGAACGATGATCGTCGGCGATGGGATGAAGCACGGTGGGGGCAAACCAATACCCGGGCCCCGTCGGTGCCGAACCACGGAACAGCACGGGTGCATCATCGACGTAGCTCTGAACGGTGGCGGCATGACCCGCCGAGATCAGCGGGCCCATCTGCGTGTTCTCCGCGAGCGGATCGCCGACGACGATATTGGAGACGACCTTCTCGAGCTTCTCGAGGAACGTTTCCAGAGCGGACCGTTCGACGAACACCCTCGACCGTGCGCAGCAGTCTTGTCCCGAGTTCCCGAAGACAGCGCCCGTCAGGCCCTCGGCGGCCGCGTCGAGGTCGGCGTCGGCGAACACCAGCGCCGCCGACTTACCGCCCAATTCCAGGGTCACGCGTTTGATGCCCTCGGCCGCACGCCGCGCGATGTCCTTGCCGACATCGGTCGAACCGGTGAACGCGACCTTGCCGACCGCGGGATGCTCGACAAGCTGGCTGCCGATCGTCCGTCCTGGACCGACGACGACGTTGAAAAGGTCTGCGGGCAGCCCGGACTCGACGGCGAGCTCGCCGAGCCTCAACGAAGTCAGCGGCGTCAGTTCTGCGGGCTTGAGCACCACCGCATTGCCCGCCGCCAACGCCGGCGCCACCTTCCAGGCGGCGATCGTGAGCGGATAGTTCCACGGCGTGATCAGCCCCACTACACCGATCGGTTCGCGGAACGTCATGTCCACGCCGCCGGCCACCGGAATGGTGTGTCCCATAAGGCGTTCCGGGGCGGCAGCGTAGTAGCGGAATGTCGCTGCGACGCCGGCGATCGCGCCACGGGCATCGCTGATGGGCATGCCGACGTTGCGGGCCTCGAGCTGGGCCAGGGCTTCGCGGTTGTTGTCGACCGCCGCCGCGATGGCCAACAGCACCTCGGCGCGGAACTGGGGCGGCTGTGCCGCCCACTGCCGCTGTGCGACGGCGGCGCGGGCAATCACGTCGTCCAACTCCGCAGACGTGATCTGCTCGAGCGATTCGAGAACCTGTTCGGTCGCGGGCTCGATTACGTCGATGACGGCCATGTCAGTGGTTTCCTCCGAGAGCGTGAATTGCGCTGTTGATGAAGTCGGTCAGTGCGTGTTGCAGTTCGGCCGCCTCCGGATGCCACTGCACCCCGAGCACGTACCGATGGTCGGGCCATTCGATTGCCTCGGGCAGTTGATCGGGTAGCGACCGAGCCGTGACGACGGCGCCGTTGCCGAGCCGATCCACGCCTTGGTGGTGGTGCGAGTTCACGACCTGTATTCCGCTGCCGCACAACCTCGCCGCGTGCGTGTCACAGTCCACCTCGACTTCGTGGAACGTCGCGTGATCGAGCCGTCCCGGGCTGGGGCGGTGTTCGGCGTAGCCGGCGTCGAGCAGGTGTTGATGCAACGTGCCCCCGGCCGCGACGTTGAGAACCTGCATGCCGCGGCACACTCCGAGTACGGGAATATCCCGCCGCATGGCTTCCCGGGCCAACATGAGCTCGAACTCGTCGCGCAGTGGTTCGGTCGCCTCGGTGCGGCCGTTGTTCGCCGCTCCGTACGAAGACGGCTCGACATCGACACCGCCGATCAACAGCAGCCCGTCGATGCGGTCGATGAGCAATCCGGGATTCTCGACCGCGCGCGTGTCGGGCACGAGGCCGAGTGGGATCCCGCCTGCCGCATGGATCTTGGCGAGGTAGGTCGCGGGAATGATCGCGGCCTGCTGATTCCAGAAGCCCCAGCGAGCGATTTCGAACGCCGTGCAGACGCCGATGACCGGTGCGATCACGCCTGATCAGCCGATCTCGTGGGCGAACTTCGCCTCTGCCTCGGTGAGGCAGCGGTCGACGATCTCGATGGCGCGGTCGGCTTCGCTACGCGTCAGCACGAACGGCGGCGCGAGGTGCAAAACATCCCACACCCGGGTGACCAGGCCCTCTTCCTGCGTGCGCAGTGCGAGCTGCTTGATGAACGGATGCGATGTTCCCCACGCTTCGCGTGTCTCCTTGCTCTTGACGAAATCGATTGCGCACAAGAGACCTTTGCCGCCACGGACATCACCGACTGTGGGGTGGCTGCGCAGCTCCTGGGCGAGCTCGAACAGGTACGTGCCCATCTCGGCGGAGCGTTCGACCAGGTTTTCGCGTTCGAGGATCTCGATGTTCTTCAGGGCAGCGGCAGCTGCCACGGCGTGGCCGCCGAAGGTGATCAGGTGTCCCAGTGCGTGCCCGTCGGGACGGAAATCGTCGAAGATCGACGACCGGACCGCGACGGCCGCAACCGGTGCGTAGCCACTCGAAAGTCCTTTGGCCATGGTCATGATGTCGGGAACAACGCCGTAGTGCTCGGCGGCGAAGACCTTGCCCGTGCGTCCCCAGCCGGTGATGACCTCATCCATGATGAGCAGAACGCCGTACTTGTCGCAGATCTCGCGCAGCATCTGCCAGTACACCGGGCTCGGCAGGTGAGTCCCGTTGGCGACCGAGATCGGTTCACCGATCACCGCGGCGACATGCTCCGGACCCTGGATGAGGATCTCCTGCTCGACATAGCGGGCGCACATGATGTCGCCGGCCTCGCCCTCAAGACCGAAATCGTTGCGATAGTGGTTGGGGTTGGGCACCTTGCTGACGCCGGACATGAACGGCCCGAAGTACTTTTCGCTCGCACTGCCGGTCAGGCTTGCAGCGCCGAACGTGGTGCCGTGATAGGAGCCACGCCGCGCAATGATCTTGTAGCGCTTGCCGAATCCGCGCATCACCTGCACCTGCTTGGCGATCTTCATCGCGCTCTCGACTGCCTCGGATCCGCCCGAGCACAAGAACACCCGGTCGAGGTCACCCGGGGTGAGGGACGCGATCTTGCCTGCCAGCTTGATCGCCGCCGGGTTCGCGGCATTCGATGCGGCGGTGTAAGCGATCTTGCCGGCCTGTTCGGCCATGGCCTCGCCGATCTCGGTGCGGCCGTGGCCCGCCGCCACCACGAACAGCCCGGCCAGACCGTCGATGTACTCCTTGCCGTTCACATCGATCAGGGTCGAGCCGCGGCCCTCGACGAAAACCCGTAGCCCGCCCTGGATCAGTTCGTTCCATTCCAGGTCGTTGCTGTGCAGCCAAAGGTGGTCGAGAGCTTGTGTCTCCAGCTCGTGGCGGGTTTGCAGTGACGTCATGATGTGTTCCCTTTCTTGATGATTCGTCTTGTCACCAGCCGCGTTCGGCGAGGCGGTGTGGGATGGGGATGTCGTCGACGTTGATGCCGACCATGGCTTGGCCGAGGCCGCGGGAGACTTTGGCGAGGACGTCGGGGTCGTCGTGGAAGGTGGTGGCCTTGACGATCGCGGCGGCCCGCTGCGCGGGGTTGCCGGACTTGAAGATCCCCGACCCGACGAACACGCCCTCGGCACCGAGCTGCATCATCATCGCCGCATCGGCCGGCGTGGCGATCCCACCCGCGGTGAACAGCGTGACCGGAAGCTTGCCGGCCCGCGCCACCTCGACCACCAGCTCGTAGGGGGCCTGCAGTTCCTTGGCCGCCACATACAACTCGTCGTCGGCCATCGAGGTGAGCCGGCGGATCTCGCCACCGATCTTGCGCATGTGCGTCGTCGCGTTGGAGACGTCGCCGGTGCCGGCCTCACCCTTGGACCGGATCATCGCCGCGCCCTCGGTGATCCGGCGCAACGCCTCACCCAGATTCGTCGCCCCGCACACGAACGGCACGGTGAATTTCCACTTGTCGATGTGGTTGGTGTAGTCGGCCGGGGTCAACACCTCCGACTCGTCGACATAGTCCACACCCAGGCTCTGCAGGATCTGGGCCTCCACGAAATGCCCGATCCGGGCCTTGGCCATCACCGGGATGGTGACCGCATCGATGATGCCCTCGATCATGTCCGGATCGCTCATCCGCGACACCCCGCCCTGAGCGCGGATGTCGGCAGGAACCCGCTCCAACGCCATCACCGCCACCGCACCCGCACCCTCAGCAATGCGAGCC
>NZ_JBONDW010000047.1:0-3844 GCF_054919535.1 Mycobacterium venezuelense
CCTGGCCTTTCAGAACAACGAGCGACCCAAGATCGCGCTCGATGAGCTCAGCGTCGAACCGGTAGCCGCAGATATCCGGACTGCCCGATTCGACCTGGAATTCGATCTGCGCGAGGTGCCCAGCACGGACTCGAGCACGATGTTCGATCTCGCGCGATCCGCCGAAGGCGCGGGCACGTCGATGGCTGCGGGCACCGTGGCCTATGCCACCGATCTGTATGACCGGTCCGGCGTCGAGCGATTGGTGAGTTGGTTCGGCCGGGTACTTGAGGCGGCGGTGGCCGACCCGTCGGTCGCTGTCGGCGGTATGGACCTGCTGGACCGCGATGAGCGGGAAATGCTGCTGCACAGCTGGTCTGGTGCCGACACCGACGCGCCGGTTGGTCTTGGCCCCGAGCTGCTGACCACGGCTGTAGCTGCCGATCCGGACGCGCCGGCGATCATCGATGGTTCTCGGCAGTTGTCCTATCGCGAGTTGGATGAGGCCTCCAACCGTTTGGCGCGGGTTCTGATCTCTGCGGGAGTCGGTCCGGAGCGTGCCGTCGGTGTCGCGATGAGTCGCAGTGCGGAGCTGGTGATCGCCTGGTGGGCCGTGCTCAAGGCCGGTGGCGTCTACGTGCCGGTCGATCGAGCGCATCCTCCTGAGCGAATCGCGACGGTTCTGGACACCGTCGATGCGGTGTGCGTGATGACCGGCGGTGCCGACACTGTCGGCGGGATCGGTGCCCGCCCCGTGATTCGCCTCGACGAGGTCGACATGTCGGTATTCGGCGCTGAACGCGTGACTGACGCAGACCGATTGGGCGCGCTGACGATTGACAATGCCGCCTACGTCATCTTCACGTCGGGCTCAACTGGGACGCCTAAAGGCGTGGCGGTCAGTCACGCGGGCCTGCTTGGGCAAGCTGCGGCGCACCGCGATCTATACGGTGTCGGCGCGGGCGCACGGGTCCTCATGGTGGCCGCACCGACGTTCGACGCCTCGGTCTTCGAGTGGTTGTGGGCAGTGTCCTCGCGGGCGGCGCTGGTGGTGGCGCCCGCCGATTCCTACGCCGGTGAGGCGCTGAACGAAGTGCTGCAACGCCAGCGGGTGGATGCTGCGCTGATCACCCCGACGGTGTTGGCAACACTCCATCATTCGAGGATCGACGGGTTGGACACGTTGGTCACCGGTGGTGAAGCGTGTCCGGCGGAGCTGGTTGCGGCGTGGGCGCCGGGGCGGCGCATGTTCAACGCCTACGGACCGACCGAAGTCACCATCTGGTCGACGTGGAGTCCGCTTGTGGCCGGAGAGCCGGTGCGTATCGGTGCCCCGATTCCGGGCACGTGTGCGCTCGTGTTGGATACGTCGCTGAACCCGGTCCCGGTCGGCGTCGTGGGTGAGCTATACCTGGCCGGACCGGCGGTGGCCCGCGGCTACATCGGCCGGCCGGATCTGACCGCGGATCGCTTTGTCGCCAACCCGTTCAGGACGGGTTCGCGCATGTACCGCACCGGCGATCTGGTCCGCTGGACCGCGGCGGGAAGTTTGGAGTACCACGGCCGGGCCGACGCGCAGATCAAACTGCGCGGCCAGCGGCTCGAACTGGGGGAGATCGAAAACACGCTGTTGACTTGCCCGCAGGTCACGCGCGCCGCGGCGGCGGTGCATCGTGGCAGCAGCGGCATCGACCATCTGGTCGGCTACGTCGCCCTCGACCAGACCAGTGACGGCGAGCACGAGGCCGAGGTCGTCGACCAGTGGCAACAGATCTACGACGAACTCTATGACGCCGACCTTCAGGTGGCGGAATTCGGCAGTGACTTCCGAGGATGGAACAGCAGTTACACCGACGATCCGATTCCGCTGCAGCAGATGCAGGAGTGGCGCGCGGTCACGGTCGATCGCGTTATGGCGCTGCAGCCCCAGCGGGTGCTGGAGCTCGGCGTCGGATCGGGCCTGATGCTGTCGCAGATTGCGCCGGCGTGCCAAGAATATTGGGGCACGGACTTTTCCGCGCCTACCATCGCCAAGCTGCAGGCTGCAGTGGCCGAACAGTCATGGGGAGAGCGGGTACACCTGCTCAGCCAACCCGCACATGTCACCGACTCATTGCCGCAAGGCCGATTTGATCTGGTGTTGATCAACTCGGTCGTCCAGTACTTCCCGAGCGCAGCCTATCTCACCGACGTCATCGACAAGGCAATGGAATTGTTGATTCCCGGTGGGACTCTGTTCGTCGGCGATGTTCGTAATCAGCGCCTGCAAAGCGCTTTCCAGACCGGTATCGCATTGGCCCGCAGTGGCCCGAGCACCGATACCGACGATGTCCGACAACGCATCCAACGCGCCATCCTCAGCGAGCATGAATTGCTGCTGGCGCCTGAGTTTTTCACGCTCTTGGCGGCAGAGCACCCGTCAGTCGCCGGTGTGGCCATACAGGTCAAGCGTGGCGTGGCTGACAATGAGCTCACCCGGTACCGCTACGACGTCATCATCCACAAGACGCCAACATCGATGTGTTCAGCGGCCGCAGCCGCATCCTGGGCCTGGACCGACTGTGCAGACCTGAGCGGGCTACACGATGTGTTGCGCACGCAACGCCCGGCCATGGTGCGCGTCAGCGCAATACCTCAGGCCGGCGTGATCGCCGATGTCGCTGTCGATCAAGCTCTGGGCGCCGGGTTGTCGCTGGCCGAGGCGCTTGCCCATGCCGATGCCGCCCGGACGAACGAAGTCGTCGTCACGCCCGAACTGTTGTACCGGCTTGGTGAGGACGCCGGATATCGGGTCGCCGTCACGTGGGGTGTCAAGCCGGGCACGTTGGACGCCGTCTTCGTCGTGCGAGACCACGAACACGCGTTGGCGCTCACTGATCTTTACCTACCGCCGGCCGACTCCCGCCAGCGCGGCGGCTACGCGAATGATCCGCGCACCAACGCAAAGCTCAGCGCAGTGCGGCAGTGGCTGATCGAGCGGTTGCCCGAGTACATGGTGCCCACCCAAGTCGTCGTGCTCACGGAGTTCCCCTTGACCAGCTCCGGCAAGATCGACCGCAGGGCACTGCCCGAACCAACGTTTGCCGCAAGCTCATTCCGGGCACCTCAAACCGATACCGAGAAGATCGTTGCCGAGGTGTTCACGGAGGTGCTCGGGCTCGGCCGGGCCGGTCTCGACGATGACTTCTTTGCCCTCGGCGGCGATTCGTTGATCGCGATCAGGGTGAGTGCGCGGCTGCAGGCAGCGCTCGGCAGGCACGTGCCGGTGCGCTATCTGTTCGACGCGCCCACAATTGGCGGTCTCGCCGATCACCTCGAGCGGCATCGCAACGGTGCGAGCCGTCCACCGCTGACCGTGAAGCAGCGCCCCGCGGTCCTGCCGTTGTCCTACGCCCAGCAGCGGTTGTGGTTCCTGGAGCAGTTGCAGGGTCCGTCCCCCATTTACAACATGGCGGTGGCGCTGCGGCTACAGGGCAGGCTGAACGCTGACGCGTTGGGCGCGGCCTTCCTCGATGTCATCGCCCGCCAGGAGAGTCTGCGCACCCAGTTCGCCATGGTCGACGGTGTGCCACGCCAGAAGGTAGTGCCCGTCGGGCAAGTCGAATTCGATTGGCAGACAGTAGACGCCTGTCACTGGTCAGCCGATCAGTTGCGTGAGGCTGTCGATGCGACGGCGCAGTACAGCTTCGATCTGACGAGCGACATACCCTTGCGGGCGGCACTGTTCCGCGTCGCCGACGACGAGCACGTACTGGCGGCTGTCGTCCACCATATTGCTGCCGATGGCTGGTCGGTAGCTCCGCTCGTGGCTGATTTGAGTGTGGCTTATGCAAACCGATGTGCCGGAGAAACACCGGAATGGCTT
>NZ_JBONDW010000048.1:0-1580 GCF_054919535.1 Mycobacterium venezuelense
GGCGGTTTCTAGGGGTCGTTGCAACACTGCTGGTTAGTTGGTCTGTAGTAGATCACGCAAGCGCTCGGCTGGGGTGTCCCAGTCGAGCGTTTTGCGTGGGCGACCGTTGAGTTGCTGGGCGACGTGTTCGAGGTCTTCGGGCCCGAACACGCTCAGGTCGGTGCCTTTGGGGAAGTATTGGCGCAGCAGGCCGTTGGTGTTTTCGTTGGTGCCGCGCTGCCAGGGGCTGGCCGGATCGCAGAAGTACACGGCCATGTCGGTGGCCATCGAGAACACCTTGTGCCCGGCCATCTCGGCGCCCTGGTCCCAGGTCAACGAACCCCGCAGATGCTGCGGCAAGGTCTTCATGGTGGCGATCAGCCCGTCACGAACCGTTTCGGCATCATGGCCCCCGGGTAGGTGCACCAGCATGGTGTAGCGGGTGGTGCGTTCCACCAGGGTGCCGATCGCGGTCTTGTTGAGTTCACCCATAATCAGATCGCCTTCCCAGTGCCCGGGCACCGCCCGGTCCTCAATATCGGGCCGGTCGGCGATCATGAGCATCGGATCAACGAACCGCTGGTAACGCTCACCGGGTTTACGGTTCGGTTTACGGCACGTGCGGCCACTTCGGAGTGATTGGGCCACTTCTTTTTTCAACCCGCCACGGGCCTGAAAGTAGAGGGCTTGATAGATCGTTTCGTGGCTCACCCGCATGCTCTCGTCGTCCGGAAAGTCTTTGACCAGACGATGCGAAATCTCTTCCGGGGACCACCGCTTGGCCAGCCCCTCTTCGACCTTTTTACGCAGCCTCTGGTTGGTGACCAGTTTGGACTGCTTGGGCCGGGACCGCGCCGCCGCAGCCGCCGCATCGGCTTGATATGGCAGGTAGAGGCCCTCGACACGGTGTGCAGCGACTTCGCGGGACACTGTCGATTTATTCCGACCGAGCTTGTTGGCGATCGCGGTATAGCTCAGCCCGGCGGTCAGGCCGTCGGCGATGACCAGCCGGTCAGCCAGCTGCAAATACCTGCTGACAGATTCGTCATCCGGTGCGGGGCCCTGGTGGCTGGCAAGGGTTTTCACCGGTTGTGTGTACCGCGTGCCGGTGTTGTAATCGTGGACTGTGCCATCGGGATGAACCCGCGTGTTGCCGACCTGGCGGATGCCGTCGCGCCAATCGCGGGCGGTGCGCACGTTGACCCCGACCTCCCGCGCCGCGGCCGCCGTTGACCAGCCGTCATCGAGCAGTTCAAAGAACCGGGCCCGCTGGGCGGGCTTACCGCGCACCTGCCGGGCAGCGTCGACCAAACCCAGCTCGACGAGCATCCGCCGCGCCGTGGAATGGGCCACCCCGACCGCTTTGGCTGCCGCATCAACCGAGCCCGTCGCGGTGAACACCGCCGCCAACCCGGCCTGATCAACACCACTGACATCCGGCCGTGGCAAGCCCATCGGCCGGCCCGTCGCCCGCAAGATGGCATACGCCCGCTGCCGCGACAACCCCAACGACACGGCCGCTTCGCGCACCGGCACACCCGCGTCAACGAGCTTTGCTAACTGAACCCCAAACCGAACACAGTCCTCCGAAAACGACACGG
>NZ_JBONDW010000049.1:0-1338 GCF_054919535.1 Mycobacterium venezuelense
CGCGAGCGTGCGTTCAGTGTCAGTGTTGGGGGTGCCGGGTTGCGGTGTGTCTGCGCGACATTGCCGCAGCGCTGGTGTTGGGTCCGGATCACCTGGTGTCTGACTCTGAGCGTGCGTGCCGCCTTCGGGTTGGCGATCAGACGTTTTGTCGGCGCCGGGTGTGAAGGACCGGCCGGCGTGACCTGATAGGAGCGTGGCACCGCCCCCGACTGAGCTATGTCCGCCGACCGGCCCAACCTCTGTTCACCTCTACATGTGAAGGAGGCAGCCACCATGGTTGTCGTTGGGGCCGATGTACACAAGCACACTCACACGTTTGTCGCGGTCGATGAGGTCGGCCGCAAACTCGCAGAGAAGGTCGTTAAGGCCACCGACGCGGGGCATTTGGAGGCGGTGATGTGGGCGCGGGAGCGGTTTGGGACCGAGCTCATCTGGGGTATCGAGGACTGCCGCAATATGTCAGCGCGCCTGGAGCGTGCCTTGTTGACCGCGGGGCAGAAGGTGGTGCGGGTGCCGACGAAGTTGATGGCCCAAACCCGGGCGTCGGCGCGCACCCGGGGCAAGTCCGATCCGATCGACGCGACGGCGGTGGCACGCGCGGTGTTGCGTGAGCCTGACCTGCCGATCGCGTCTCATGATGACAGCTCGCGTGAACTCAAGTTGCTGGTCGACCGGCGGGAAACCCTGGTGGCGCAACGCACTGCGACGATCAACTCATTGCGGTGGCGGATCCATGAACTCGCCCCCGAGCGCGATCCCGGTGCTCTGGATCGGGCCAAGCACCAGACAGCTTTGCACCAGTGGCTAGCGGGGCTGAGGGGTGTGGTGGCCGAGCTGGCCCGCGACGAACTCGCCGATATCTGCCGACTCACCCAGGCCATCAACGCACTGGAAAAACGGATCGACACCCAGATCGGCGAAGTTGCTCCCACGCTGCTGGAGCTGTTTGGCTGCGCAGCGCTGACCGCAGCCAAGATCGTGGGCGAAACCGCCGGCGTTGACCGGTTCACCAGCGAAGCCGCATTCGCCCGCCATGCCGGGGTGTCACCGATCCCGGTCTGGTCTGGTGACAACACCGGTCGGGTGCGCTTATCACGCAGCGGCAACCGCCAACTCAACGCCGCACTGCACCGCATCGCTATCACCCAGATCCGCCGTCCCGGGCCCGGCCAGACCTACTACCGACACAAGCTCATGCAGGGCAAGACCAAAAAAGCAGCACTGCGCTGCCTCAAACGACACCTCGCCCGCACCGTATTCCAACGCCTACACACCGACCGCCAAACCCATCCGCAGCCAGCTCAACCGGTAGCCGCTTGACATAGGAGCAACGTCTGC
>NZ_JBONDW010000050.1:0-1273 GCF_054919535.1 Mycobacterium venezuelense
TCGTCGGCATCACTCGTGGTGTGGTCGATGCCGTGTTCGGTGCTGGGGTCTGTTGACTCGGCTGTCGTGGGTGCATCGGCGGAGGCAGTTGACGGGCTGCGTTGTGCTGCTGGGGTGTTCGTGGTCTTGGCGCTGGAGGGCGTCCCGTCGGGAACTCTCGCACCAGTGTGTCCGACCGGCGATGGGCCGGCCGTCTTGTTGTCGTTGTCTGTGTTGTGGGCGGCGTCTGGTTGACCTGACGGTCCGCCGTCGTCGTTTGGTCCCACTGGTCCCGCGTCTGCTGGCGGGAGGAACCCTTTGCCTGGCGGCGGGCCGGTTTGCGGATCGGAAGGATTACCGGCACCGTGGGTTGAGGCGATACCGGCGCCGCGCAACCCGCCAAGGCTGGAGAACGCAGATCCAGCCAGAACCGACCGCCAGTCCAGTTCACCACCGACCGCAGCGGTGCCCGCCAGATTCCCCACCACACCAGCCGAAAAGAACGTCGTGGCGCCTTTGGCCGCGGCACTCCACCTGTTGGCAGCAGGACCGAGCATGTGCCCCACGGGAACGGCGGTCGCACCGCCCGCCGCGCCCCCGACGGCCGATGCCACTGCTGTTTGGCGAATCAAATTCTGATCGAAACCGGCGCGGTGGCCGTTGTTGATCTGGATGCCTTGAGCGATTCCCTCCTGAGTCAACCCGATGCCGAGCTCTTGGAACGCCTCTTGGACAAACTCATACAGAAGCCGACTGACCATCGTGCGCGTGAACATCTCGCGCAACCTGGCGGCCAGACGCTCCAACACTTCCAGCACCACACGGCGTATCGCCGCCATAGTCAGTGCCTCGATGGCCGGTATTGCTGCGGTGGACGCACCGAACGTGGGACCAGACATCGCCAGACACCACGAGATCTCGACCGCGGCGAGCGCCAAACCCACCAGAATCGACAGCTTGGCGTACTCAATCTCGACCCCGAGATTGCCGGCACCGTCACCAAGCGCTGAAACCGCCTCAGACAGTTTGTCGACCGCATGCTCACCGTCGAACAGCATGGCGAACTGGTCGTCTGCGGCCTGGGCGGTCTCCCCGAACAACACCGACAAGGTCTCGTTGCGCACCTTGTTCAGGTCAGGGATCAGGCTTTCGAGATCGCGGGCAGCGTTCTGATAGTGCTCGCCAATGCGAAACATGCGAGTCTCACTACCCTGCGGCCACTCCCCACCGGCAAGGTACGACACCCACTGCAGGCCAGGCGGAATCTGAATATCCATAGAAACCTAGATGCGGC
>NZ_JBONDW010000051.1:0-1248 GCF_054919535.1 Mycobacterium venezuelense
TGAGGTGAGCCCCCTGTAGTGGTCCAGTCGTTGTGGGACTCTGTTGCCCGAGTGTTCGGGCAGGAAGAATCACCAACGACATGGCATCGAACAAGCGCCGGCGGCACACGCCGGATCAGATCATCCGCAAGCTGGCCGAGGGCAACAAGCTGCTCGGGACCGGGCAGGAGCTGGCCGAGGTGTGCCGGCATCTGGAGGTCACCGAGTCCACGTGGCATCGCTGGGTGGCCCAGTACGGCGGCATGAAGGCCAACGACGCCAAACGGCTCAAGGAACTCGAGGCCGAGAACGCTCGGCTCAAGAAGCTGGTCGCCAACCAGGCCCTCGACATCGACATGCTCAAGGAAATCTCCTCGGGAAACTTCTGACCCCGAACCGCAAACGCCGCGCAGCTGCAATGCTGCGCGAGCGGTTCGGGGTATCTGAGCGTCGAGCCTGTGCGGTGGCCGGCATTCACCGCTCGACGATGCGCCTGCAACCAGCACCGGTCACCACCGAGGAAGCCGAGTTGCGGGCCTGGCTGCGTTGGTTCTCCACCGATCGGCCGCGCTGGGGCTGGCGGCGAGCAGCGAAGATGGCCCGCCGGGCGGGCTGGGAGGTCAACAACAAGCGGATCCGTCGGCTCTGGCGCGATGAGGGCCTGCGGCTGCCGCAACGTCGCCGCAAGAAGCGGTTGACGGGCATCGGTGTCGCCGTCGGTGCGATGTCGCCGATCCGGCCGAACGTGATCTGGGCGATGGACTTTCAGTTCGACACCACCGCCGATGGCCGCACCATCAAGATGCTCAACGTCATCGACGAGTTCACTCGTGAAGCGCTCGCGATCGAAGTCGATCGCAGCATCGACGCCGACGGCGTCGTCGAGGTGTTGGATCGCCTCGCGCTCATCCACGGGGCGCCGCACTACGTGCGTTTCGACAACGGGCCCGAGTTCGTGGCCCACGCCGTCAGTGATTGGTGCCGATTCAACAGTGCCGGTTCACTTTTCATTGATCCCGGATCGCCTTGGCAGAACGCCTGGGTCGAATCGTTCAACGGCCGTTTGCGTGACGAACTACTCAACCTCTGGCGCTTCGACTCGCTGCTGGAAGCCCGGGTGATCATTGAGGACTGGCGCCGAGACTACAACGCCAACCGACCCCATTCTGCCCACGGCGAGCTCACCCCAGCCGAGTTTGCCCTACAGTGGGCCACGACCCATCAACCGAAAGTCGCATAGCGACTGGACCACCAAACGGGTCCCGCTCA
>NZ_JBONDW010000052.1:0-1133 GCF_054919535.1 Mycobacterium venezuelense
CTAGTGTCCTGAGTCGTTAATTCGTCTGCAGTAGTTGGCGATGCTGGCGAGGATTTGGTCGGCGGTCTTGGTCCAGACATAGGGCTTGGGGTTGTCGTTCCACGTGTCGATCCAGGCGCGGATATCGGTGTTGAGTTGACGGACCGAGGTGTGGGTGCCGCGGCGTAGTTTCTTGGTGGTCAGCTCGGAAAACCAGCGTTCAACGAGGTTGAGCCAGGATGAGCTGGTCGGGGTGAAATGCAGCACGAAGCGGGGATTGTTTATCAGCCAACGCTTTACCGCTGGCGTTTTGTGAGTGGAGGCATTGTCGAGCACGACATGGCAGTCCAGGTCTGCGGGGACCTCGGCATCGATCTTCTTCAAGAACGCGAGGAACTCTTGGCTGCGGTGGCGTGCGTGTAGTGATCCGATGACCTTTCCCGAGGCAAGGTCGAGCGCTGCGTACAAGCTTGAGGTGCCGTGGCGGACGTAGTCATGGCTTGCCCGTGCCGGGGTTCCGGGCAGCATCGGGAATGCTGGTTGAGTCCGGTTGAGGGCCTGAATCTGGGTTTTCTCGTCCACGCACAGCACCATCGCCCGCTCTGGGGGGTCCAGGTAAAGCCCCACGATGTCGCGGACTTTGGCCACGAACAACGGATCTTTGGACAGTTTCCACGAATCCTGTTTGTGCGGAGTCAGTCCGAAGGCACGCCAGACGCGTGAGACCATCGATTGCGACAGTCCCAGATGCTCGGCCATCGACCGTGTCGACCAGTGCGTGGCACCCGGCGGGGTTGTCTCCAGCGTCGTGGTGATCAATGCTTCGATCTGCTCGTCACCTACCACGCGGGGCCGGCCGGGCCGTGGTTCGTCGAGCAGCCCGTCGCAGCGCTTTTCGGCGAAGCGGTTGCGCCATTTTCGGATCGTGCCCCGATCAAGCTCGAGTCGATCAGCGACTTCGGCATTTCCGCCTCCGTCGGCGCACGCCAACACGATCCGCGCCCGCAAGGCCAGGCCAGCAGCGCTGTTGCGTCGCCGGACCCAACCTTCCAATTCAGCACGTTCGTCCTCGGACAACACGATCTCGACAGCATGCGGCGATGGCATCACCCATGCTAACAAGAGCGGCTGAATTAACGACTCAGGACACTAGC
>NZ_JBONDW010000053.1:0-1105 GCF_054919535.1 Mycobacterium venezuelense
AGTCCACCGGGGCGCGCAGGATCGCGCGCATCAACGCCGGCGGCGCCACCTCGGCCACGTCGGCCTCGATCCCCAGCGCGGCCCGGACCTGGGGGCTGATCGGGATCGACTTCTGCTGGCGGCTGTACACCCCGCCACCCGCGCTGATCACCGCACGGTCGTAGTCCTCCCAGGACGAGCGCGGCAGGTCGAACAACCGGCGACGCTCCTGCCAGGAGGTCGCGGCGTCGGGGGTGGGGTCGAGGAAGATGTGGCGGTGGTCGAAGGCGGCCACCAACCGGATGTGTTGGGACAACAGCATGCCGTTGCCGAACACATCCCCGCTCATATCACCGATACCGACCACGGTGAAATCCTGGCTCTGGGTGTCAACACCCATCTCCCGGAAATGGCGTTTGACCGACTCCCAAGCCCCCTTGGCGGTGATACCCATCGCCTTGTGGTCATAGCCGATCGACCCGCCCGAGGCGAACGCATCCCCCAACCAAAACCCATACGAGGTGGCCACCTCGTTGGCGATATCAGAAAACGTCGCGGTGCCCTTGTCGGCGGCCACCACCAAATAGGCGTCCTCCCCATCGCGGCGCACCACCTCAGCAGGGGTCAGCACCGCACCGGTGGCCTTGTCGACATTGTCGGTGACATCGAGCAACCCCGAAATGAACAACCGATAACACGCCACCCCCTCAGCGCGGGTGGCCTCGCGATCCACCGCGCCATCGCCGGTGGGCACCGGGGGATGTTTGACGACGAACCCGCCCTTGGCCCCGACCGGCACGATGACGGCGTTCTTGACCGCCTGCGCCTTGACCAATCCCAGGATTTCGGTGCGGAAATCTTCGCGGCGATCCGACCAGCGCAACCCGCCCCGCGCGACGAACCCGAACCGCAGATGCACCCCCTCCACCCGCGGCGAGTACACAAAAATCTCGAACTTGGGCCGCGGCAACGGCAACTCATCGATCAACCCCGGGTTAAGCTTGAACGCCACCACATTCCGCGCCCGCGCCGACTCCGCACTCGTCACAAAATAATTCGTGCGCAACGTCGCCTGGATCAACGACGCGAACGCCCGCAACACCCGATCGGTGTCCAAACTGACCAA
>NZ_JBONDW010000054.1:0-1105 GCF_054919535.1 Mycobacterium venezuelense
GATCGACCGGGGCGCGCAGGATGGCGCGCATCAACGCCGGCGGTGTCAACTCGGCCACGTCGGCCTCGATCCCGAGCGCGGCCCGGACCTGGGGGCTGATCGGGATCGACTTCTGCTGGCGGCTGTACACCCCGCCGCCCTCGCTGATCACCGCGCGGTCGTAGTCCTCCCACGACGAGCGCGGCAACTCAAACAACCGCTTGCGTTCGGTCCACGAGGCGGCCGCGTCGGGGGTGGGGTCGAGAAAAATGTGGCGGTGGTCGAAGGCGGCCACCAACCGGATGTGCTGAGACAGCAACATGCCGTTGCCGAACACATCCCCGCTCATATCGCCGATGCCGACCACGGTGAAATCCTGGCTTTGGGTGTCAACACCCATCTCCCGGAAATGGCGTTTGACCGACTCCCAGGCCCCCTTGGCGGTGATGCCCATCGCCTTGTGGTCATAGCCGATCGACCCGCCCGAGGCGAACGCATCCCCCAGCCAAAACCCATACGAGGTGGCCACCTCGTTGGCGATATCAGAAAACGTCGCGGTGCCCTTGTCGGCGGCCACCACCAGATAGGCGTCCTGCCCATCGCGGCGCACCACCTGCGGCGGGGTCAGCACCGCACCGGTGGCCTTGTCGACATTGTCGGTGACATCGAGCAGCCCCGAGATGAACAACCGATAACACGCCACCCCCTCAGCGCGGGTGGCCTCGCGATCCACCGCGCCATCGCCGGTGGGCACCGGGGGATGTTTGACGACAAACCCGCCCTTGGCCCCGACCGGCACGATGACGGCGTTCTTGACCGCCTGCGCCTTGACCAGACCCAGGATTTCGGTGCGGAAATCCTCGCGGCGATCCGACCAGCGCAACCCGCCCCGCGCGACGAACCCGAACCGCAGATGCACCCCCTCCACCCGCGGCGAGTACACGAAAATCTCGAACTTGGGCCGCGGCAACGGCAACTCATCGATCAACCCCGGGTTGAGCTTGAACGCCACCACATTCCGCGCCCGCGCCGAATCCGCACTCGTCACAAAATAATTCGTGCGCAACGTCGCCTGGATCAACGACGCGAACGCCCGCAACACCCGATCGGTGTCCAAACTGACCAG
>NZ_JBONDW010000055.1:0-1044 GCF_054919535.1 Mycobacterium venezuelense
CGGTTGGAGCGGGTGTTGGTGGCGGTGACGGGTGATCCGGGTCGGTTGTTGTCGTCGGTGGAGGTTGTGGATGAGGGTGAGTGTTGGCGGTTGGATGTGTTGGGTAATCGTGGGGTGTTGATGGAGTCGGTGGGTGGGGTGTCGATTCCTGAGGTGTTTGGGCGGCAGGTGGGGTGTGTTCCGGATGCGGTGGCGGTGTGGGGTGGGGGTTGTTCGTTGTCGTATCGGGAGTTGGATGCGGCGTCGAATCGGTTGGCGCGTTTTTTGGTGGGTTTGGGTGCGGGTCGTGGTGAGTGTGTGGTGGTGCTGTTGGAGCGTTCGGTGGTGGCGGTGGTGGCGATTGTGGGGGTGTTGAAGTCGGGGGCGGGGTATGTGCCGGTGGATCCGGTGGTGCCGGATGCTCGGGTGGAGTTTGTGTTGGGTGATGCCAAGCCGGTGGTGGTGGTGACGTCGGCGGGTTTGGTGGGGCGGGTGGCTGGGTGTGGTGTGGCGGTGGTGGATGTGGATGATCCGCGGATTGCTGGGGAGTCTGATGGTGGGTTGGTGGTGCCGGATGCTGGTGATGTGGCGTATGTGATTTATACGTCGGGGACGACGGGGGTGCCGAAAGGTGTTGCGGTGACGCATCGCAATGTGACTCGGTTGTTTGAGGGTTTG
The DNA here is from genome assembly GCF_054919535.1 of Mycobacterium venezuelense. Taxonomy (NCBI): domain Bacteria; kingdom Bacillati; phylum Actinomycetota; class Actinomycetes; order Mycobacteriales; family Mycobacteriaceae; genus Mycobacterium; species Mycobacterium venezuelense. The sequence continues at coordinate 658 of NZ_JBONDW010000055.1, forward strand.
GATGTGGGGGTGGAGTTGGGGCCGGGTCAGGTGTGGGCGGCGTGTTCGTCGTTGGCGTTTGATTTTTCGGTGTGGGAGATGTGGGGGGCGTTGTTGTTTGGTGGTCGGTTGGTGGTGGTGTCGGAGCAGACGGCGCGTTCGCCGCGGGATTTGGAGGCGTTGTTGGTGGGGCAGGGGGTGACGGTGTTGAGTCAGACGCCGTCGGCGGTGGGGATGTTGGATGCTGATCGGTTGGGGTCGGTGTCGGCGGTGATGGTGGCTGGTGAGGCGTGTCCGGTTGATGTGGTGGATCGGTGGGCGCCGGGTCGGGTGTTGGTCAATGGTTATGGTCCGACGGAGACGACGGTGTATGCCGCGATCAGTGCGCGGTTGGGGGTGGGTTTGGGG
>NZ_JBONDW010000056.1:0-1027 GCF_054919535.1 Mycobacterium venezuelense
CTCACTTGTTTTCGGGGAAGCCGAGGTTGATGCCGCCGTGGGAGGGGTCGAGCCAGCGGGTGGTGATGGCTTTGGTGCGGGTGAAAAAGTGCACGCCTTCGGCACCGTGGGCGTGGCTGTCACCGAACAGCGAGGCCTTCCACCCACCAAAGCTGAAGTAGGCCATGGGAACCGGGATCGGCACATTGATCCCGACCATGCCCACCTCGACCTCGTTCTGGAACCGCCGCGCCGCCCCACCGTCATTGGTGAAAATCGCCGTACCGTTGCCGTAGGGGTTGCTGTTGATCAACTCCAACGCCTCGTCGTAGGTGTCGACCCGCAACACCGACAACACCGGCCCGAAAATCTCATCGGTGTAGACACTCATCTCGCGGGTGACGTTGTCCAGCAGCGTCGGGCCCAACCAGAACCCGTTCTCACCACCGTTGGCGATCACCGTGCGCCCATCGAGCACCACCTTGGCCCCCGCCGCCTCACCGGCATCGATGTAGGAGGCCACCTTGTCACGGTGCACCTGGGTCACCAACGGACCCATATCCGAATCCTGGGTGCCATCCCCGGTCTTGATGGTCGCTGCCCGCTCGGCGATCTTGGCCACCAGATCATCGGCGATCGGACCCACCGCCACCGCAGCACTGATGGCCATGCACCGCTCCCCGGCCGACCCGAACCCGGCATTGACCATCGCATCGGCAGCCAGATCCAGATCGGCATCCGGCAAGATCACCGCGTGGTTTTTGGCCCCACCCAGTGCCTGCACGCGCTTGCCGGCCGCCGTCGCGGTCGCATAGACATACTGTGCGATCGGCGTCGATCCGACAAAGCTGATGGCCTTGATCTTGGGGTTGGTCAGCAGCTCATCGACCGCGGTCTTGTCGCCCTGCAGCACGTTGAACACCCCGTCGGGCAGACCGGCCTCGGCCCACAGCCGCGCCATCCACAGCGAGGCCGACGGATCCTTCTCCGACGGCTTGAGCACCACGGTGTTACCCGCGGCGATCGCGATCGGGAAAAACCACATCGG
>NZ_JBONDW010000057.1:0-973 GCF_054919535.1 Mycobacterium venezuelense
TGTTGTGGAACGGCGGCATCGGCACCTACGTCAAAGCCGAGTCCGAAGCCGACATCGCCGTCGGGGACCGCGCCAACGATGCGATCCGCGTGTGCGGCAATCAGGTGCGGGCCAAGGTGATCGGGGAGGGCGGCAACCTCGGGGTCACCTCACTGGGCCGCATCGAGTTCGACCTCGCGGGTGGGCGGATCAACACCGACGCGCTGGACAACTCGGCCGGGGTGGACTGCTCCGACCACGAGGTCAACATCAAGATCCTCATCGACTCGCTGGTCACCGCCGGCAAAGTCACCCCCGACGAGCGCACCGAGCTGTTGTTGTCGATGACCGACGAGGTCGGGGCGTTGGTGCTCGTCGACAATCAGGACCAAAACGATCTGATGGGCACCAGCCGCGCCAACGCCGCCAGCATGCTGTCAGTGCACGCCCGCATGATCGGTAACCTGGCCGCCCACCGCGGCCTCAACCGCGAACTAGAAGCCCTGCCGTCAGAAAAGGAGATCCGTCGGCGCACCGAGGCCGGGATCGGGTTGACCTCCCCGGAACTGGCCACGTTGATGGCCCACGTCAAACTCGCCCTCAAAGACGACGTGCTGGCCAGCGACCTGCCCGACCAAGAGGTGTTCGCCGCCCGGCTGCCCGCCTACTTCCCGGCCCGGCTGCGTGAGCAGTTCGGCCCCGAGATCCGCGCCCATCAACTGCGCCGCGAAATCGTGACCACCATGCTGGTCAACGACCTCGTCGACACCAGCGGCATCAGCTACGCCTACCGCATCACCGAAGACGTCGGCGTCGGCCCCGTCGACGCGGTACGCGCCTACGTCGCCACCAACGCCATCTTCAACATCGGCACCGTCTGGCGCCACATCCGCGCCGCCGCCGACACCGGCGTGCCCACCACCGTCACCGACCGCATGACACTCGACCTGCGCCGCCTCGTCGACCGCGCCGGCCGCTGGCTACTCAACTACCG
>NZ_JBONDW010000058.1:0-943 GCF_054919535.1 Mycobacterium venezuelense
ACTTGATACCCGCCCACGTCTGCGGGTCGATGCGTAAGTCAACCGCGTCACCGCGATAGCTGGGCACCGGAGGCCTGGGCCGATCGGTCGGCAACGACACCACCTCAGGCAGGCCGGACAGTGTCTGCTCCCAATACGCCAATTGTGCGGCGATACGACTGGTGGAGTCGGTCAGCTCACCGAGATAGTCTCGTTGCCAGAGTGTGTAATCGGCGTATTGCACCGGCAGCGGAACCCATTCGGGCGCTTGGCCGTGCCGACGCGCGTGATAGGCAACCGACACATCACGCACCATCGGCGCCATCGACCAGCCATCAAATGCGATGTGGTGCAACACGATACCCAACACGTATTGGCCGGTGCCAACCTGGTAGACCTGGACCCGGATCGGGATCTCGGTGGCCAGGTCGAACCGGTACCCGGCCAACGACACCAACTCGTCGGTCACATCGGCCTCCGGCGACGACACCACAGTCGAGCCGCCGCGCCGCCACATACCCGTCTCGGCGGGCAGGACCTTCTGGAATGGCACGCCGTCGATGTCAGGGAAGACCGTGCGAAGTGATTCGTGGCGGGCGATCACATCATCAAGCGCCGACTCGAGCGCCTCGACCTCGAGTGCACCACAAATCCGGAACGCAATCGGCATGTTGTAGGTGGCCACGCCACCTTCGAAGCGGTTGAGGAACCACAGCCGCTGTTGGGCGTACGACAACGGGATTCGGTTGGGTCGCTCTGTCGGCACCAAAGGCACTCGCTCACAGCTGCTTTCAGAAACAGCCGGTGCGAGTTGGGCGATGGTGGGTGCGTCGAAGAGGGTGCGGACTGCGAGGTCGGTGTCGAGGCTGGTGTTGACGGCGGTGATGAGTCGCATGGCCGATAGCGAGTCGCCGCCTTTGTCGAAGAAAGAGTCGTCGACACCGACGCGGTCCAGGCCCAGGAT
>NZ_JBONDW010000059.1:0-823 GCF_054919535.1 Mycobacterium venezuelense
GACGCGCCACTAAATGCTCTGGCTCAGACTTGCTTTTGCTGTGCGAACACCGCTGCGGCAGCCATCAAACCACGCGTGTAGTGACACAACAGGCCGGTGTGTGCCGCAATCCTACTGTCAACCCAATTCGGCTCGGGTAGCACGTGTCTCACAAGAGGACCACCAATCCGGTCATCACCCCACGCCGCGTCTTCGTCGCCAAGCTTGGCCTTTAATCCCGACAACATGCGGCTACTCATATCAACCAGATACCGAGGTGCCGCCGAGACTCCGACGGAGCTACACCCGGCCGGTCCGCCATAACCTCGTCTCCTCAGAACTGCCACCGGATAGATTCCGCTTCTGATAAGTTTACCGTCAGTGGTGAATTTATCAGGTTCCTGTGGACGGCGGTAGACCTCCCCATACGCGCGAAAGGCAAAAGTGTGCAATCAAGCGTCCGTACGCTCGTCCAGACCAGTCGCCGCCTTCGCGCGAAACCACTTGTCCACCAAAGGCTGAATCGCATGGCATGGGCCGTCAGCTGCCCGAATGCAATTCCGAAAGATGGACATATCCGCACGGTGACCGCAGGTCGACCAGTCCACCTACAGGGGGACAGAATGTTACGCCTGTAGTCGGACGCCCCCGCGTTAGCCGCAAAGTATGCTGAGAAAACTTCGACACGGCAAGACATACCGCCGAGGGCGTCTGTCAGGCATTCCCGCGAAGTCGACTGCCCAGCAACGCAATTCACAATCATGGCGACCGCGCACCTGATACTACCGCCGTCCGACCCAGTTGGCACTACGAAGGGTTACACCGAGCTGTCGTGTGGTCCACG
>NZ_JBONDW010000060.1:0-740 GCF_054919535.1 Mycobacterium venezuelense
GGTATCGAAGATGAGCTCGGTGGCGTGGCCATGCCCAAGGCTCTGGTGTGGGCTTTGCACGAGCACATCCTCGGCGCCAACCCGGCGGTGTGGATGTATGCCGGTGGCCCGGGGCTCGCGAGCATCTTCTACAAGCAGGCCACCGAAGAGCAGAAGAAGTGGGCCGAGATCGCCGCTGAGCGCGGCTGGGGCGCCACCATGGTGCTCACCGAGCCCGACGCCGGTTCGGATGTGGGCGCGGGCCGCACGAAGGCCGTTAAGCAGGACGACGGCTCGTGGCACATCGACGGCGTGAAGCGGTTCATCACCTCCGCCGACTCCGATGACCTGTTCGAAAACATCTTCCACCTGGTGCTGGCCCGCCCCGAGGGCGCAGGCCCCGGCACCAAGGGTCTGTCGCTGTTCTTCGTGCCGAAGTACCTGTTCGACTTCGAGACCGGCGAGCTGGGCGAGCGTAACGGCGTCTACGTCACCAACGTCGAGCACAAGATGGGGCTCAAGGTTTCGGCCACCTGTGAGCTGACCTTCGGCCAGCACGGCACGCCCGCCAAGGGCTGGCTGGTCGGTGAGGTGCACAACGGCATCGCGCAGATGTTCGACGTGATCGAGCAGGCCCGGATGATGGTGGGCACGAAGGCCATCGCGACCCTGTCGACCGGTTACCTCAACGCTCTCGAGTACGCCAAGGAGCGCGTGCAGGGTGCCGACCTGACCCAGATGATGGACAAGACCGCCCCGCG
>NZ_JBONDW010000061.1:0-738 GCF_054919535.1 Mycobacterium venezuelense
GGGCTGTTCGTATCGGCGAGGTCCCCGAGGTTTTCGCGTTGCCACAGCGTGTAATCCACATACTGCACCGGCAGTGGAGCCCAGCCGGGCGCCCGTCCGTCACACCGGCTCGCGTATGCCATTCCCAGGTCACGGACCAGCGGCGCAACCGACCAGCCGTCACCGGCGATGTGGTGAACCACCGCAACGAGCACATGCTCGTTCTCGGCGATGCGGAAAAGCCAGGCCCGTATCGGTATTTCCGTTGCCAGGTCGAAGTTGTAGGTCACCGCCGCGCCGATGGCGTCGCGCAGCTGATCTGGCTCCCAGCCGGTGGCATCGATCATCTGCCAACCGAAATCGGCTTCCTCCACCGGCTTTACGATCTGGCGGGGTACGCCACCGACTGCCGGCAGCACCGTGCGCAAGGATTCATGGCGGCCCACGACATCGGCCAGCGCCTGGCCCAGCGCGTCACCGTCCAACGCTCCGCTGATCCGATACGCGGTCGGCATGTTGTAGGTCGCGACGTCGCCCTCAAAGCGATTGAGGAACCACAACCGCTGCTGGGCGTAGGACAACGGCACGACGGACGGACGCTCACGCGTGGTCAATGGCTCGCGGCCTGACCCTATTCCGATTCGCGGTGCGAGTTGGGCGATGGTGGGTGCGTCGAAGAGGGTGCGGACTGCGAGGTCCGCATCCAAGCTGGTGTTGATCGCCGCGATAAGCCGCATCGCCGACAGCGAGTCGCCGCCG
>NZ_JBONDW010000062.1:0-683 GCF_054919535.1 Mycobacterium venezuelense
CAACCGCTTCGAAGGTGGCGTGGCCACCTACAACATGCCGATTGCATTCCGAATCAGCGGACCGTTGGATGTTGAGGCGCTTGGTGGAGCACTCGATGATGTGATCGCTCGACATGAGTCGCTGCGCACGGTTTTTCGCGATGTCGACGGTGTGGCGTATCAGAAGGTGCTGCCCGCTGAGCGGGGTCTGTGGCGGCGCGGCGGTCCGGCGGTGGTGTCATTGCCCGAGGCCGACATCGAGGCGGAATTGGTCGCACTAGCGGGGCACCGCTTCGACTTGTCGGCCGAGATCCCGCTTCTGGCACAGATCTATGAGGTTGGCTCCGAGCAGTACCTCCTTGGCATCGTGTTGCACCACATCGCATTTGACGGCTGGTCGATGGCGCCGATGGCTCGTGATGTGGGCGAGGCGTACCGTGCACGGCGGCAGGGGCAGGTACTCAACTGGGTTCCGCTGCCGGTGCAATACGCCGATTACACCCTCTGGCAGCAGAATTGGCTGGGTTCGGAGTCCGACCCGGACAGTGTTATCGCGAGACAGCTGGCTTACTGGCGGCAGGAGTTGGCTGGCCTGCCTGAGGTGGTGTCGTTGCCGACCGATCGGCCCAGGCCTCCGGTGCCCAGCTATCGCGGTGACGCGGTTGACTTACGCATCGCCCCGCAGACGTGGGCGGGTATCAAGG
>NZ_JBONDW010000063.1:0-676 GCF_054919535.1 Mycobacterium venezuelense
GCCGACCACGTAGGGCGCAAAGGCGGCCGCAGCGGCTGGGGCGGGAGTGGCCACCGAAACCGATCCGGACGCCGGGCTCGGCGCGGGTGCGCCCGCCGACGGTCCGGGCATTCCCGCCGGGGAGATGCCTGCCATCGGCAGCCCCTGATCGCCGCGAACCGGAACCGGTGTGTTCTCGTCAGCGGGAACGTCGGCGGGTGGCGCGTCGGTGGGAATCAGGCCGAGGAAGCCAAGTGCCGCAAGACCGATGCCGAGCAGCGGAACCAGGAACGGCGAGAGCGCGATACCGATCCATGTTCCCCAGCCCACCGGCTGGAAGATCAACTGGTAGAGGACGCCTGCCAGGAATGGTCCCCAGGTCGTCAGGAAGGCAGAGGGGTTCGTCAGCAGGGTTTCGAGCATCGCCTGGATGGTGCCCAGCGGATCGTTGAGGAACTGCAGCAGCTCCTTACCGCCGATCAGTGACGGGTTGCTGAGGTAGTCCACCAGCCACTGCGGCAGGTTGGGGTAGGGATTCTCCTCGGCAAGCTGCTCGGTGCTACTGGCGTCCGCGTAGGTGAGGGCGCTGCCGCTCTGCGCGGCCTGCCCTTGCGCAGCCATCTGCTGGGCGCTCGCCGACGCGGTGCCCGCCTCGCCCACACCGGGTTTCAGCAGGAAGGGGGCAGGCAGCGTGGTG
>NZ_JBONDW010000064.1:0-659 GCF_054919535.1 Mycobacterium venezuelense
TTCCGCCGTCGAGGGAGAAGGTGCCGCTGGTAACCACACGGGTGATGCCCCGTTGTCCGCTCACAACACCACCACCGAGCGCAGGACTTCGCCGGCGTGCATACGATGGAATGCCGACTCGACCTCCTCTAAGCCGATGCGTTCGGAGACGAATTTCTCCAGCGGTAGTCGGCCTTGCAGGTAGAGGGAGATGAGGGTGGGGAAGTCGCGTTCGGGTAGGCAGTCGCCGTACCAGGAGGACTTCAAAGAACCGCCGCGGGAGAAGAAGTCGACGAGCGGCATTTCCAGGGTCATGTCGGGGGTGGGCACGCCGACCAGCACGACGGTGCCGGCCAGATCACGCGCGTAGAACGCCTGCTCATAGGTCGCAGGCCTACCCACCGAATCGATCACCACATCAGCGCCGTGGCCATCGGTCAGATCTTGAATCGACTTCACCACATCCGCATTGGCGGCATTGATCGTGTGGGTGGCGCCGAACTCCCGCGCCCACTCCAACTTTCGATCATCGAGATCGACGGCGATGATCTTTTTGGGCGCCGACCAGCGCGGCACCCGCGATCGCGGCGTCGCCGACCCCGCCGCAACCGATCACGGCCACGGTGTCGTCGCGGTTGACCGCGCCGGTGTTGATCGCCGCCCCGATGCCGGCCATCACC
>NZ_JBONDW010000065.1:0-652 GCF_054919535.1 Mycobacterium venezuelense
AGCCGCCGTCGAGTTCGAATTTGCCGCTGGTGACGACGCGCTGGATGGTGCTCATTTGAGTACCACCACCGAGCGCAGGACTTCGCCGGCGTGCATACGATGGAATGCCGACTCGACCTCCTCTAAGCCGATGCGTTCGGAGACGAATTTCTCCAGCGGTAGCCGGCCTTGCAGGTAGAGGGAGATGAGGGTGGGGAAGTCGCGTTCGGGTAGGCAGTCGCCGTACCAGGAGGATTTGAGTGATCCGCCGCGGGAGAAGAAGTCGACCAGTGGCATTTCCAGGGTCATGTCGGGGGTGGGCACGCCGACCAGCACGACGGTGCCGGCCAGATCGCGCGCATAGAACGCCTGTTTCCAGGTTTCGGGGCGGCCGACGGCGTCGATGACCACGTCGGCGCCGAACCCGTCGGTGAGGTCTTGAATGGTGACGACGGGGTCGAGGTCGCGGGCGTTGATGGTGTGGGTGGCGCCGAAGTCGCGGGCCCAGTCGAGCTTTTTGTTGTCGGTGTCGACGGCGATGATCTTTTTGGCGCCGACCAGCGCGGCACCGGCGATAGCGGCGTCGCCGACCCCGCCGCAGCCGATGACGGCCACGGTGTCGTCGCGGTTGACCGCGCCGGTGTTGATCGCCGCCCCGATGCCGGCCATGACG
>NZ_JBONDW010000066.1:0-634 GCF_054919535.1 Mycobacterium venezuelense
GACGAGTGCGCCTGCGCCCTTCCTGCTCAAGCCGGGTGTGGGCGAGGCGGGCACCACATCGGCCAATGTGCAGCAGATGGCGGCGCAGGGCCAGGCGACCGATTCCGGTACAGCGCTTCAGAATTCGAACATCATCAGCGACCTGCTCGAGCAATATCTGCAAGGGGTGCCCGGCGGCCAGGAGATCATCGACTTCCTGCAGGACCCGATCGGAAATCTCGGCCAGCTCATCGACGACTTCATGACGAATCCGTCGGCTGCACTGGTCACGTGGGGGCCGTTCTTGTTCGCGGTCGCCTATCAAGTGTTCTTCAACCTCGTGGGCTGGCCGACCTGGGCCATGATTTTCGCGTCGCCGTTCCTGATCCCGGCATTGGCCGCACTCGGAATCACCGGCCTGGTGCTGCTGATCGATCACCTCATGCAACCGCCCGCGGAGACTGCACCCGAGGACAGTCCCGAGTCCGTGGCGCCGCGCGTCGAGCAACAGAACCCCTACCCTCTGGCCGGATTACCCGCGCCCGGTGGTGGAGCGGTCGGGACCGTGGGCGCACCCGGAGGCGGTGCGTCGGCGGCGGCGGCGCCTGGCGCGCCGGCCGCTCCGGCTGCGCCGCTGCCCGTGTATGCCGTCGCG
>NZ_JBONDW010000067.1:0-615 GCF_054919535.1 Mycobacterium venezuelense
TTGGCGCCTTCGGCTTGGTCGCGGGCGTTCATCGAGATGGTGTTGGTCTCGTGGGTGGCCGCCATCGACCGGTAGGCCCGCACCAACTCCTCCATCGCCTGGTTCCACTGCGCCTGCCACGCCTGATAGGTCATGGCGGTGTCACCCTGCCAAGCACTGCTCAACGCCGCCTGCTCGGCAGCGATATCGGCACCCACCGCATGCAACGCACCCGAATAGGTGTTCATCTCCGCGGCATGCGCCAGCATCGCCGGGTAGTTGTACATGATCTGCGACATGAAAAACTCCTCTATCCGTTTCGCGTTCGGTCAGATGGCGGTGTAAGTGCTGGCCGCGGCGGCATCCTGGGCCACATACGTACCGGCCGCATCACCCAAGTTCAGCTGAGCGATATCCAGCAACGCATTGACCTTGGCCGACACCTCCACGAACCGGGCATGAGCAGCCTGAAACGCCGCCGACGCCTCACCCATGTGAAACGCCTGCGACGACATCGCCGCCTGCTCGGCCTGCGCAATCGTGCTGCGCATCAACGCAGCCTTGGCCCCGAACGCCGCCTCAGAGGCAACCAGCTGGGGAATGTGAGCGTCCAACATGCTCATAGGTGTTCCTTTC
>NZ_JBONDW010000068.1:0-601 GCF_054919535.1 Mycobacterium venezuelense
GCGTTACCGGGTGACTTAGGCAGCGTCGAAGGTGACCAGGTCGATGCTGATCTGGTCTTCGATGATGCTTACCGTCGTCCGGATGGGTGGTCCGGGTAGTGGTGGGGCGGTGGAGCGGTAGACCGCGCCGGTCGGTGTGATGAATTCGGCGGTGTGGTTGCCGTTGGTGTTGGTGGTGGTGACCGTCCAGCCGGGTGCTTCTTTGGCGTAATTGCAGGCTTCACACAGGCCGAGGCCGTTGAGTGCGCTCGTCGGTCCGTGCTGACGCTTAGGCACGGCATGGTCGTGGTGGCGAATGGGTGCGTCGCAGTAGGGGGTGCGGCAGGTCTGGTCGCGCAGCTCGAGCAGCCTCGCCAAACCCGTGGGGAAGATCCGCGACCGTGATTCCATCGCGACCAGCTGCCCGCTGTCGGGGTGGCGATACAGACGCCGCAGCGTCGACTTCACCTCGGCGTCGGCGGCGGCGTCCCCGGTCAGCGTGCGCGCGAAACCCGCGGGCACCGGCCCATAGTCGGCCACATACGCCGGCGCGTCGTCGTCGCCGGCCAACGTGGTGTCGGCCATCACGAGGTTGAGCGTGACCGGCACCGGCTGTTGGGCG
>NZ_JBONDW010000069.1:0-556 GCF_054919535.1 Mycobacterium venezuelense
GTCGGCAAAGTATGTGGTTGGGGTGGCCGGCGCGTTGGCTGGCCGCGTTGTGCGCGGTGGCGGTCACCGTCGGCGGGCTGCACCTGGCCGCGCCCGCACCGTCGAGCGGGGTAGGGCAGGCGGCGCGAACAGTGTCGGCGGCGCAAGGGTTCGCCGACGCCGCGGTCGCTGCGTTCACCGATTCGGCGGTGGGCTCGGACCCGACGCTGACCGTCGAGGCGCGCCGCGCCGGACTACCCGCCCAGCCGCTGGCCGGCCTGACCGCACACACCGCCGCCGGCCCGGTGCAGGTGGTGTTGCCCGGCGGGCTCGGTGCTGCCCAACACACCGCGGGCGGGCAGGTCGTCTACCCGAATGCCGGCGCGGGGTTCGACATGCTGGCCGAAAACACCGCCACCGGCACCCGCACCGTGGCGCGGATCAGCGATCCGGGCGGGCCGCGGATGGTCACCACCTTCGTGCGCACCCCGGCAGACACCGTCATGCTCGCCCACACCAACGGCTATCTGACCATCAACCGCGCCACCCCGACCGCCGAAACCATCGGCATGTTCTC
>NZ_JBONDW010000070.1:0-504 GCF_054919535.1 Mycobacterium venezuelense
GTGTGCGCGGGGGTGCAAGAGGTCCGCAACCTGGTGCCGACCGTCGAGCATGCCGCGATCAGTGCGCTCTCGCAGTGCACGACACCGGCCGCGATCGGCGCGAAGTCCTGGCCCGAGGCGTTGCGGATCCGGTTGCGAATCTCGGGCACCGAGGCCCGGCGGCGGGTCCGCGATGCCATGGATTTCGGGCCACGCCGGTCGGTGACCGGCGAAGCGTTGGCGCCGGTGCGGGCGGTGACCGCCGCCGCGCAAGCCGGTGGCTGGTTGACCCCCGATCACCTCGACGAGTTGGACACGTTCGTCACAAAATGCCCGGACTGGGTCGACCCCGCGCGGCGTGCGGCGTTTGAGGAGAAGCTGGTGACGGTGGCGGCGCAGGAGACCCCCGAGACGCTGCGCCAAACCGTCACCGAAGTGTTGTATCTGCTGAATCAGGATGGCGACGAACCGGTCGACGCGGCCGAGCGCAAGCGCGGTTTCACGGTGCATCCGCAGCAGCCCGAC
>NZ_JBONDW010000071.1:0-494 GCF_054919535.1 Mycobacterium venezuelense
TGTGACCAGGCCATCTGGGGGCAGCTGTGCAGTCCTTCGGCGCGCAGGAGCAGCATGACGGTTTGCAGGTACATGCCGGTGTCGGCCCATTGGGCGGGGCCGAGGTTGCGGTCGATGTAGCAGAACAGGGCGGCGGGCGCACCGAAGCAGTCCCAGTTGGCGATGGCGGCGCGTTGGCGGGCTTCCCAGTCGTCGCGGGCGACGCCGAGGGCGCTGTAGCGTTCTTTGCCGAAGGCGGCGCGGCGGTCGCGGTAGGGCGCGGGCATGTCGGGTGGGTACATGACGTATTCGCGATCATCCCAATCGGCGCCGGTGGCGACGCGTTCGGTGGCGCGTTTTTTGAGTTCGGCCAGGGGTGCGCCGGTGACGACGTAGATGTTCCAGGGTTGGGTGTTGGAGCTCGATGGTGACCACGCGGCGGCGGTCAGCACGCGTGCCAGCACGTCCTGGGGTACGGGCTGATCGGTGAAACCGCGCACCGCCCGCCTGCTGGT
>NZ_JBONDW010000072.1:0-491 GCF_054919535.1 Mycobacterium venezuelense
CTGGCCCGGCGCGAGGCACCCAAGAAAGGCGACCAGCATCTCGGGTTCGCCAAAGCACTCGTGGGCGAGATGCCCCACACCCTGGCCGCGCTGGAATCGGGGATGCTCTCGGAGTGGCGGGCCACCCTGATCGTGCAGCAATCGGCCTGCCTGGATGTCGCCGACCGCCGCACCCTGGACGCCGAACTGTGCGCCGACCCCACCCGCCTGCAGGGCTGGGGCAACAATCGCATCAAGGCCGAGGCCCGCAAGATCGCGGTACGCCTGGACGCCGCGGCGGTCGTCGAACGGTCGGCCAAAGCCGCCAAAGACCGCGGTGTGTGGATCCGCCCCGCCCCCGACACCATGGCCTACGTCACCGTGTTGTTGCCCGTGCACCAAGCCGTCGCGGTCTATGCCGCCTGCAAAACCGCCGCCGACACCACCTACGACGAGCGCTCGCGCGGCCAGATCATGGCCGACACCGTCTACGAACGCGTCACCGGCCGGCC
>NZ_JBONDW010000073.1:0-476 GCF_054919535.1 Mycobacterium venezuelense
CCTGGGACGTCGACAACAACATCTGGCTCGTCGGCGACGACACCGACGTCGTGATCTTCGACGCCGCCCACACCGCCGACCCCATCATCGACGCCGTCGCCGGCCGCAACGTCCTAGCCGTCATCTGCACCCACGGCCACAACGACCACATCACCGTCGCCCCCGAACTCGCCACCACCCTCGACGCCCCCGTGCTCCTGCACCCCGCCGACGACATACTCTGGCGAATGACCCACCCCAACAAAGAATTCCGCACCGTCGAAGACGGTCAGGTGCTCACCGTCGGCGGCATCGACATCCACGCCCTCCACACCCCCGGCCACTCCCCCGGATCGGTGTGCTGGTCAATCCCCGACCTGGGCGCCGTCATCTCCGGCGACACCCTGTTCCACGGCGGACCCGGCGCCACCGGACGCTCCTACTCCGACTTCCCCACCATCCTCGACTCCATCTCCCAACGCCTCGGCACCCTGCCC
>NZ_JBONDW010000074.1:0-472 GCF_054919535.1 Mycobacterium venezuelense
ACAGGCGGCTCTGGCGGTACTGCTTGCCGAGATGAGCGCCAGTTCAGATGTCGCAGTGGGCTTTCCGATTGCGGGGCGGCGTGATCCGGCACTGGACGAATTGGTCGGGTTTTTCGTCAACACCCTGGTGCTGCGGGTCGATGTGGCAGGCAACCCAAGTTTCAGCGAACTGCTTGATCAGGTGCGCCAGCGCAGCCTGTCTGCCTATGAAAATCAGGATGTGCCGTTTGAGGTGTTGGTCGAGCGGCTCAACCCGGCGCGCAGTCTCGCACACCATCCACTGATCCAGGTGATATTCGCTTGGCAGAATCTGCCGTGGTTGGACAACAATCCAGCAGCCGCTCTCAGTTTGGGCGATCTTCAGGTCACTCCGTTGGAGGCAGATACCCACAGCGCGCGTATGGATCTGGTGCTGTTCCTCCGGGAGCACTGGACCGACGACGGCGCACCCGCCGGCATCTGGGGAACGATC
>NZ_JBONDW010000075.1:0-467 GCF_054919535.1 Mycobacterium venezuelense
GTGATTTCGCGGTCCAAGAAGCAGCCCGTCGAGTTGGTCGACATCGTGATCCCGGATCCGGGTCCGGGTGAGGTGGTGGTCGACATCATCGCGTGCGGGGTGTGTCATACCGATCTGACCTACCGCGAGGGCGGCATCAACGACGAGTACCCGTTCCTGCTCGGCCACGAGGCCGCGGGCACCGTGGAGGCCGTCGGTGCGGGCGTCACCCATGTCGAGCCCGGCGACTTCGTGGTGTTGAACTGGCGTGCGGTGTGCGGGGAATGCCGCGCCTGCAAGCGGGGTCGTCCGCACCTGTGCTTCGACACCCACAACGCCGCGCAGAAGATGACGCTGACCGACGGCACCGAACTCACCCCCGCGCTGGGTATCGGCGCGTTCGCCGACAAAACCCTGGTGCATGAGGGTCAGTGCACCAAGGTCGATGCCGAGGCCGATCCGGCCGTGGCCGGGCTGCTGGGCTGTGG
>NZ_JBONDW010000076.1:0-451 GCF_054919535.1 Mycobacterium venezuelense
GGAGCAGTTGCAGGGGCCTTCAGCGATTTACCACATGCCGGTCGCTTTGCGTTTGACTGGCGGACTGGATGACGATGCACTGGGGCAGGCGTTGGCCGACGTCGTGGGTCGGCACGAGAGTCTGCGCACCGTGTTCGGGGTGGTAGACGGAATTCCCGAGCAAGTGGTGGTGCCCGCCGAGCGAGCAGACCTGGGATGGCAGATTGTCGATGCCACCGCTTGGCCGTCGGATCGCGTGCGCGACGCCGTCGCGACATTCGCGCAGCGACCATTTGATCTCGCGCGTGAAATTCCCTTGAGGGCAGTGCTCTTCCGCGTCGCCGAGAACGAGCACGTGTTTGTCGCGGTGGTACACCATATCGCTGCCGATGGTTGGTCGATCGGCCCGTTTGTGGCTGATCTGTGTGCTGCATACGCGAGCCGATCCTCCGGCTGTTCTCCCGACTGGTCA
>NZ_JBONDW010000077.1:0-440 GCF_054919535.1 Mycobacterium venezuelense
GGCCCAGGGTCGCTGTTGGCCGCCGCGGGGGCCTGGCAGTCCCTGAGCGCTGAATATGCTTCTGCGGCAGCCGAACTCACGAGTGTGCTGGGCGGGGTGCAGGCCGGGGCGTGGGAAGGGCCGAGTTCCGAGCAGTACGTGGCGGCCCACGGTCCCTACCTGACCTGGCTTGCGCAGCAGAGCGCGAACAGCGCGGCCGTGGCGGTTCAGCACGAGACGGCGGCCGCAGCGTATTCGACGGCGTTGGCGACCATGCCCACGCTACCGGAGCTGGCGCTCAACCACGTGGTGCACGGCGTCCTGATCGCGACGAACTTCTTCGGTATCAACACGATTCCGATCGCGCTCAACGAGGCCGATTACGTGCGGATGTGGATCCAGGCCGCGACCACGATGAGCACCTATCAGGCGGTGTCGGGCGCGGCGGTCGCCGCGACGCC
>NZ_JBONDW010000078.1:0-426 GCF_054919535.1 Mycobacterium venezuelense
GTTTCGTCGTCTTCGTCGCTCTCAATCAGGTAGGTCTGGGGGTGGTGGTAGGTGTTGATGCGAGGCTGGCCGGTGTCGAGTAGTGGTGGTGGGGTCCATTGGCAGCGGCCGTTGCGCATGGTGGTGGTCCACTTACCCGTGGCGACGAGGCGGTTGTCGGGCCCACAGGCCAGGGCGAGTTCGTCGATATTGGTTTGGCCGCCCACGGTCCAGTCCTGGTGGGCGTGGTGGGCCTGGCAGCGATAGCCCCCGGCGGTGCAGCCGGGGCGGGTGCAGCCCCGGTCACGGGCGAACAACACCAGGCGTTGGGCGGGGGTGGCGATGCGTTTGGTGCGCCCAAAGTAGAGCGGCACCAGGGTGGCGTCGTCGAACACCGCCAGATAGTGCCAGGCATGCGCGGCGAGGCGGATGACGTCGGGGATGGGC
>NZ_JBONDW010000079.1:0-334 GCF_054919535.1 Mycobacterium venezuelense
GCCACCTGGAAGAGTGGGTGGTGCGATGTCGAGCGTGCCGGGTTGAGCCGCTCGACGAGCAGTTCGAACGGCACATCCTGGTTGGTATAGGCATCCAAAGCCTTGTGCCGCACCTGCTGCAGGACATCGCTGAACCGCTGCTGCGGGTTTACCCCGACCCGCAACACCCAGGTGTTGACAAAGAACCCGACCAACTCATCGAGCGCCTTATCGTTACGTCCGGCGATCGGCGTACCCAACGCCACATCCTCACCGACCCCGGCCCGGTGCAACACCACCGCCATCGCAGCCTGCAGCACCATCGAGGCCGTGGCATTATGTGCCGCCGCAACCG
>NZ_JBONDW010000080.1:0-333 GCF_054919535.1 Mycobacterium venezuelense
GGCTCGCATTGCTGAGGGTGCGGGTGCGGTGGCGGTGATGGCGTTGGAGCGGGTGCCTGCCGACATCCGCGCTCAGGGCGGGGTGTCGCGGATGAGCGATCCGGACATGATCGAGGGCATCATCGATGCGGTCACCATCCCGGTGATGGCCAAGGCCCGCATCGGGCATTTCGTCGAGGCCCAGATCCTGCAGAGCCTGGGTGTGGACTATGTCGACGAGTCCGAGGTGTTGACCCCGGCCGACTACACCAACCACATCGACAAGTGGAAATTCACCGTGCCGTTCGTGTGCGGGGCGACCAATCTGGGTGAGGCGTTGCGCCGGATCACCGA
>NZ_JBONDW010000081.1:0-322 GCF_054919535.1 Mycobacterium venezuelense
CGCCCGCTGCGCGGGATTGCCGGACTTGAAGATCCCCGACCCCACGAACACGCCTTCGGCACCGAGCTGCATCATCATCGCCGCATCGGCCGGCGTGGCGATCCCACCCGCGGTGAACAACGTCACCGGCAACTTGCCGGCCCGCGCCACCTCGACCACCAGGTCATAGGGGGCCTGCAACTCCTTGGCCGCCACATACAACTCGTCCTCGCTCATCGAGGTCAGCCGGCGGATCTCGCCACCGATCTTGCGCATATGCGTCGTCGCGTTCGACACGTCGCCGGTGCCGGCCTCACCCTTGGACCGGATCATCGCCGCGCCC
>NZ_JBONDW010000082.1:0-322 GCF_054919535.1 Mycobacterium venezuelense
GGCCCGCTGTGCGGGGTTGCCGGACTTGAAGATCCCCGACCCGACGAACACGCCTTCGGCACCGAGCTGCATCATCATCGCCGCATCGGCCGGGGTGGCGATCCCACCCGCGGTGAACAGCGTGACCGGAAGCTTGCCGGCCCGCGCCACCTCGACCACCAGGTCATAGGGGGCCTGCAGTTCCTTGGCCGCCACATACAACTCGTCCTCGCTCATCGAGGTGAGCCGGCGGATCTCGCCACCGATCTTGCGCATGTGCGTCGTCGCGTTCGACACATCGCCGGTGCCGGCCTCACCCTTGGAGCGGATCATCGCCGCGCCT
>NZ_JBONDW010000083.1:0-300 GCF_054919535.1 Mycobacterium venezuelense
ATTGGATTCTTCGTCAATACCTTGGTATTGCGCGTCGATCTGACGGGTAATCCGACCGTTGCCGACCTGCTGAACCAGGTGCGCGAACGTACGTTGGCGGCGTTCGAAAATCAGGATGTGCCGTTCGAGGTGTTGGTCGAGCGGCTCAATCCCATCAGATCACTCACCCACCACCCGTTGGTGCAAGTCCTGCTGACCTGGCAGAACCTGCCTTGGCAACACAGCGATCCGGCCGCCGGACTGGCTCTCGGAAACGTTGAGGCCACTCCGTTGCAGGCAGAAACAAACAGCGCCAGAACA
>NZ_JBONDW010000084.1:0-297 GCF_054919535.1 Mycobacterium venezuelense
GACTATGAGGGTCCGGGTGCTGATCCGGCGCCGGAGCCGCGGACGGGGGTGCGAGCTTCGGAGCGGGGTTCGGGTGCGATGGGGTTCAGCGGTACGGCGGTGCGGTCGGATGCGGCTGCGGCGGGGTTGACGACGGTGTCGGGGGACAGTTTCGACGATCGGCCGGTCAGTCCGATGTTGCCGGGGACCTGGGACCCCGACGCACCCAATGTGATCCCGCCCGATCCGGGAGGGGGTTCGCGCAACTGACCGGACCGCTTCTGCACTTTTGCATGCACCACATACCGCTATCGATTC
>NZ_JBONDW010000085.1:0-291 GCF_054919535.1 Mycobacterium venezuelense
CATACGGGCGGTGCGGCTTTCCGCGTCCAGCGGCGTCGCTTGAACATCACCCAGCGTCAAACTGGAGGCACGGTCCTCAGCGAAGTTCTGCCAAGACACCATCACCTGTACGAGCGGATGGTGTGTGAGACTGCGCGCCGGGTTGAGCCGCTCGACCAACACCTCAAACGGCACATCCTGATTTTCGAACGCCGCGATGCCGCGCTGACGCACCTGCTGCAACAGGTCGGCAACGGTCGGATTACCCGTCAGATCGACGCGCAATACCAAGGTATTGACGAAGAATCCAAC
>NZ_JBONDW010000086.1:0-291 GCF_054919535.1 Mycobacterium venezuelense
AACTATGAGGATCCGGAGCCCGGGGCTGATCCGGCGCCGGAGCCGCAGCCGCGGGTGCGAGCTTCGGAGCGGGGTTCGGGTGCGATGGGGTTCAGCGGTACGGCGGTGCGGTCGGATGCGGCTGCGGCTGGGTTGACGACGGTGTCGGGGGACAGTTTCGACGATCGGCCGGTCAGTCCGATGTTGCCGGGGACCTGGGACCCCGACGAGACCCCTGAGGGTCCGGAAGGTGGTCTTCGCCACTGAATTCAGACCACCACATTTTGCTGCACATTCACCGGTTATCGATCT
>NZ_JBONDW010000087.1:0-290 GCF_054919535.1 Mycobacterium venezuelense
GTGGTGCCGATTGGGGTGGCGGTGCCGGGTGCGGGGTTGTTTGTGTTGGATCGGTGGTTGCGTCGGGTGCCGGTGGGTGTGGTGGGGGAGTTGTATGTGGCTGGGCGTGGGGTGGGTGTGGGGTATGTGGGTCGGGCGGGGTTGACGGCGTCGCGGTTTGTGTCGTGTCCGTTTGGTCTGCCTGGGGATCGGATGTATCGGACTGGGGATGTGGTGCGGTGGGGTGTTGATGGGCAGTTGCAGTATTTGGGTCGGGCTGATGAGCAGGTCAAGATCCGTGGTTATCGCAT
>NZ_JBONDW010000088.1:0-255 GCF_054919535.1 Mycobacterium venezuelense
GGTGCGGGTAGGGCGTGTTTGTCGAGTTTGCCGTTGACCGTGACCGGCAACCGATCCAACACCACAACCGCCGCAGGCACCATATAGCCCGGCAACCGCTGCCCCAACTCAGCACGCACCCCCACCACATCCACACCACCACCGGTGACATACCCCACCAACCGCTTATGACCAGGCTGATCCTCACGAACCACCACCACCGCCTGATCCACACCCTCCACCCCAGCCAACACGGCCTGAACCTCACCCAACTCA
>NZ_JBONDW010000089.1:0-220 GCF_054919535.1 Mycobacterium venezuelense
CTGGCAGCAGGTGGTGATTTTGCGGGCGTATGCGAAGTATTTGCGGCAGGCGGGTTTTGCTTACAGTCAGTCGCATATCGAGTCGGTGCTCAACGACAATCCGCATACGTCGCGGTCGTTGGTGGAGTTGTTTGAGGCGTTGTTTCATCCGGAGTCCGACAATGCGGTGACCCGTGATGCGCAGGGCGCGGCGGCGGCGGTGGCCGCCGATATCGATGCG